>JALFTO010000133.1 GCA_022779165.1 Lachnospiraceae bacterium
GCCGCCGTCCTCCGTTTCCAGAAGCGAGAGTGTGTTGGCAAGGAGCATGTCTACATCAATCTTTTTGTTTTCACGAACCATCTGATTTATTTCACGGGATAACAGTTCGATATCTTCCTCATATTTCCTGGCAAATTTTTGAAATACAGCACTGTTTCGTACTCTTGTGGAAAAAGAGAGAGGCTGTTCGTTATCCAAAAAAGAATCCGCAGCCATTTCATCTTCTACTTTGATGGAAAGAATAGAATAGAATTCCAGGCGCGTAATCGTTTTGTCTGTCAGAACAACGCCTTTCGGAAGAACCAGCTTTTGAGTATCTTCTAATATGTCCGCAGAATTGTTTGTCAATTCTGACTATTTTGCAGAAGAAATCTTGTAAGCGTTACACGAAAATGCACAATGGTAATTGGTAAATATTTACAAAGGATATTTCTTGGTATTGACATTCCTTGTGGAAAATGATATTGTGAATTTAAGTTACAGGTTATACGGCTGGTAATTGCCGGAAACCGTTTCATACGCGTGGATTGTTACTGGAAACAGGCAAAACCGGATTTTATAAAAAAGTGAATCAATGGATATTCACTATTTTATAAAGTTTGGTTTTTTTTATTTTTATTCTGCAAATACTATGAGGGATATGGAGGACAAAAATGGGACTGTTGGATGTTTTTAAAAAGAAAGAGATTTCTGTTGCAGCACCTATGCAGGGAACCTGTGTGAGCATTCAGGAAGTGAGTGATCCGACCTTTGGACAGGAGATCCTCGGAAAAGGCGTGGCGATCAGACCGGCGGACGGCAGGGTGTGTGCTCCCGCAGACGGTGTGGTCAGTACTGTATTCCCCACGGGACACGCGGTTGGGATCACGACAAAGGACAACGTAGATCTTTTGATCCATGTGGGTCTTGACACCGTCAAGATGGACGGCAGGGGATTCGAGATCCTGTGCCGGGACGGTCAGGAGGTTAAGAAGGGCGATCTGCTGATCCGGGCGGATCTTGAACTGATACGGCAGGAAGGCTACGATACCATCACACCGGTGGTGATCTGCAACAGCGATGATTTCTCGCAGATTGAGAAACGGGCGGACGGAGAGGTGGCGGTTGGAGATACCGTTCTCACACTCAAGAAGTGAAGTATTTCACAAAAGAAACCATTATTGTATTCTGAGGGGAAGCTGCAGTGATCTCCCCTATGGAATAAAAAAACATGCACAATGTTCCGCTGTCAGGACGGAACTGAAAAAAAGAGTAAGGGGGTAAATATTATGATGAAGTATTTACAAAAACTTGGCAAAGCGTTGATGCTTCCGGTTGCGGTGCTGCCGATCTGCGGTCTGCTGATGGGTATCGGTTATCTGCTCTGCCCGTCTACGATGCAGGGCGGTGATATCAACGGCTTTGTAAACCTGTTGGGACTGTTCCTTGTGAAAGCGGGTGCAGCCCTGATCGACAATATGGCACTGCTGTTTGTGATCGGTGTCGGTGTCGGTATGTCCGATAACAATGACGGTACCGGCGGTGTGGCTGCTCTGGCTTCCTGGCTGATGATCACCACGCTCCTCTCTGCAGGTACGGTTACCGCGTTTATGCCTTCCGTTGCCGACAATCAGGATGCGATGCTGGCATTCGGCAAAATTGCGAATCCTTTTATCGGTATCATTGCCGGTATTATCGGATCTACCTGCTTTAACAGATTTAAGAATACCAAGCTTCCGGATTGGCTCAGCTTCTTCAGCGGCAAGCGCTGTGTGGCAATCATTGCCGGTGTTGTTTCTATCATTGCATCCGTGATCCTGCTGTTCGTATGGCCGCTGATCTTCGGTGCGCTGATCGCGCTTGGTCAGGCGATCGTCGGAATGGGTGCTGTCGGCGCAGGTATCTATGCATTCCTGAACCGTCTGCTGATCCCGGTAGGTCTGCACCATGCACTGAACAACGTATTCTGGTTTGACACCATCGGACTTGGCGATCTCTCCCACTTCTGGGCAGGAGAGACGAGCGCAGATGTGACATGGAGCCTTGGTATGTATATGTCCGGCTTCTTCGCACCGATGATGTTCGGTATTCCCGGTGCAGCGCTGGCAATGATCCAGTGTGCTAAGGATAATAAGAAAAAAGTTGCGATCGGTCTGATCGCATCCGCAGCAGTCTGCTCCTTTGTCTGCGGCGTAACTGAGCCTTTCGAGTTCGCATTTATGTTCCTGGCTCCCGCACTGTATCTGATCTATGCACTTCTGTATGGTATCTTTACAGTGATCGCCGTAGCAATCGGATTCCGTGCAGGCTTCTGTTTCTCCGGCGGAGCAACAGACTTACTGTTCTCGGCATCGCTTCCTGCAGCACAGAATACATGGATGATCATTCCTCTTGGTATCGCGGCGTTCGTTGTTTTCTATGCAGTGTTCCGTTTTGCAATCCTCAAATGGGATCTCAAAACACCCGGCAGAGAAGATGATGATGTTTCCGATGAGGAGAAGGCAGCAGTGCTTTCCAACAATGATTATACAAAGGTTGCTGAGATCATTCTGGAAGGTCTGGGCGGCAAGGATAACATTACAGACTGCGACAACTGCATCACAAGACTTCGTATGGAAGTAAAAGATTACACACTGGTAGATGAGAAGAAGATCAAATCTGCCGGAGTGGCTGGCGTGATGAGACCCAGCAAGACATCTGTTCAGGTTATTATCGGTACCAAGGTACAGTTCGTAGCTGATGAGATGAAGAAGATGTTATAAAATTAAGATATGGACCATAGCGTCATATCGAGATCCTGACACGCCGGAGGTCCATAAAGGCCTCCGGCGTTTGATATGCGCATAAGTGCGGAAGAAAGGACGCTGCAGATGCAGCCTGCACCTTATGCGGCGGACAGTATGCAAACTAAAAACAGGGAGAACGACTATGAATATTGTAAGAGCAAAGGATTACAAAGACATGAGCAGGAAGGCGGCAAACATCATCTCTGCAGAGGTGATCATCAAGCCCCACTGCGTGCTCGGACTGGCTACCGGATCCACGCCGATCGGCACTTATGAGCAGCTGGCGGAATGGTATCGCAAGGGCGATCTGGACTTTTCCAAAGTGACATCGGTGAATCTGGACGAGTATAAAGGTCTTCCGAGGGAGAATGATCAGAGCTATTATTACTTTATGAACACCAATTTCTTCAGCAAGATCAATATCGATACAAAGAACACGTATCTGCCGGATGGCATGGAGCCAGACAGTGCGAAAGCGTGCGGGGAGTATGAGCGGATCATAGAGTCACTCGGAGGTGTGGATCTGCAGCTGCTCGGACTGGGACACAACGGACATATCGGCTTTAACGAGCCGGCGGAGGAGTTTGTACCCCAGACGCACTGTGTGGATCTGACCCCTTCCACGATCGAGGCAAACAAGCGGTTTTTCGCTTCCTATGATGATGTACCCAAACAGGCTTATACGATGGGAATCCGCACAATCATGCAGGCGAAGAAAGTGCTCGTGGTAGTCAGCGGTGAGGACAAAGCGGAGATCTTAAAGAAAGCATTTTTCGGGCCGATCACACCCAAGGTTCAGGCATCTGTCCTGCAGCTGCATCCGGATGTGACGGTCGTTGCCGATGAGGCGGCACTGTCGCTCGTTTAACTTTTTCCGGAAATGGGCATAGTGATAAAAAACGGAAAGAGGTAGAATAAAGAAATGATCATCAAAAATGCGGAAGTGTACACGGAAGAAGGAAAATTCGAGAAACGTGATATTTTTATCAAAGATGATAAATTTGTGGCGACGGCAGAGGAGGCGTTCTCCGATACGGCAAACAGTCAGACGATTGATGGGACAGGATGTTATGCCATTCCCGGACTGATTGATATTCATTTTCACGGCTGTGTCGGGCATGATTTCTGCGACGGCACCAAAGAGGCGATCGATGCCATGGCACGATATGAAGCGTCGGTCGGGGTCGGTGTGATCGTTCCTGCGACGATGACGCTTGCGGAGGATACGCTGACGCAGGTGTGCCGGGCTGCCAAAGCCTACAGGGAATGTCCGCTGCCGTCCGATCAGGCAGAGCTGTGGGGCATCAATATGGAGGGACCCTTTATTGCGGAGAGCAAGAAAGGAGCGCAGAATCCGGAGTTCTTAAGAAAGCCGGATGTAGAGATGTTTGAGCGGCTGAATGACGCCTCGGGCGGTGCGGTCAGGCTGGTGGATATCGCTCCGGAGACAGAAGGGGCTATGGAGTTCATCCGAAAGGAAAAAGATGTGACAGTGCTGTCACTTGCGCATACTGCCACGGATTATGATACAGCCATGGAGGCCTTTGCAAACGGGGCATCTCATGTGACGCACCTGTACAATGCCATGAATCCCTATACACACCGTGCACCGGGATTGGTTTCAGCTGCTGCGGATGCGAGGGCTGAGGTGGAACTGATCTGTGACGGCGTGCACATTCATCCTTCTGCAGTGCGGACCACCTTCAAGATCTTCGGAGATGACAAGATTATCCTGATCAGTGACAGTATGATGGCTACCGGTCTTGAGGATGGAGAGTACAGTCTGGGCGGGCAGCCGGTGAAGGTCAGGGGCAATCTTGCCACGCTTCATGACGGAACGATCGCAGGGTCCGCGACCAATCTGCTCGATTGCATGCGCACAGCGGTTCTTGAGATGAATATTCCGATTGAAAGCGCGGTAAAATGTGCGACGGTGAATCCGGCAAAGAGCGTCGGACTCTTTGACCGTTACGGAAGCATGACACCGGGAAAAGTCGCCAATGTCGTCCTTCTGAAAAAGGACGGGCTGAAGACGGATCGCATTCTGCTCAGAGGAAAAGAGATTAGTTGTTGACAATTCGGTGAACAGCGTGTATGCTTTTCTTGTAACGTGATATTGCAATCCCGTGTAACAAACACAATTTCATATCGCTTTTTCTCTTATTCAGAGTGGTGGAGGTACATAGGACCGATGAAACCCGGCAACCCCTATATGGAAGGTGCTAACCTGAGCGAGTGAATCGAACAATAAGAGGATTTGAATATCAATCACCAGGTCCGCTTATTTTAAGTAAGCGGACTTCTTTTTTACAAGGAGGATAATAAGAAATGGAAAAACGTTTATTCACTTCCGAATCTGTTACGGAAGGACATCCCGACAAAATGTGCGATGCGATCTCTGACGCGATCCTGGATGCGCTGATGGAGAAGGATCCGATGAGCCGTGTGGCTTGTGAGACCGCGACCTGTACCGGTTTTGTGCTGGTTACCGGTGAGATCACCACAAATGCCTATGTTGACATCCAGAAGATCGTGCGCGATACGGTAAAGGAGATCGGCTATGACAAGTCCGAGTATGGATTTGACGGCAATACCTGTGCGGTCATGGTTGCGATCGATGAGCAGTCTTCCGATATCGCGATGGGCGTCGCCAAGGCGCTGGAAGCAAAGGACAACAAGATGTCTGACGAGGAGATCGAGGCGATCGGCGCGGGCGATCAGGGTATGATGTTCGGCTATGCGACCAATGAGACAGAGGAGTATATGCCTTATCCGATTTCTCTGGCACACAAGCTGGCGCTCCAGCTCACTAAGGTGAGAAAGGACGGCACGCTGAAATACTTAAGACCTGACGGAAAGAGCCAGGTATCCGTAGAGTATGATGAGAACGGCAAGCCGAAGCGTCTGGAGGCAGTCGTGCTCTCTACACAGCATGATGAGGATGTGACGCAGGAGCAGATCCACGAGGATATCAAGAAATATGTGTTTGATCCGGTGCTTCCGGCAGAACTCGTTGACGCCGACACCAAATTCTTCATCAATCCTACCGGTCGTTTCGTGATCGGCGGACCTCACGGCGATGCAGGTCTCACAGGCCGCAAGATCATTGTGGATACTTATGGCGGATATGCACGCCACGGCGGCGGCGCTTTCTCCGGAAAGGACTGCACTAAGGTAGACCGCTCCGCTGCATATGCAGCCCGCTATGTGGCAAAGAATATCGTGGCGGCAGGACTTGCTGACAAGTGCGAGATCCAGCTCTCTTATGCGATCGGTGTGGCACAGCCTACATCCATTATGGCAGATACTTTTGGCACCGGCAAGATCGCTGATGACAAGCTGGTTGACGTGATCCGTGAGAATTTTGACCTGCGTCCGGCAGGCATCATCAAGATGCTTGACTTAAGACGCCCGATCTACAAGCAGACCGCGGCTTACGGTCATTTTGGACGTAACGACCTCGATCTTCCCTGGGAGAAGACCGACAAGGCAGAGGCTCTCAAGAAATATTTATAAGGACTTTTGCGAAATATTTATAGAAAAAATGTGTATAATCCAGTATGATAAAAGGGATAGGGCAGCTGCCTTATCCCTCTTTCATTACAAGATTACTACAGCAACAGGAGAGAAAGTCATGGCGTTTGTACATCTTCACACTCATACGGAATACAGTCTTCTGGATGGCTCCAACAAGATCAAAGAATATGTGAAGCGTGTCAAGGAACTGGGCATGGACAGCGCGGCGATCACGGATCACGGCGTTATGTACGGCGTCATTGATTTTTACCGTGCCTGCAAAGAAGCGGACATCAATCCGGTGCTCGGCTGCGAGGTGTACGTTGCGCCGAATTCCCGGTTTGACAAGGAGCTGACCGGCGGTGAGGATCGTTATTATCATCTCGTACTGCTGGCGGAGAACAATACGGGTTATGCCAATCTGATGAAGATCGTGAGCCGCGGTTTTACCGAAGGCTACTATTATAAACCCCGAGTGGATATGGAAGTCCTGAACCAATTCCATGAAGGAATCATTGCGCTGTCAGCCTGCCTGGCGGGAGAGGTGCAGCGCTATATCGTCAAAGGCCTCGTGGATGAGGCGAAGAAGGTGGCGCGCAAATATGAAGCGTGCTTCGGAAAGGGCAATTTTTTCCTGGAGATGCAGGATCACGGCATTCCGGAGCAGCGGACTGTCAATACGGTGCTTCTGCAGATGAGCAAGGAGCTCGATATTCCGCTCGTTGTCACAAATGATGTCCATTATACCTATGCGGACGATGTGAAGCCTCACGATATCCTGTTGTGTCTGCAGACCGGCAAGAAACTGGCGGATGAGGACCGTATGCGCTACGAGGGCGGTCAGTATTTCGTCAAGAGCGAGGAGGAGATGAAAGGCCTCTTTCCCTATGCGTGGGAGGCTGTGGAGAATACGCAGCGGATCGCGGACAGGTGTCATGTGGAGATCGAGTTCGGCGTGACGAAGCTCCCGAAGTTCGAAGTGCCGGAGGGCTATACTTCTTGGTCGTATCTTAACGAATTGTGCTCGAAAGGACTGGAGGAGCGGTATCATGATGTCGATGAGGAGAGCGTTATGCGGCAGATCGGCATGACGCTTCGGGAGCGACTTGACTATGAACTGGGCGTTATCCGGAATATGGGATATGTGGATTACTTCCTGATCGTGTGGGATTTTATCAATTATGCCAGACAGAACGAGATCATGGTGGGACCCGGACGAGGAAGTGCAGCGGGCAGTATCGTGGCGTATTGCCTGAAGATCACGGATATCGATCCCATCCGCTACAATCTGCTGTTTGAGCGCTTCCTCAATCCGGAGCGTGTGTCCATGCCTGATATCGATATCGATTTCTGTTACGAGAGACGTCAGGAAGTGATCGATTACGTGAGCAGAAAATACGGAGCGGACAAGGTGGTGCAAATTGTCACATTCGGTACGCTGGCGGCCAAGGGCGTGATCCGCGATGTCGGCAGGGTGATGGATCTGCCTTACAGTTATGTGGATTCCATTGCCAAGATGGTGCCGAACGAGCTCAATATCACACTGAACCGGGCATTGGAACTCAACCCGGAATTCAGGAAATTGTATGAAACGGATGAACAGGTAAAGGAACTGATCGATATGTGCAAGCGTCTGGAGGGGCTGCCGAGGCATACCTCCATGCATGCGGCAGGTGTCGTGATCTGTCAGAAGAGTGCGGATGAATTCGTGCCACTTTCAAGAGGTTCCGACGGCTCCATCACCACACAGTTTACGATGACGACACTGGAGGAACTGGGACTTCTGAAGATGGATTTCCTGGGGCTTCGGACACTCACCGTGATCCGTGATGCGGTGGAAAATGTCAGGAAGACGACAGGCATACAACTTGACATGGGTAAGATCGATTATGATGACAAGGCGGTGCTCGGCGCGATCGGAACGGGAAAGACCGACGGCGTGTTCCAGCTGGAAAGTGCCGGGATGAAGAGTTTCATGAAAGAGCTGAAGCCTCAGAACCTGGAGGATGTGATCGCCGGGATCTCACTGTATCGCCCGGGACCGATGGACTTCATCCCCAAATATATCAAAGGCAAAAACAATCAGGACAGTATCACGTATCCGTGTCCGCAGCTCGAACCGATTCTGGCACCGACCTACGGGTGTATCGTATATCAGGAGCAGGTGATGCAGATCGTCCGGGATCTGGGCGGCTACACGCTGGGGCGCAGTGACCTGGTGCGTCGTGCCATGAGCAAGAAGAAACAGAGCGTCATGGAAAAGGAGCGTGCAAATTTTATCTTCGGCAATTCCGGGGAGGGTGTGCCGGGATGTGTGGCGAACGGAATTGACGAAAAGGTGGCAAGTCAGATCTATGACGATATGATGGATTTCGCGAAATATGCCTTTAACAAGTCGCATGCCGCCTGCTATGCTGTGGTTTCGTACCGGACGGCTTATCTGAAATATTACTATCCCGTGGAGTTTATGGCCGCGCTTCTGACGTCGGTCATTGACAATCCCAAGAAGGTGTCCGAATATATCATGACCTGTCGGGGCATGGGGATCGAGATCCTGCCGCCGGACATCAATGCCGGGGAGGCCGGGTTCTCCGTGTCGGACGGATCGATCCGCTATGCACTCACGGCGATCAAGAGCATCGGGCGCAATGTGATCAATGATATTGTGAAGGAGCGGGAGCAGAGAGGACCATACACAAATCTCAAGGATTTTGCGACCAGAACCTCCGAACTCGATGTGAGTAAAAAAACGATTGAGAATCTGATCAAGGCGGGCGCCTTTGACGGGATGGGTGCTACCAGAAAGCAGTTGATGAGCATTTACGTCAAAGTACTCGACAGCATTCATCAGGATAAGAAAAATAATATGGCGGGGCAGATCACCCTGTTTGACCTCGCGGATGATTCCGAGAAAGAGAATTATGATATAAAAATGCCGGATGTCGGGGAATACTCTAAGGAAATGCTGCTTGCCTTTGAGAAGGAGGTACTCGGAATCTATGTCAGCGGTCATCCGCTCGAGGAGTATGAAGCCCTCTGGAAGAAACATATCACGGATATGACCTCGGCTTTCCTGTTGGATGAAGAGACGGGTGTGGTGTCTGTGGAGGACGGTAAGACTGCTGTGATCGGCGGGATCATCACGGATAAAAAGATCAAGTACACAAAGAATGACAAGGTCATGGCGTTTCTGCAGCTGGAGGATCTGGCGGGAACTGTGGAGGTCATCGTATTTCCGAGAGATTATGAGAAGAATGCGGACAAACTGGTCGTTGATAACAAAGTGTTTATCAAGGGAAGAGCGTCTGTTGAGGAGGAGAAAGACGCAAAATTGATCTGCGAGCAGATCACAGCCTTTGACCAGATGCCGAAAAAACTGTGGGTCAAATTTCCTACCATGGAGGCATACGAGCAAAATGCGGAGAAGCTGAATGCGATTCTCGGCGGATCGGAAGGAAATGACAGCGTTGTCATTTATGTGGAGGCGACCAGAGCGATGAAGAAGCTGCCTGCTAACAAAAATGTGAAGGCGGATCAGACGCTGGTGCAGATCCTGGGAAGCGCTTTTGGGGAAGAAAATGTAAAGGTTGTATAAAGAATATTGAAATTGCGCCCGAAAAAGTTTAGAATGTAAAAAATAAAGGAGGAATTCGCATGGCCAAGGAAATTAAGACGATCGGTGTGCTGACAAGCGGTGGCGATGCTCCCGGCATGAATGCTGCAATCCGTGCAGTGGTGCGTAAAGCACTTGACAACGGTGTTAAGGTAAAAGGAATCAAGAAAGGGTATCAGGGCCTTCTGAATGAAGAAATCATAGATATGGACGCCAGAAGCGTGTCTGATATCATTCAGCGCGGAGGCACGATACTCGGCACAGCCCGCTGTTCGGAATTCCGCACGGAGGAAGGACAGCAGAAGGGCGCGGATATCTGCAAGAAGCATAAGATTGACGGGCTGGTTGTCATCGGCGGAGATGGTTCCTACAGAGGGGCGCAGGCGCTGGCGCGCCACGGAATCAATACGATCGGACTGCCGGGGACGATCGATCTGGACATTGCATGTACAGAGTATACGATCGGTTTTGATACGGCGATCAACACGGCAATGGATGCAATTGATAAGGTGCGTGATACCTCCTCATCCCACGAACGGTGCAGTATCATTGAGGTTATGGGCAGGAATGCAGGTTATATCGCACTGTGGTGCGGTGTGGCAAACGGAGCCGAGGATATCCTGCTCCCGGAGAAGTATGACTATGACGAGCAGCGGATCATCAATAATATTATCAGGAACCGCAAGACGGGCAAGAAACATCACATTATCATCAATGCGGAGGGAATCGGACATTCCACATCCATGGCGCGCCGTATCGAGGCGGCAACCGGCATGGAGACCAGAGCAACGATTTTAGGATACATGCAGCGAGGCGGAAGCCCGACCTGCAAGGACAGGTTCTATGCATCTATCATGGGAGCCTATGCGGCGGACATCCTCTGTGCGGGCAAGTCAAACCGCGTGGTGGGTTATCAGCACGGCGAGTTCCAGGATTTTGATATTGAGGAGGCTCTCGCAATGCAAAAGGGCATTCCGGAATATCAGTACGAGGTCAGCAAAGCGCTGTCAAGATAAGGAATATTTTTTACAGGGAAAAATAGAGTAAAGGAGCACGAAATGATTACCAGCCTTGGAAACCGGGGAGTGAAATCAGTGGTGCATCTGAGAGAGAGAGCAAAGGTGCGCAGAGAGCAGGAAGCCTTCGTGACAGAAGGCATCAGAATGTTTCTGGAGGCGCCTGCAGAGCGGATTCGGGAAGTGTATCTTTCCGAATCCTTTTCGCGTTGTATGGACAGCCCGGCGCGCCCGGAATCAGATGGATACCTGGCAGATGTGAAGAAAAAACTGACAAAAGTGTCATATGAGACGGTGACGGATGAAGTCTTTAAGAAGATGGCGGATACGGTGACTCCACAGGGGATCCTGTGTGTGATGAAGATGTATCATCATTCTCTGGAGGATATGATGCAGGGAGAGAAGCCCTTGCTTCTTTTGCTGGAGGATATTCAGGATCCGGGCAATCTGGGAACGATGATCCGCACGGGAGAAGGCGCGGGAGTTTCCGGCGTTATCATGTCGAAGGATACGGTGGATATCTATAATCCCAAGACGATCCGCTCAACGATGGGCTCTGTGTATCGTGTGCCGTTTGTGTATGTGGAGGACCTGGCACAGAGTATTGCGGCGCTCCGGCAGAAAGGCATTCGTGTCTATGCGGCTCATCTGAAGGGAAAACTGTGGTATGACGAGGCGGATTATGCACAGCCGTCGGCATTTCTGGTTGGAAACGAGGGCAACGGCCTGACGGATCGGATCGCAGACTGCGCTGACGCCTATATCAAGATTCCGATGGAAGGACAGGTGGAATCGTTAAATGCGGGAGTCGCATCATCGATATTGCTGTATGAAGCATCAAGGCAGAGGAGGAAAGTGAAATGAAAATAGGAGTGATCGGACTTGGCAACATGGCAAAAGCGATCTTAAGCGGAATGCTTGCAAAGGGGATCGTCACAAAGGAGGATGTGATCGGATCTGCCGCTACGCAGGCAACGATCGATAAAGTGCGGGAGCAGTACGGAATCGCAGTGACGCTTGACAACAGAGAGGTGGCAAAGGGGGCCGATGTGCTCCTGTTAGCGGTGAAGCCGCAGTTTATGGCTGACGTGATCGGTCAGATCCGCGATGATGTGACAGAGGATATGCTGGTAATCACAATCGCAGCAGGCAAAACGATAAACTGGTATGAGGAAGTCTTCGGCAAAAGGATCAGGCTGGTGCGCTGCATGCCGAACACACCGGCGATGGTCGGAGAAGGCTGCACTGCCGTATGCAGGAATGATCGCGTGACGCAGGAAGATATGGACTATGCCATGACGCTCATGAACAGTTTCGGAAGGGCGTCCGAGATCAGGGAAGGACTGATGGATGCGTTCAGCGCCGTCAGCGGCAGCTCTCCGGCATATGTCTTTATGTTTATCGAAGCGATGGCAGATGCCGGCGTGGCAGCGGGGCTTCCAAGGAAACAGGCATACGAATTCGCGGCTCAGGCAGTGTTTGGCAGTGCCAAAATGGTGTTGGAGACAGGGAGGCATCCGGGCGAGCTTAAGGATATGGTGTGCTCGCCGGCGGGAACTACGATCGAGGCGGTGAGAGTACTGGAGGAAAAAGGGTTGCGCGGAGCAGTGATGGATGCTGTCGGCGCCTGCGTGGAGAAGGCAAAAAAATTATAGAATATCTGTATAAATCTCCAAAAACCAGCCGAAACTTGACAATATACAGTGATTTTGCTATCATGAACGAAATGTTAATAATTTCGTAATATAATGCAATATCTGTGAAATATATGAGTGCAGCGTTTTTGGAGGTTTCTATGAAGAAAAGAGGCAGACGGCTGTTGCACCGCCTGTTCGGGGTGATCGCGGGTGCGATTGCTTTCACGGCGTTTCAGGCAGCAGGAATTGCCGGTAATACAGCCAGCTTAAGCTCGTTAAACGCAGGAGCAGCTGCTGTGCTGGACGCAGAACCGGAGGATGCGCCGGAGAGTGCATCGGATCATTCCGATTCGAAACATACGAAAAAGGACAGTGACAAAACGGAATCATCCGACGAGGATGACTCGGAGAAGTCCAATCTGGTTATGGCAAATGTGAAGGATGCCGTCAATGTGAGGGAAGAGGCTGATGAGAATTCCGATAAGGTCGGCAAGCTTTACAATGACTGCGGAGGCGAGATTCTGGAACGCCGTAACGGTTGGACGAAGTTAAAATCGGGGAATCTGGTGGGCTGGACAAAGGATGACTATCTGGTGTTCGGCAAGGAAGCTGAGGAGATGGCGGAGGATGTGGGAAATCTGGTTGCCACGATCCAGACGGATTCTCTGCGGGTGAGAAAGGAGCCGACGGAGGATGCCGGTGTGTACGGACTCCTTTCCAAAAACGAGGAAGTGGAGGCAATCGAGGTCATAGATGATGACTGGGTAAGCGTTAACTATGAAGGAGATGTCGGCTACATTGCCACTGAATACGCAAAAGTGGAATTTATGATCGATTCCGGTGAGACGATGGAAGAGATCAAGATCCGGGAAAAGAAGGAAAAAGAAGAAAAGGCAAAAGCCACACAGCAGAGAGCTATTGAGGCGGCGGCCGAGCAGGCACCGCTGATCAATGAGAATCTGGGTGCGGTTCAGGCGGCAACCGCGGAGGATGTTCTGCTGGCGGCGTTGATCCAGTGCGAAGCAGGGAATCAGCCATATGAGGGTCAGCTCGCGGTAGGAGCGGTTGTGATGAACCGTGTGCGCAGCGGCGGTTATCCCAACACGATCTCTGAGGTAATCTATGCGTCGGGACAGTTCCCGCCTGCGAGGAACGGCGCTGTTGAGAGGAAGATCGAGAAAGGCGTGAAGGCGAGCTGTCTGCAGGCTGCACAGGAGGCAATCTCCGGTGTTTCCAACGTCGGCACGGCGACGCATTTCAGAAGGGCAGGAAATCATGACGGGATCGTTGTCGGCAGTCATGTGTTCTGGTAACGGATATTTACCGCATGTTAAAAAACGATGTGATCGATAGATATAAGGAACTCTTTCGGGAGTTCCTTTTTTGCCCGCTTGCGTCTTGCCTGCGAATATAGTATGATAAAAAGGATTTCAAAATATGGAGGGAAAGGATATGAATATGGCTGTTTTCTGGCTGGTTGTACTGATTGTCTGCATCTTGATAGAAATCCCTACTCTGGGACTTACGACCATCTGGTTTGCGGGGGGATCCTTGTTTGCCGCATTGGTGGCGCTACTTCATCTTCCGCTGTGGCTTCAGATCGCCGTGTTCATCGTAGTGTCCCTGGTGCTGTTGTTCCTGACCAGACCGATCGCGGTGAAATATTTCAACAAAGACAGAATCCGCACCAATGCGGAGAGTCTTGTGGGGCAGCAGGCTATCGTGATCAGTGAGATTGACAATACGCAGGGAATCGGTCAGGTTACCGTGGGAGGTATAGAGTGGTCCGCAAGGTCTGTGGATCACAAAATGAAATTCCCGGTGGGCTCCGTGGTGGAAATCCTTGCGATTCAGGGTGTCAAGCTGATCGTGGGCGAGAAACAATAGAAAGATTGTTTTGCGTCTTTCGGGTTTTATCTAAAAAGAAAAGAGGGAAAAGAAATGGCTTTAGCAGTAGTTTTTATTGTATTTTTTATCATTGGTTTATGGATCGTGGCATCCTGTATCAGGATCGTGCCTCAGGCGCACGCTTATGTTGTTGAGCGTCTCGGCGCTTATCAGGGGACATGGTCTGTCGGCATCCATGTGAAGGTTCCGTTCATTGACAGGGTGGCAAAGAGAGTTCTGTTGAAGGAGCAGGTGGTCGATTTTGCTCCGCAGCCTGTGATTACAAAGGATAACGTTACGATGAGAATCGATACGGTCGTATTTTTCCAGATCACGCATCCGAAGCTGTTTGCATACGGCGTCGAGAACCCGATCATGGCGATCGAGAACCTGACGGCAACCACGCTGCGTAATATCATCGGTGAGATGGAACTGGATCAGACACTGACTTCCCGTGAGGTGATCAACACAAAGATGCGCGCTTCTCTTGATATCGCAACTGATCCCTGGGGCATCAAGGTGAACCGTGTTGAGCTGAAGAATATCATTCCTCCCGCAGCAATCCAGGATGCGATGGAGAAGCAGATGAAGGCCGAGCGTGAGAGACGTGAAGCGATCCTGCGTGCGGAAGGTGAAAAGAAATCCACGATCCTCGTGGCGGAAGGTAAGAAAGAATCCGCAATTCTGGAGGCGGAGGCTGAGAAGGAAGCTGCGATCCTGCGTGCGGAAGCTGAGAAAGAAAAGATGATCCGTGAGGCGGAAGGTGAGGCAGAGGCGATTCTCAAGGTGCAACAGGCTACCGCAGACGGTATCCGCTTCATCCGTGAGGCCGGAGCTGATGAGGCCGTGCTTCGCCTCAAGAGCCTGGAGGCATTTGAAAAGGCAGCGGACGGTCAGTCAACCAAGATCATTATCCCTTCCGAGATCCAGGGGATTGCGGGACTGGCTTCTTCTCTCAAGGAGATTGTGACAAAATAGAAATATATGACATGTGTGTCGTATAGAGACAAAGGATGGTACAGTATGGATTTAAAAGGACGTCATTTTCTGAAACTTCTTGATTATACACCGGAGGAGATCCTGTATCTGCTCGATCTCGCTTCGGAATTGAAGGACAAAAAGAAGAAGGGAATCCCGGTGGATGTGCTCCGCGGGAAAAATGTGGCGCTGATCTTTGAGAAGACCAGCACAAGGACGAGATGTTCTTTTGAGGTGGCGGCACATGATCTGGGCATGGGTACTACCTATCTGGACCCGACAGGATCCCAGATCGGAAAGAAGGAGAGCATAGCCGATACGGCGAGAGTTCTCGGTAGAATGTATGAAGGAATCGAATACAGAGGCTTCGGGCAGGATATTGTCGAAGAACTTGCCGCGTATGCAGGCGTGCCGGTGTGGAACGGTCTGACGAATGAATTCCATCCCACACAGATGCTTGCCGATATGCTGACGATCCGGGAGCATCTTCATGACCGTTTTGGTAAATTGGAGGGTGTAAAGCTCGCCTATCTGGGGGATGCCCGTTACAATATGGGTAATTCCTATATGGTAGTCTGTGCAAAGCTGGGAATGCATTTCACGGCATGCTCGCCTGCGAAATATTTTCCGGATAAGAGTCTGGTGGAGACCTGTCGGGAGATTGCAGCTCAGACGGGCGGAAGCATCACGCTTACGGAAGATGCGGAAGCCGGCGTAAAGGGTGCGGACGTGATCTGCACCGATGTGTGGGTATCCATGGGAGAGCCTGATGAGGTGTGGACGGGGCGTATCCGTGATCTTTCTCCCTATCAGGTGAACCGGAGGATCATGGATCTGGCAGGAAAACAGGCGATCTTTATGCACTGTCTGCCCTCATTCCATGACCTGAATACAAAGATTGGCAAAGAGATGGGTGAGAAGTTCGGCATCACCGAGATGGAAGTTACGGATGAGGTGTTTGAATCTGCACAGTCCGTCGTATTTGATGAAGCAGAAAACAGGATGCACACCATCAAGGCTGTGATGGCGGCTACACTTGGAGCGAAATTTTGAAAACTGAGATATTGACGTTGCTGCGGGAGAGATCGGATTACGTGTCGGGACAGGATTTGTGCCTGAGATTCGGTGTCTCCCGCACCGCAGTGTGGAAAGTAATCGGACAACTGAAGGAAGAAGGCTACGAGATCGAATCTGTGCCACGGAAAGGCTACAGGCTGCTCCAGACCCCGGATATCCTTTCGGAGAGCGAGCTTGTCAGCAGGATGGATACTGTCTGGGCAGGTCGGAATGTGCATTATCTGCCTGAAACAGATTCCACGAACCAGCAGGCAAAGCGTCTGGCAGAGGACGGTGCGCCCCATGGGACGCTGGTGGTGGCCGATATGCAGACCGCGGGGAAAGGCAGGCGCGGCAGGTCGTGGCAGCAGAAACCGGGTGAGGCTATAGCGATGTCGATCATCCTGCGGCCGGATTTTGCACCGGAATATGCTTCCATGCTCACACTGGCTGCAGCGGACAGTGTGGCGAAAGGAATTGAGAAGGTGACAGGAATGTCACCAATGATCAAATGGCCGAATGATGTGATCGTGAACCGCAGAAAGGTGTGCGGTATCCTCACGGAGATGGGCATGAACCTGGAGGACGGCAGCATCGATTATGTGGTAGTGGGGATCGGGATCAATGTCAATCAGACGGAATTCCCGGAGGAGATCAGGCAGATCGCGACTTCACTGCGACTTGAGGGTGGCAGCGGGATACAGCGCAGCGGTCTGATCGCGGAAGTGATGCACATTTTTGAATGGGATTATGAACTGCTTGCAGAGCGCAAATGTCTCTCCGGGATTCTGGAGGAATACAATGCGCGGCTGATCAACAAAGACGCTGCAGTGAAGGTGTTGGATCCCAAGGGGGAATTCACGGGAATTTCTCTCGGGATCAACGAACGGGGAGAACTTCTGGTCAAAAAGGAGGACGGCACTGTGACGGAGGTGTATGCCGGTGAAGTGTCGGTGAGAGGATTCTATGGCTATGTCTGAGGAGAGAATCGTACTGTGCGGCGCGAACGCATATGACAAAAAATACTATTTTAACAAGCAGTTTGAACGGATTCCGGAATCGATTCAGAATGAACTGCATATCCTGTGTGTGCTGTTCACGGAGGAAGTGGGTGGAATCTTTACCATCGTCTTTGAACCGGACGGGGGTGTTTCCCTTGAGACGGATGCGGAGGAGAACGACGTATATTACGACGAGATCAGCAGCGGATTGATGGTGGGAGAGGTCAGGCGCAAGCGAAAGGAACTGTTCCGGTCACTCAGCCTGTATTACAGAGTGCTTGTCAATCATGAGGATATCTCGGAACTGTTGGAGGAAGAATAGATGCTGTTAGTTGTGGATGTGGGAAATACAAATATCACTTTTGGCGTGTATCAGGGACGCAGTCTGTTGAAGAGCTTCCGGATCACGACGAAGATACCGAGGACCTCGGATGAATTCGGGCTGAGCATTATGGAGCTCCTTCGGATCAACGGGATCTCCATCACGGAACTGGAAGGAATCAGTATGGCGAGCGTAGTGCCGAATATCATGCATGCACTCACCGGTGCCATGGTAAAATATGCAGGGATTGAGCCGCTGATCGTGGGACCCGGCGTCAAGACAGGGATCAAGATCACAACGGAGAATCCCCGCGCCATCGGTGCCGACCGTATCGTGGATGCTGTGGCAGCGTATGAGAAGTACGGAGGACCGGTGCTTGTGCTGGATTTCGGCACGGCGACAACGTACGATCTGGTGACGGCGGACGGAAGCTTCAGCGCAGGGATCACAGCTCCCGGTCTGAAGATTTCCCAGAGAGCGCTCTCACAGGAAGCGGCAAAGCTGCCGGAGGTCGAGATCAAGAAGCCGAAGTCCATTCTTGCGCAGGAAACCATATCCAGCATGCAGGCAGGTCTCGTGTATGGGCAGATCGGGCAGACGGAATACATTATTAAGCAGGTCAAAAAAGAGACAGGCTATGATGATCTTAAGGTGATTGCCACCGGAGGTCTGGGCAGGATGATCTCCGAGGAGACGGAGACCATAGATGTGTATGACAGCGCGCTGACCTTGGACGGGCTTCGCATTATCTATGAGAAAAATGCGGATCTGATGGCTCATATCGGAAAGAAAAAAGAGAAATGAAGAATTTAGTGCGAAAATTACAGATTGGCAATGTGACACTGGAAAACAATATCATATTGGCTCCTATGGCAGGCGTGACAGACCTGCCTTTTCGTTTGTTGTGTGCAAGACAGGGAGCCGGTCTTACCTGCATGGAGATGGTCAGTGCCAAAGCCATTTATTATCATAATAAGAATACGGAAGAACTCATGGCGATCCACCCGGAGGAAAAGCAGGTGTCATTACAGCTTTTCGGTTCGGATCCCGAGATCATCAGTGAGATGGCAAAACGGATCGAGGACAGACCTTTTTCCATTTTGGATCTGAATATGGGCTGTCCCGTACCGAAGGTCGTCAATAACGGGGAAGGCTCCGCACTCATGAAAGATCCGCTGCTGGTTGGAAAGATCATCGAGCAGACAGCAAAAGCCATCAACAAGCCGGTGACGATCAAGATCCGCAGAGGGTTTGACGAGGCTCGTGTGAATGCGGTAGAGATTGCCCATATTGCGCAGGAGTCCGGCGCAGCGGCTGTGGCGGTGCATGGCAGGACCAGAGAACAGTATTATGCGGGAAAGGCAGACTGGGAGATCATCAGACAGGTAAAGGAACATGTCACAATTCCGGTGATCGGAAACGGCGACGTGACGGACGGCGCTTCCGCGGTTGCCATGCTTAAACAGACAGGGTGCGACGGCGTGATGGTGGGAAGAGCCGCGAGAGGCAATCCGTGGATCTTTGCACAGATTCTTCATTTTATGAAAACCGGAGAGACATTGCCGCGGCCGGAACTTGCTGAGGTGAAGAGACAGATCCTCGAGCATGCGGAGCTGATGCTTGCATGCACGGGGGAATATACCGCGATCCGGGAGATGCGCAAGCATGTGTCATGGTATTCGGCGGGCTATCCGCATTCATCTAAGATCAGACAGCGGATCAATGAAGTGGA
>JALFTO010000150.1 GCA_022779165.1 Lachnospiraceae bacterium
CACAAAGATAGCAAAAACTGTAGATGAAATGAAAGCGGAAATATAAGAGAAAGGTGAGAGCGGGATGGACACAAAAATCTTATTGGAAAACGGTACAAATGAACTGGAAGTATTGGAATTTACCCTGGATGGGAATTCTTACGGAATCAATGTAGCAAAGATTCGAGAGATTATTACATATCAGGAGGTGACGCCGGTTCCTAATTCACATCCCAGTATTGAAGGGATTTTTATGCCGCGTGACAAGATGATCACAGCGATCGATCTCAAGAATTGCCTTCAGCGCGGAGAGTCTAAAAAAGGCGGTCTGTTCATTATCACAAGCTTTAATAAGTTGGATATCGCCTTTCATGTAGATACTGTCGTAGGGATTCACAGGGTATCCTGGAAGGAGATCATCAAGCCGGATGCTACAATTTCTACTGCAGAAGAGGGAATTTCCACCGGAATCATCAAATTTAACAACAAGTTGATTATTATTCTTGATTTTGAGAAGATTGTTTCCGATATTAATCCTGAGACGGGACTTAAGGTTACGGATATTGATGAATTGGGAGAACGCCAGAGATGTAATGTGCCTATTCTGATCGCAGAGGATTCTGCGCTTCTGAATAAGCTTATCGTGGATTCCTTAAGACGGGCAGGATATGATAATCTGATCCATACAGAGAATGGACAGCAGGCCTGGGATGTAATCAAGGAATGTAAGGAAGAAGGCACGCTGAAGCAGCACGTACAGTGCGTCATTACCGATATCGAGATGCCGCTTATGGACGGACATCGGCTCACAAAGCTGATCAAGGAAGACGATGAGACAAAGGATATTCCGGTAATTATTTTCTCTTCCCTTGTAAATGAAGAGATGAGGCGAAAAGGTGAGGCGTTGGGAGCTGATGCGCAGTTATCCAAGCCGGAGATTGGCAACCTGGTAAAGACGATCGATCAGTTTGTTTTATAGGAAAATGAAAAAAGCCGGGAATTTTTCTCGGCTTATTTTTCACGCCATGGAGATTTTTTGAGGAAAGACGATGCAGGGAACAGAGAAAGACTTGATGGGGAAACTTGAAACAGCCGAGATGGTGCTTGTCGGAACCGGTGAGGAGTTTGAGGCGGAGAGCAGTCAGGACATACTCTCCAAAGCGTATGAAAAGCTGGCGCAGCTTCTGGCAGGGAAGAATTACTTTGTCATTACGACCGGAAAGGATGACTTAATCATGCAATCCGGTTTAAAGGTGGATCGGATTGTGCAGCCGCTTCTCTTCGAGGAGGACAGCGATCAGATGCCGCCAATGTGGGATAAATATACAAAGTGGCTGCAGGGAACATTGAACAGGAATGTTCTGATTCTGGAACTGGGAGTTGGGCTTAAGTATCCCGGAGTGATTCGGTTCCCTTTTGAAAAAGCTGCCTATTTCAATAAAAAAGCTGACTTTATCAGGGTACATGGCAGACTTTATCAGATGACAGAGGAATTGGGGGATAAGGGAATTTCCATTGCGCAGAATGCAGTGGCTTTCCTTGCCGGCATTGAGATATAACGCAAGTGAGCGGGAGGAACTTCATGAGTGGAAAAGAGGATTATCTTGACAGTTTGTTAAGGACTGTCAATGAAGAAGAACCGTCCAAAGATTCGGCACTCGGAAAATTGGCAGATATTCAGGAGAAAGACAGAGAAATACAGGAAGACAAAGCAATGCAGGAGGATGATCTCATTGCATTGCTGGACAGTCTGGATGATGACGCAAAAGACACGGATCTGGCTGCAGATGACAAGGATACTCCGGTAGAGGAAATGGATTTTCCTGAAATTGCGGAATTGTTTGAAGAAAAGGAGCCGCAGGATACCGGAAAGCCTGCTCAGGCTGAGACAGACATGCTGCCGGAGGATTTTAGTCAGCATGTAGCGGACGTGTTGCAGGGTGAGTCGGATGTGGCAGAAACAGACATGCTGCAGGACGAGCCCGGTCAGGCAGAGACGGATATGCTGCAGGATGAGCCTGAGCATGCGGAACCGGACAGGACACAGACGCTTGAGGATCAGTCAGAGATTGACGATCTCATGGCAGCGCTGGGCGGACTCGGTTCCGACGATCAGGATATGTCAAAACTGATTGATTCTGTGAGCGATAATGATGACTTGTCAGATATCAGTGAACTCTTAAAGAAGACGGACGAAAATGAAATTGATGATGATATGCTGAGTCTGATGGGAAGTCTGTCGGATAATCCGGAACCATCGAATGACGGCATGCGGGAGGATATCACTTCGGACAGTTCGGAAACCGTTCTTGAGGAAACGGAAGAGAGCGGGAATAAGGGCTGGAGGAAGAAAAAGAAAGAGAAAAGGGAAAAGAAGGAAAAGCCTGAAAAAAGAGAAAAAGGTCCGGGACTCTTACAGCGGCTGCTTAAGTTCCTGACAGACGAGGATGATGAAGATGATGCTCAGATCAAACAAGAAACGGGGCAGCTGAATCTCTCGGATGAAAATATCAACATTCTCAGAAGTATCGATAATGAGAAACCAATAAAGCCTAAAAAGCCCAAAAAGGAAAAGAAGCCGAAGCCAAAGAAAGAGAAAAAGTCAAAGAAGGAAAAGAAACCGAAACCTCCGAAGCCAAAGAAAGAGAAAAAGGAAAAGCCTCCGACAAAACCGGAAAGGCCACTCGGCAAAAAGAGGATATTGGCTGCATTCTTTTTCGGATTGACCGTATTTTTCGGAATTCAATTGTTTGCCGTGTATCTGCCTGATACATTTCAGAAGCAGGAGGCAAAAAAGGCATACCGGGAAGGAGATTTGCATACCGTATATGAACTGCTCTCCACCAAGAAGCTGAATAAGAGTGAAAAAGCGATGTTTGCGGGTGCAACTCTGTACATGGAGATTGAGAGAAAGCTGGAATCTTATGAGAATTATAAGAAGATGGATGGCATGGAGCTGGAGGCGCTCAATGCGCTGATCTCCGGTGTGGAAAAGTATAAGCGTACAATCGAGGCAGAAGCACAAAGTTACGGAGTCTCCGCACAGGTCAAGAATGTTTATCTGGATCTGCTTGCGGTATTGCAGAATACTTACGGGATACCGGAGGACGAAGCCATCCGGCTTACGATGATCACCGATAAGGTGGCATATACCAAGGAATTAAAACGGATCGTCGGACAGGAGATACCAAGCTTTGATGAGAAGGGAAAACTTCAGTATTAAATAATAATAACGGACAGCAGAGGGAAGACATATGATTGCGATTATCGACTATGATGCGGGAAATATCAGAAGTGTGGAAAAGGCATTGCAATTCCTTGGAGAGGATCCTGTCGTAACCCGTGACAGAGATATGATTCTGTCAGCGGAAAAGGTGATCCTCCCCGGGGTGGGAGCCTTTGGCGATGCCATGGGAAAACTGCGTGGCTATGGACTGGAAAAGGTGATCCTTGACACCGTGGAGAAGAGAACCCCTTTCTTGGGAATCTGTCTGGGACTCCAGTTATTGTTTGAACGGAGTGATGAGAGTGACGGCGTGTCGGGACTGGGCATCCTGCCGGGAGAGATTGTGCGGATACCGGACAGGGAAGATCTTAAAGTGCCCCACATCGGCTGGAATTCGCTGGATTACCCTTCTGAGGGAACTCTGTTTCAGGGAATTCCGGAAGGATCTTATGTCTATTTCGTTCATTCCTATTATCTGAGAGCACGGGAGGAGAGTATTGTGAAAGCCACAACAGAGTATGGTGTGACGATACATGCCTCCGTGGAGAAGGACAATGTTTATGCTTGTCAGTTCCATCCGGAGAAGAGTTCGCAGATCGGGATGAAGATACTGCAGAATTTTATCAACATCGGCAGGGAGGGAAACTAAATGCATACGAAACGAATCATTCCCTGCCTTGATGTAAACGGAGGAAGGGTAGTTAAAGGTGTAAATTTTGTGAATCTGCAGGATGCCGGAGATCCGGTGGAGATCGCGGCAGCTTATGATAAAGCCGGGGCGGACGAACTCGTATTCCTTGATATCACGGCATCTTCGGATGCGAGAAATACGGTTGTGGATATGGTGAGGAAGGTGGCCGAGAAGGTCTTTATTCCGTTTACCGTAGGCGGCGGGATCCGTACCGTGGAGGATTTTAAGGCGATCCTCAGGGAAGGCGCGGACAAGATATCCGTCAATTCTTCGGCGATTAATCGTCCGGAACTGATCAGTGAGGCGGCAGATAAATTCGGCAGCCAGTGTGTCGTTGTCGCAATTGATGCAAAGCGCAGGGCGGACGGCAGCGGCTGGAATATTTATAAGAACGGCGGTCGTGTGGATGTGGGAATCGACGCCGTTGAGTGGGCCGTCAGAGCAGAGCGGCTGGGCGCAGGCGAGATCCTCCTCACCAGTATGGATTGCGACGGAACAAAGGCGGGATATGATCTGGAATTGACGCGTGCTGTGGCAGAGAGTGTTTCCATTCCGGTGATCGCCTCCGGCGGAGCGGGAAAACTGGAACATTTCTATGATGCACTCACGGAAGGCAAGGCGGAAGCCGTTCTTGCAGCATCTCTGTTCCACTATAAAGAACTGGAGATCAGGGAAGTGAAAGAATACCTGCGTGGCAGGGATGTGTCGGTACGTCTCTAGGATATCATAGGATATGTTGGGAAAGTAAGGCGCGTCAGTGTGCCTTTTGCCATGGATACGGAAGAAAAAGGAGAAGCGATATGCCACCGATTTCAAATGACTGGCTGGAGCCTTTAAAGCCGGAGTTTCGTAAGGACTATTACAGGAAACTGCACCAGAAGGTGATGGAGGAATATCATACACGCAAAATTTTCCCGGCGGCAGATGATATCTTTAATGCATTTCATCTCACACCGCTCAAGGATGTGAAGGTGGTGATCCTGGGACAGGATCCGTACCACAATGACGGGCAGGCTCACGGACTCTGTTTTTCCGTGAAGCCGGATGTAGAGATACCGCCGTCACTCGTCAATATCTATCAGGAACTGCATGACGATCTGGGCTGTTATATTCCGAATAACGGTTATCTTGTGAAATGGGCAAAACAGGGTGTCCTGATGTTAAATACTGTGTTGACGGTCAGGGCGCATGCAGCAAATTCACACAGAGGGATCGGCTGGGAGGAGTTTACCGATGCAGCGATCAGAATCCTGAATGAACAGGACCGCCCGATCGTATTTATCCTGTGGGGGCGCTCGGCACAGATGAAAAAGAGCATGTTAAACAATCCGAAGCATCTGATTCTGGAGGCACCTCATCCCAGTCCGCTCTCGGCATACAGAGGCTTTTTCGGCAGCCGTCCTTTCAGTAAGACCAATGCCTTCCTTATGGAGAACGGTCTGTCTGAGATTGACTGGCAGATTGAGAATGTATAAAAATTTGCTTGTCAATAGAGCAGGGATATGTTAATATAATATTCGGCTGTAAAAGACGCAGGAGTGGCGGAATGGCAGACGCATCAGACTCAAAATCTGACGCAGGTGACTGTGTGTGGGTTCAAGTCCCATCTCCTGCATGTAAAAAGGACTTCATACCAAATGGTATGGAGTCCTTTTTCGAAGCAGAGCGGGCCATGAACCCAGGGTTCATCTCACAGCAGAAAGTTGATTCAGTAAAAGTTCGATTTCACCAAGACATGCTCCGCAGACAGTTCCGGCGCCGGTTGCATTCTGGATATCGGCTGCAGAATGAGCACCATTCCGGAAAGCTTCTTTGATCACTCCGACAGTGACACCCATACAGTTACAGATTATTTCTTCGTCGTTCATAGTATACCATCCTTTCGAGGATAGGGTGTGCAGTGGTGGGGAATTTATGCAGGGAATCGTAGATGATATAGAATATTTTTGTGATTGAATGAAATAGTGAGTGCATGGGAGAATTGTTTGA
>JALFTO010000154.1 GCA_022779165.1 Lachnospiraceae bacterium
TATTGCATAAAATTACACTTGCATTCCGTATTCAGATGATGTATATTAGTGCGTAGAGAAAAACAAATCATGTGAAATTACAACAGGAGGCATATTTATTATGAAGGAAAAAGTCGTTTTGGCGTACTCAGGCGGTCTCGATACCACCGCAATCATTCCCTGGTTAAAGGAAAACTTTGACTACGAAGTTATCTGTGTCTGCGTTGACTGCGGACAGGGCGAAGAACTGGATGGTCTCGAGGAGAGAGCAAAATCCTGCGGCGCCGAGAAATTATATATCGAAGACGTGACAGACGAGTTCTGTGACGAGTACATCGTTCCCTGCGTACAAGCGCATGCCGTATACGAGAACAAATATCTGCTCGGCACTTCCATGGCAAGACCGGTCATCGCCAAGAAGCTGGTTGAGATTGCCCGCAAGGAAGGCGCTACCGCCATCTGCCACGGTGCTACCGGCAAGGGAAATGACCAGATTCGTTTTGAGCTCGGCATCAAGGCTCTGGCTCCCGACTTAAAGATCATCGCAGCATGGAGAAATGACAAGTGGACTCTGGATTCCCGCGAGAGTGAGATCGAGTACTGCAAGGCTCACGGCATCAACCTTCCTTTCTCTGCTGATTCCAGCTACAGCCGCGACAGGAACCTGTGGCACATCAGCCATGAGGGTCTGGAGCTCGAGGATCCCGCAAACGAGCCGAACTTCGAGCATCTGCTCGTTCTCGGCACAACACCTGAGAAGGCTCCCGATGAGGGCGAATATGTCACCATGACGTTTGAAAAAGGTGTTCCCACATCCGTAAACGGCAAGAAGATGAAGGTTTCCGACATCATCCGCACGCTGAATGAACTGGGCGGGAAGCACGGAATCGGCATCGTCGATATCGTTGAGAACCGTGTCGTAGGCATGAAGTCCCGCGGCGTATATGAGACACCCGGCGGAACCATCCTCTACGAAGCACATCAGCAGCTTGAGGAGCTGATCCTCGACCGTGACACCTATCGTGAAAAAGAAGAGATGGGCAACAAGCTCGCTCAGATCGTATATGAAGGGAAATGGTTCACACCTCTGCGCGAGGCAACCCAGGCATTTATCGAGTCCACCCAGAAGTACGTGACCGGCGAAGTGAAGTTCAAACTGTACAAAGGCAACATCATCAAGGCAGGCACCACTTCTCCTTATTCTCTGTACAACGAGAGCATTGCTTCCTTCACAACCGGTGATCTGTACGATCATCACGATGCGGAAGGCTTCATCAATCTGTTCGGCTTATCCTGCAAAGTAAGAGCAATGAAAATGCAGGAAGTAGAAGGCAAGAAGTACGAATAACATCGTTCCCTGTCAGGAGGAATCTTATGGATGTCATCTTAACACTCGCGGGCTATGCACTCGCGGTCAATATTCTCGGATTCCTTCTGATGGGGATCGACAAATGGAAAGCAAGAAAGGGCGCCTTCCGTATTCCGGAAAGCACCCTGTTTATCATTGCCATCATCGGCGGCAGCATCGGTTCCATTCTGGGAATGTACACCTTCCGCCATAAGACAAGACACTGGTATTTTGTCTATGGCATGCCCGCGATCTTACTTCTTCAGCTGGCTGCGATTTTCTTTCTCACACACTCATCCATCCAGTTCCAGATCATGTAAAACGGTTCCGAACCCCTATCACACGTTCCTTTCCGCGTTTTGGATTATGTAAGCCATGTCACACGCTCACAATAATCCCGCCGTCATTGGCATACATACTGCTGACCCCGGCCGTATTCAGAATCAGAATATCTTTTAATTTCGTGCGTTTTAAGAGCTGCTCCTTAAAATATTCCGCGCGTTCCGGGCAATTCACGTGAGAGATCATCACTCTCTTTCCCGAGAGATCACCGCGCTCCTGCAGCATATAATCCACCATTTTTATCATGGCTTTCTTGATCCCGATCGTCTGCCCTTTCTGAATGATCACGCCCCTCTTTGCCGACATCACCGGCTTGATACTGAGCGTGCTGGCCACCATTGCTTTGACTGCGGACAGCCGGCCGTTCTTGCGGAGCGTTTCCAGATTATCTAAAACAAAATACGTCTTCTGCTCCGTGCGAAACTCCAGCAGCCTCGACACGATCTCATCAAAAGGAACTCCCTGTTCCTCCAATTCCACTGCCAGCAGCGCAATCTGCGTCTCCCCGATACTCGCAGACTCCGAATCGATTACCGCAATATCCTTATGTCCGTACGTGTCGAGATAAAGCTGCCTGCCCAGTTCCGCACTGTTGTAGCTTCCGCTCAGGTGGGACGACAGCGTGATCACATAGACACGGTCTGCCTCCGTCCGATACGCTTCCATATATTTCTCCGGAGATGGGCACGCCGATTTTGGGCAGGTGGGACACGCTGCCACTTCTTTTAAAAATCTCTTCTGGTCAAATGTATCATCATCCATCACATGGTAATCTCCCACCTCAAGGCTGAGCGGCACCCGCTCAAAATGAGGATCGTTCCGCAGCTTCTCCGGGAGTTCCCCGCAGCTGTCCAACACAATTTTATAACTCATAGTATTTTCCTTAACCATTCAATGTAGTTTCAATTACTACATAATGATATCATGGCATATCATCTCTGTAAAGACATTATTACATTGTATCCCGTTTGTTTTTTTTATATAATAAATTCAGCGTGAAAATCACGCTGCGAAAGGAGTTTCCTATGGTTACCTGCCGGATTACGGAACTTAAGAAATTTATGGCAAGCCTTTTGGCTTCCGACTGTTTTGATTCCTTTTTATTAAAGGAAGCTTCCATTGTTACCTATAACGCATTTCTGATCGACGGACAGGTCCGAAGAGAATTCTATCCCAAGGAAGAACGCGACGATCCCGGTCTCCATCCCTATGAGCTGTCGCAATGGAAGGATATGCGCCCTCTGTGTTTTTCCCTGATCAAGGGAACGAATACACCGCTTAGTTTCAAATTTATTCTCCACCTGACTCCCGATGCAGCGGAAAGTATGATCAGCAAAAGTGATACCGCCATTTCACCGGGCTTTGTCCGTTCTTTCGTCGTCACGATCCGCTATGATGGCAGCAGCATCACATGTACCACCGGTGTGTCACTCTCCGGCTTCACCCTGGACAAGACGGCCGAAACGCTTTGGGACAAGACCTTTGTCAGGTTTTTGAGCAAAAAAGAGATCCGGTTTGATCCCATGTAGTCAAGCGTATTCCTGCATATCGAGTCGATGTAGTCATGCAGCAATTTTACATATCGCGCATATTTTGTAGTAAACCATACAAAAGGCACGGTATTTCTATGTCTTTTTTCCTTCTTCTCGCCGAAGCGCTGATCCTTGCCCTGACACTCTCGATTGACAGCTTTGCGGTAGCATTCTCCTACGGCAGCAGCCGCATCCGGATTCCCCTCCGCTCCGCTCTGGTTCTGAACGGTATCTGCTGTGCGATCCTCGGCACTTCCCTGTTTTTCGGCACGTTGTTAAAGCCCTTCCTGCCATCTGCCGCCGGTGCGGTGATCTGTTTTGCCATCCTGTTTCTGATCGGACTTGCCAAGCTGCTCGACAATATCACAAAGACGCTGATCAGGCATCACTCCAATCTGACGAAACGGATTCAGTTTTCGCTGTTCAATTTCGGCTTCATCCTCGACATCTATGCCAATCCCGAAACAGCTGACGCCGACTCCTCAAAGAGTATCTCCCTGGCAGAATCCTGCTCTCTTGCCGTTGCACTGTCCTTGGACGGCATGGCAGTCGGACTCGGCGCCGCCCTCGTCAATATCCATATCCCGATCCTGCTGCTCTCTTCCTTTGTCTTGAACGGGGTCGCTATCCTGTCCGGCGTATGGCTGGGCGAACATCTCGCCGGAAAGATGCGTTTTGACCTGTCCTGGCTGTCCGGTGCGATTCTGATCGTTCTGGCGGTGGAGATGCTGGTATAGCAGAGCATAAATCGTGCAGGGCGATGTGCACCTCCTGAACAGAGACGAAAAAAGTGGCTGCCGCAATGCGGTAACCACTTTTCCTAATCTTTATAATCTGTCGAATATTATCCGGCTCATCAAGCCTTGCCGTCGCTGCCCAGAACCTCTGTGATCTTGTGAGCAACAACATCCTTAACATACTGACGACCAACCTTAAGATATTCTCTGGGATCGAATACTTCAGGCTTATTCCACATAACCTCTCTGATACCTGCTGTAAGTGCAAGACGCAGATCGGAGTCGATGTTAATCTTACATACTGCGGAACGGGCTGCCTGACGAAGCATGTCTTCCGGAATACCGATTGCATCTGCAAGGTTACCGCCGTTTGCCTGAATGATCTTTACATACTCCTGAGAAACGGAGGATGCACCGTGAAGTACGATCGGGAACTCAGGGATACGCTTGGAAATCTCATCCAGAATGTCAAAACGAAGCTGAGGCTTCTGACCCGGTTTGAACTTGAATGCGCCGTGGCTTGTTCCGATTGCGATTGCCAGAGAGTCAACGCCTGTACGCTCTACGAACTCCTGAACCTCATCAGGATGTGTATACTGAGCATCAGCGTCAGCAACCTTAACATCATCCTCAACACCGGCAAGCTTACCAAGCTCTGCCTCTACTACAACGCCCTTGTCATGAGCGTACTCAACAACCTTCTTTGTGATTGCGATATTCTCCTCAAAAGGGAAATGAGAAGCATCGATCATGACAGATGTGAATCCACCATCGATACAGGACTTGCAGATCTCGAAATCTGCGCCGTGATCCAGATGAAGCGCGATCGGAATATCATTGAGCTCCAGAGCTGCCTCAACCAGCTTCACAAGATACTGATGCTGTGCATACTTTCTGGCACCTGCGGATACCTGAAGGATGATAGGGGATTTTAACTCGCCTGCTGCCTCTGTGATACCCTGAACGATCTCCATGTTGTTTACATTAAAAGCTCCGATAGCGTAATGTCCTTCGTAAGCTTTCTTGAACATTTCTTTTGTGGTAACTAATGCCATTTTGCATACCTTCCTTTCGTTTGATCGTTATCTGTTTTCATAACTCATTGCCTATTGTAAACTTTTTCTCGGATTTTGTCCATATAAAAAACAACAGTTTTACCTACTTTTTATTTGTCTTTTGGTCCACGGCAGCCAGTTTCTCATTCAACTTCCGATAGATGCGCTGCTGAAACCAGGCTTCCGTGGAAGCGTCCACCGCCCCCTGCGGCGTAAACCACGACACACCGCTGTTCTCATCCGGTTTCATGCACAAGCTCTCCGTGTCATCTGCCTGAAGCAGATATGTCACATTCAGATGTAGATGGGATGACACATACTCCCCGCGCTTCTCATGACCGTCCACTGTGAGGATCTCCAGGGAAAAGATATCATCTGACACAGGCGTCACATTTTGGATGCCGCTCTCCTCCTGCACCTCCCGTATCGCGACGTTTAGCAGATCGTACTCTCCGTCGGCATGTCCGCCGAGCCACGACCATGAATGATAGATATTGTGGTACACCATCAGCACCTTGCTCCTGTCAGGATTTACCACCCAGGCAGAAGCCGTCATGTGCGCCGTCTTATTTTCTCTTGTGAAAAGGTCCCTTCCGCCACCCGTTTCCAGCAGATACAGAAGTTCCTCCCTGTCATGCTCCTCCTGTTCATTATACGGAATGTAATTCCTGATCTGTTCTACAATCTGCATAAAACCTCCTTGTATCTCGTTTCAAATTCTTCGTAAAAGTCCTTTCTGTACGGCGTCAGATAAAACGTCTGCAGTATGTACATATTCCAGCTTTTCCGAGCCTCCTCATCGCCACTCTCATCAAGTTCTCCGCGGATACGCCCCAGCAGATCATGCCACTTCTGAATAAATGCCTGATTCTTTGCGGTCTCCGGCTCGTCAAGCCATTTCTTCACCTTGACCTTGGCGCGGTTCTCCTTCCTGCACTCATGTACCTGCAGGAAATACCGGAAGCCGTTTTCCTCGTAGATCCTGCCGAGCGGGAACATCCGGCAGATGTCCGGTCTGGCGGGATGAACGCTACAGCGCCCCTCGTCGTCCAGGAAGCCGCACGCCTGACCCTTTCCCGACATACTCAGATTCGGCAGGATCATACCGTCCACCACATGCAGCTCCAATTTATCCTGCAACAGTCCGTCCACACTGACTCCGGTGAACTTACTGAGCCTGTGGCAATCGAGCGGAGTCAGCACAATACTGACACCCATGTCATGGCAACAGGCGGAACACCCTTCACAGTCTCCGCAGTCCGC
>JALFTO010000002.1 GCA_022779165.1 Lachnospiraceae bacterium
CTGCTGCAACTCCCCCTGATCTCCGAAAAATGTCAGTTCATGGTGCCCGCCATATTCGTCCGTCACTCTGTATTTCCCGACATTATGATCTTTCCCCATGACTCTGACGCTGTCAAGCTTCAGGTCTTTCTGGGCAAACAGAGGCTTGCGGTTCCCGTTTCCGAACGGTTCCAGCAGGGACAGCTGCTTCACAAGCTCCTCATTCACATAAGAAAAGGGCATCAGCGCATCGATACGCACCTTCTCCACATAATCTTCCGGTTTAAGATGACACTCCTCTTCCATCCGTCCGGCAAATTCTTCCACATTTTCCGCAGGCAGGGACACACCCGCCGCCATTTTATGACCGCCGTAGCGGGTGAACAGATCCTTACACTTACTCAGTTCCTCATACATGGAGTAAGCTTCGATCGATCTGCCGGAGCCTTTGATCCCGTCCTCGCTGTCTGTCAGTACAAAGACCGGCCTGCCGTACTTCTCGCGGATCCGTCCCGCAATGATTCCGGCAAGGCTCTCATGGCATTCCGGCAGATACACGATCAATACCTTTCTGTCTGCAAGCCCCTTCTCTTCGATGAGCCGGACCGCCTGCTCCACGCCGCTCGCTGTCATCTCCTTACGGCTCTCGTTCAGATTCTTTAACTCTGTGGCAATCGACACCGCCTCCGCATGCGTCTCACTCAGTAATAGCTTCAATGCACGCTTCGCCGTATCCAGCCTGCCGGTCGCGTTCATACAAGGTCCCAGAACAAATCCGATATGATATGCGGACAGCGGTTTGCCCTGCAGACCGCAGACTTCGATCAATGCTGCAAGTCCAATGTTGTGCGAGTGTTCCATCGCTTTCAGCCCGTATCTGACCAGGATCCTGTTCTCGTCCACCAGCTCCATGACATCACAGACTGTGGCGAACGCTGCCATCTCAAGGAAATCCTCCGGTGTTTCTCCCATCAGTGTCTGCATGAGCTTCAATGCAACCACCGCTCCGCAGATCCCTTTGAAGGGATAACTGCAATCAGGCTGCTTCGGATCGACCACCGCCGCTGCCGGCGGCAGGATATACGTTCTCCCGTCCGCGTCATCCTCGTAGGGCACCTCATGATGATCCGTAACCACCACCGTCAGCCCCAGGCGGTTCGCCAGATCCACCTGCCCATAAGCCGCAATCCCGTTATCACATGTCAGGATCGTGTCCACACCGTCCTGATGTGCCTTCTCGATCAGATGATCGTTCAGTCCGTATCCGTCCTGGATGCGGTGGGGAATCACCACATCCGCATCTGCACCCAACAGCATAAGCCCTTTTAACAGTATATAGGATGACATGATTCCGTCCACATCATAATCACCGATTACACGGATCTTCTTATGTTGTGCGATTTTTTCTCTCAGGACACAGGCTGCTTCTTCCATCCCGCATAGACCGCGCGGATCATGGAGCTGCGACAGTGTCCCGTACAGATACCGCTCAATCTCCTCATCTCCCTCAATATCACGGTTACGGATAAGGCGCGCCACAACCTGATCAATGCCGAACCGTTGTCCAATCCTTTCAAAATCTGCCCTTTTGGCAACGACAACCCACTTTTCCTGTCTCATTTTACCACCTTGACAACCGGAAGATAAACCTTCCCCTGTCGTTTTATGCTAAGAGCCCCTCCGCATCTTTTTTCTGACGTATGCGGAGGGGCTTCTTTTTTATCACTTTACATTGATTGCCCGTTTACTGTTATTTCTTTTTGCCGCCGAGCTTTGTGCGGAGCACATACCACAGAGAACCTGCCACACAGATGGAGGAGTAGGTTCCGCAGATGATACCTGCCATCAGAGGCAGCGCAAACTCACGGATCGAGGTCACTCCCAGTACAAACAGTGCTGCCACCATGAAGAACGTTGTCAGGGAAGTGAAAATACTTCTGGACAGTGTCTGCGAAATACTCTTATTGACAACATCCGCCAGTTCATCCTTCTTGCCCGCAAGTCCCATATTCTCTCGGATACGGTCAAAGATAACGATGGTCGCATTGATCGAATAACCGACGATCGTCAGCATACATGCGATGAATGTGCTTCCTACGGAAATCTTCAGTGCCGCATAGAAAGCAAGTACCACCAGCACATCATGTACGAGCGCCGCTACCGCACTGGCCGCAAAGCGCACATCCTTGAAACGGAACCAGATATAGAGCAGCATACATGCCGTTGCGATCAAAACCGCAATGATGGCATCCGCTCTCATCTCTGAACTGATCGTGGAACTGATCGTCTCCGCCGTAATCTTCTCCTGATCCACACCAAAGGTATCGCTCAGCTGTTGATTGAGCTGTTCTCTCTCCTCCACGGAAAGCGTCCTTGTCTTTACGATCACTTCATTCGTGCCGCTGACCTTCTGTGTCTGGATGTTGCCATCCCCCGTGATCTTCTCGATCACCGGAACAACCTGCGCATCGATGTCCTCAATGCTCATATCCTCGTTGAACGTGATATTGGTGGAGGTACCGCCCTTAAACTCCAGACTGTAATTCAGGATCTCGCCCGTATTTGCTTTATTGATTCCCATAAATGCGATATTGGAAAGAATCAGGATAATGGAAATCGCAAAGAAAATATTCTTTTTGGAAAGGAAATTGATCGTCTTCTTTTCCTTTGCCACGCCGTAGAATTTCACATCCTTGATTCCCAGCGTATAGAACGCATTCAGGATCCATCTCGTGATGAACAGTGCCGTGAACATGGAGAGAACGATACCGAGCGCCAGTGTCTGGGCAAATCCCTTCACTGATCCCGATCCCTTGAAGCCAAGCACAATGGCTGCGATCAGCGTGGTAACATTTCCGTCAATGATCGCCGACAGCGCTTTCTGGAAACCGATCTTGATCGCTGACTGAACTGTCTTGCCGGTGGCAAGTTCCTCACGGATTCTCGCGAATATGATCACGTTCGCATCCACCGCCATACCGATACTTAAGATAATACCTGCGATACCGGGCAGTGTCAGCGTCACGTCAAATGCATTTAACAATACTGCGATCAGCCCCGTATAGATTGCCAGCGCCAGAGATGCCGCCAGACCCGGAACATAGTAAACTACAATCATGAAAAGTACGACAAGCGCCATACCGATCGCGCCTGCCAGCAGGCTGGTACGAACCGCTTCCGCTCCGAGCTGTGCGCCCACAACGTTGGAACGCAGTTCCTGAAGCTCCAGCTTGAGTCCGCCGATACGGATCGTGGAAGCAAGCTTCTCCGCCTCCTCATAGGAAGCCATTCCCGTGATGACTGCAGCGCCGTCTTTGATCTCCTCATTTACGGAAGGCGCACTGATGATCATATTGTCATAAATAATATAAATGATGTCATGTGTCGGTGCTGCAAGCGCAGTTGCAACCGCAAACTTTGTTGCTCCCTCATCGGTCAGCTTCAGCTGTACCACCACCTGCTTGTTGCCCATCTTGTCCTGCTGGGTTCCCGCCTGTGCATCCGCAACATCGGTTCCGTTCAAGACCTCAGCTCCGCCGGAATTCATAAAGACCAGGGAACCGGGCTTGCCGAGCTCCTCCAGAATCGCATTGGCATCGGACACGCCGGGGATCTCGATGTTGATCCGGTCGCTTCCTTCCTTGTATACCTGTGCCTCCGTGCTGTAGCCTTCCACACGCCTCTGCAGCTTGTAGATGGTGTCCGCCATATCAGCTTCGGAGGGTTCTCCGTCCCCGACTACCTGATAGGTGATGCTGACACCGCCCGCCAGATCAAGTCCCTGCTTGATCCCGCTTGCCGCGCCGGCCTTCTCTGCGCCGATTCCGACGATCGCCGTGTAGGCAAGAAAGCCCAACAGTGCAGCCAGAACGACCAGAGTGATGATCGCATTGCTCTTCTTTTTCATTTTGTTTCTCCTTCTTATTCGGCCAATGCCGCCTTTATCATTATGGCACACTCAATCCTCTTGCGCTGCAGTTCACAGCCGATATCGTATGCATCATTGATATTTCCGTGAAAGTTGTAGGAGTTTGCCGCGCACCCGCCGCTGCAGTAGAATCTGGCAAAACAATCCTTACACTTGTCCTTTGCATAGACATTACAGGATTTGAAGCTGTCCCTGATGTCCGTACGCACAATGCCTTCATCCACATTGCCCATCAGGAATTCCTCCTGTCCGACAAACTGATGGCAGGGATAGAAATCCCCCCAGGGCGTCACCGCCAGATACTCCGTGCCTGAGCCGCATCCCGACAGACGCTTTGCCACACAGGGACCTCCCTCTAAATCTATCATAAAATGAAAGAAATTAACACCTTTTCCTTCTTTTTTTCTGCGGATCAATTCCACGGCCAGTTTATCATACTCTTCGAGGATGCGCGGAATGTCCTCCCTGCGGATCGCATACTCCTCATCCTCGGCCGCAACAACCGGCTCAACGGAAATCTGCTCAAAGCCCAGATCCGCCAGATGCATCACATCCGCGGCAAAATCCAGATTGTGTCTCGTAAATGTTCCGCGCACATAATAGTTTGTCTGATTCCGGCTCTCCGCAAGCTTCCGGTATTTCGGAACGACAATGTCGTAGCTGCCCTGTCCGCCGCGGAAAGGTCTCATCCTGTCATGAACTTCCTTCCTGCCGTCGATGCTGAGCACCACATTTGCCATCTCTTTGTTGACAAACTCCTGCACCTCATCATTTAAGAGGATGCCGTTTGTGGTCAGCGTAAAACGGAACTTCTTATGCCACGGTTCCTCAAGGCTCCTGCCGTATGCCACCAGGTCTTTCACAACCTGCCAGTTCATAAGCGGCTCCCCGCCAAAGAAGTCAACCTCCAGATTAACTCTGTTTCCGGAATTTCTCACGAGAAAATCAAGTGCCTTGCACCCGACCTCATAGCTCATCAGAGCACGTCTGCCGTGATATTCCCCTTCCTCCGCAAAACAATACCGGCATGCCAGATTACAGTCATGGGCGATATGCAGACACAGCGCCTTGACCACCGTCTGCCGGTTCTTAAAGTCAAAAATGTAATCCTTGTAAATGTCCTCCGTGAAAAGGCTTCCCTCCTCCTTAAGCGTAAGGATTTCTTCCACAGCCTCACGAAGCTCTCCCTCAGGATAAGAAAGCTCTGCCGCTGCGGCAGATGTCAATTCTGACAGATCTGTCACATTCTCTCCGAGCTTTCGTTCCACAACCGGTAAAACATCATAGACGATGTCGTCCACCACGTGAACGGAACCGCTGTTTACATCGAGTACGATGTTATAACCGTTATTCTTATACTGATGTATCACAATAATCTTATTTCCCTTCTGCGATGTCCGTCTGCCTCATCATTTTACGAAAGGCCGGAAACGCTTTGCGTATCGCGTCACTACAACACGTAATATAAGCAGCGACAAAAGATCGCTGCTTATCCGCAAACCGAATATTTCTATTCCTGTCCTGACGCCGATGACACCTTATTTGCTCTTTACGCTCTCACAGCTCTGATTGCCGACTGTGCAGGATGTCTTGCACGCTGACTGGCAGGATGTCTGGCACTCGCCGCATCCGCCCTTCTTCATGGACTCTTTCAGATTTCTTGTACTTAAAGATTTGATATGTTTCATGGTAAAATCCTCCTGAATGATTCTTCTTAAGCTCATTTGGCTCATTATATCACACCATATCCCAAAGGTCAACTGAGCATTCCACCCAACATCCCGCTCCCCGCACAGATAAAAAATGTCGTGATCAGATTTGCGGAAAAGCCCGAAACACCGTGATCCACGATCAGAGAGACCAGGACAAGCACTGTGAAATACAACACCCCCGCAAAGAGTCCCCAGAGGAATTTCCTGCTTCCCATCCTTTTGCCGGACAGAAAGCCCGCGAAGAAGGATGATACCACATAGATCACGATGATTCCGATGGTCACCGTCTTTTCCTGAAGCTGAAAACGGTACAGAAAAAGTGCCAGCAAAAGCAGAAGTCCCACGGTGAGGACGTAGGAGAACAACAGGCATTTCAGAAAGAACACCGGATAGGTACTGTTTTTTGTCATTGCTTTCATTCATTCCACCTCCAATTCATATATATGTGGAAAAGTCCCGCAACTTGACAATCTCCCAATATAATGACATATTATTAAAAACAGGCGACTGTGAAACTGCAAAAACAGTTGCAGCAACAATGCAAAACTTACCTGGAGGACACTTACTTGGATACTGTTACTGCCATACAATTTGTCATATTAGCGATACTGCTCCTGCTGTCCGCATTTTTCTCTTCTGCCGAGACGGCTCTGAGCACGGTAAACCGGGTGCGCATCCGTGCTCTCGCTGAGGAGGGTGACAAGCGGGCCGCCACCGTGCAGACCATACTGGATCATTACAGCAAGATGCTCAGCACCGTGCTGGTCGGAAACAACATTGTAAATATCTCTGCCTCCTCGCTGGCGACCACCATAGCCATCGACCTCTGGGGCAGTTATGCAATCGGATTCATGACAGGAGCCCTGACACTGTTCGTGCTCCTCTTCGGGGAGATCGTACCGAAGAACTGGGCGATGTGCTCCTCCGAGAAGATTTCCTTATCTTATGCAGGTATCATCCACTTCCTCATGATCGTCCTCACACCGCTCATTTTCATCGTGGATAAACTGTCCGGTTTTGTGATGGCTCTTCTCCACATCGATCCTTCCAAAAAGACGGACGCCATGACCGAGCGTGATCTGAAGACCTATGTGGATGTGGGGCACGAGGACGGCGCCATCGAATCGGAAGAACGGGAAATGATCTACAACGTGTTTGACTTCAACGATTCCCGCGCCAAGGATGTCATGGTTCCCAAGATCGACATCACCATGGTAAATATCGAGGCGTCCTACAACGAGTTGTTCTCGATCTTCAAAGAATCCATGTACACCCGCATTCCTGTCTATCAGGATGACACGGACAATGTCATCGGCATCGTCCACGTCAAGGATTTCCTGTTTGTATCGAACAAGCGGGAATTCAAGATAAGTGATATTCTGCGTAAGGTTTACTATACCTATGAGTTCAAAAAAACTGCCGACCTGATGATGGAGATCAGGGAAGCGCCCATGAATGTGGCAATCGTGCTGAATGAATACGGTGCCTGTGTCGGCATGGTATCCTTAGAGGATCTGCTGGAGGAGATCGTCGGAGAGATCCGTGACGAATATGATGAAGAAGAAAAAGAACTGATCCAGAAAGTGGGCGACCGCAGTTACCTGGTGGAGGGCAGCCTGAAACTCGATGACATCAACGATGCGCTCGGCACCAATCTGGATTCCGAGGACTACGACTCCATCGGCGGTATCCTGATCGAAACGTTAGACCGCCTTCCGGAAAAGGGTGAGACCATCACACTGGAAGACGGAACGGAACTTCGCGCGGAATCGCTGAATCACAATCGTATCGAAAAAGTGCTCCTGACACTGCCGGAGCCGGAAGAGACAACCAAGGAGGATGACAGCATGAACGAAACTGAAAACAAAATGAAAGAGCCGGAAAATGAGAACACGTCAGAGGCATCACCTGTCGGGACGGAGACAGACTACTGGCTTGATCCGGTACTGTATGACGGCAGACCGGAAGACACCTCCGGACTCGAGGATAAGGAAGTCCGCTGCTATGATTTCCTGGATGGGCTCGGTGTGAACTACAAGCGCGCCGTGCACTCCGCATTGCCGACCATCGCCGCCTGCGAGGAGGCAGAGAAGCTGCTCGGCACCCATATCTGCAAGAACTTATTTCTAAACAACCGTCAGGGCACAGACTTCTATCTGGTGCTGATGCCCGGCGAAAAGAAATTCAAGACAAAGGAGCTGTCAGCACAGCTTGGCGTCGCAAGACTTTCCTTTGCAGACGAAGCAAAGATGGAGGAATTTCTCGACATCACGCCCGGATCTGTCAGCATCCTGGGGCTGATGAATGACAAAAACAAAAGAGTACGCCTCATCATCGATAAAGACGTACTCTCCTATGATAACTTTGCATGCCATCCCTGCCTGAACACCGCAAGCATCAGGTTCTCAACAAAAGATCTTGTGGAGAAGGTAATTCCGGCACTGGATCATGAACCGACGATTGTGGAGCTGTAGTTTAAGTTCCAAATCGTACCCTCATGTATGATTTAATCTCTGCCACACATTTCTCATAACCGAGCTTACTGCTGTCGAGACACAGATCATAATTTCTGGCATCACTCCACTCTCTTCCGGTGAAATGCTTGTAATACTCTTCCTTCTGCTTATCCGTCTTCTGGATAAACTTCTTCACTTCCTTCTCGGACATCGCGAGCTTCTTCTTTGCCTGCTCGATACAGTAATCCTCCGGAGCATGGACAAACACACTGAGCACATTGTCATAATCACGCAGCACATAGTCCGCACATCGCCCGATGATGACACAGGATTCCTCCTCTGCCAGCTGCTTGATCACCTTCGCCTGGTAATTGAACAGATTCTCCGCCGACGTGAACTCGTTGCTGTCCGGCGGGATCAGCTGTCCCTGATACACTTTCCTGGTAATACGCAGAAGCGGGCTGTTCTTTAAGGTCTCGTCCGCCCCCGCAAACAATCCCTCATTGATACCGCTCTCCTCGGAAGCCTTTTTCAGAAGCTCCTTGTCGTAATAAGAAATCCCCAGATCCTTTGCCAGCATCTTGCCGACGGTACGCCCGCCGCTTCCGTACTGTCTGGCGATCGTAATCACTACTTTCTCCATAAGCCATACCTCCCATATTTCCTTCTATTTCCTGCAGGCCGACACACCCGCATAACCTTCCGGAATTTCGTACATACACTACTCGCCCAGATATGCTTTCTTGATCGAATCGTCATTCATCAGCACATCCGCTTTGCCTTCCAACGCGATCTTTCCGGTCTCGAGCACGTATGCCCGGTCGGCAATCGCCAGTGCTTTCTTCGCATTCTGTTCTACCAGAAGCACTGTCGTTCCGCTCTTGCTGACCTCTTTGATGATGTCAAAAATCTCATTGACAAAGATCGGGGACAGTCCCATCGAAGGCTCATCCATCAGAATGATCTTGGGATGGCTCATCAGCGCCCTCCCCATGGCAAGCATCTGCTGCTCGCCGCCGGACAACGTCCCCGCCATCTGGTTCTGACGTTCCTCAAGCCTCGGGAATCTCTCATACACCATCTTCAAGGTATTCTCGATCTCTTCTTTATCTTTCCTTGTGTAAGCGCCCATCTTCAGATTCTGAAGCACGGAAAGCTGTGCAAACACTCTCCTGCCCTCCGGCACATGTGCCATTCCCATGGCCACGATCTTGTGCGCCGGTACTTTTGTGATATCCTTTCCCTCAAACAGGATAGAGCCGCGCTTCGCCGAGAGCAGTCCCGTCACTGTGTGGAGCGTGGTCGTCTTGCCGGCGCCGTTCGCACCGATCAGCGCGATGACCTCACCCTGATCCACATGAAAGGAAATCCCTTTGATCGCCTGGATCATACCATAATATACTTCCAGATCTTTTACTTCAAGCATCGCCATTGATCATTTCCTCCTATTCACCCAGATATGCCTTGATTACCTCGGGATCATTGAGTACAGTGCTGGTATCACCCTGTGTCAGGATCTTGCCGAAGTTGAGTACCGTCAGTTTCTCACAGATACCAGATACCAGTTTCATGTCATGCTCAATGAGCAGAATTGTCATATCAAATTTATCCCGGATCAGACGGATCGTGTCCATCAGTTCCTTTGTCTCATTCGGATTCATTCCGGCCGCAGGCTCATCCAGCAGAAGAAGCTTCGGCTCCGTCGCCAGCGCCCTCGCGATCTCCAGCTTCCGCTGCTTGCCGTAAGGAAGATTGGCCGCAAGATAATCCGCCTCGCCCGCCAGATCAAACACCTCCAGCAGTTCCAGCGCACGTTCATCCATTTCCTTCTCAACCTTGAAATAAACGGGCAGCCTGAAGATTCCCGCCAGAGTGGAATAGTGATGAGAATTGTGCAGTCCCGCCTTGACATTGTCAAGCACCGTCATATTCTTAAAAAGTCTGATATTCTGGAAGGTTCTCGCAATCCCTTCCTTATTAATCTCTATCGTCTTCTGTCCTGTGATGTTCTTCCCGTCAAGTACGATATTGCCCTCATCGGGTTTATACACTCCCGTGAGCAGGTTAAAGACGGTCGTCTTACCGGCACCATTCGGTCCGATCAGGCCATAAAGCTGTCCTTTCTCAATATGAATCTCAAAATCATCCACCGCACGTAAGCCGCCGAAGGAGATACTCAGATTGTCTACATCCAGTAATGCCATTTTACTGCTCCTCCTTTGCTTTGTTCTTATGGATCAGCCGTTTGATGGAATACCGCTCCCTGAACTCGATCGCCTTCGGTGCCCAGTTAAAGAGCATCATCACGATCAGCACGATCGCATAGATCAGCATACGGTAATCGCTCAGTCCGCGCAGCAGCTCCGGCAGCAGGGTCAGCACCACTGCTGAGATCACGGAACCTCTGATATTCCCGATTCCTCCCAACACAACAAATACAAGGATCATGATCGACATATTGTATCCGAAGTTCTTGGGAAGCGCTGTCAGCGTGGACAGATTGTGTGCATACAAGACACCCGCCACACCGGCGATCGAAGATGCAATTGTAAATGCCATAAGTTTGTATTTCGTGATATTGATTCCGATGGACTCCGCCGCGATGCGGTTATCGCGGATCGACATGATCGCACGTCCGTCCCTGGAATCGATCAGATTCAGCACGATAAACAGTGTAATCATTACCAGCACCACGCCGATCGTAAAGTTGGAATCCCCGGGAGTTCCTGTGATTCCCTGCGGTCCGTTGATGATCACGACACCGTCCGGCTCCATTCCGAGCGCCATCATATCCTTCATGGAGAAGTGGAATCCGTTGCTGTCCCTGCCGATATAGAGTACATTCACAAGATTCTTGATAATCTCACCGAATGCGAGCGTCACGATGGCCAGATAGTCACCCTTTAACCGAAGAACCGGAATACCGATCAGGATACCGCATGCTGCAGCCACCACAGCGCCGATAATAAGCGCGATCAGGAATCGGAGTGCATCCGGCATCGCATCCTTGGTGCACATGGAAAAGAATGCACCCGAGAAAGCTCCCACACACATAAATCCCGCATGTCCGAGGCTCAGTTCTCCCAGAATGCCGACAACAAGATTCAAAGAAACCGCCAGGATCACATAGATGCAAAGCGGCACCAACAGTCCTTTCATCAGGCTCGACATATGACCTGTCATCTGCATCAGCATCGCGATCGCGTAGACCGCCAATACCATACCATATGTTATGAAATTATTTTTCCGAATTTTTTTCTTATTCATCTCTTCTGCCCTACACTTTCTCCTGAATCTTTTTGCCAAGGATTCCGGTAGGCTTCACAAGAAGAACCACGATCAGCACCGCAAACACGATGGCATCCGCCATCTGTGATGATATGTAAGCCTTGCCCAGGATCTCGATGATGCCAAGCAGGATTCCGCCGATCATGGCACCCGGTATCGAACCGATCCCGCCGAACACTGCCGCCACAAAAGCCTTGATACCCGGCATAGCGCCTGTGTAAGGCGTCAGGGACGGATATGTGGAGCACAGCAGCACGCCCGCCAGCGCTGCCAGACAGGAACCGATTGCAAACGTCAGTGCGATCGTACCGTTCACATTGACACCCATGAGCTGCGCCGCGCCCTTATCTTCTGACACGGCAAGCATTGCCTGCCCTGCCTTTGTCTTCCGGATAAAAAGAGTCAACCCTGCCATGATCACGATACAGGCCGCAATCGTCACAATGGTTTCCCCTGAAATAATCAATTGTCCGCCCGCCAGCTCAATCGGAGCGATCGTCACCACTGAGGTAAAGGACTTCGTATTGGCTCCGAAAATCAGCAGCGCCAGATTCTGCAGCAGGTAGCTGACACCGATCGCCGTGATCAGCACTGCCAGCGGGGAAGCCGCCATCCGCAGAGGTCTGTACGCGACTCGCTCTATCGTAATGCCCAGCACCGTGCAGGCTGCCATGGACACCAGAATGCCAAGCAGGGGAGGAAGCCCCATTCCGCTCACCATCACAAATACCACATACCCGCCGACCATAATGACATCGCCATGAGCAAAATTAAGCATCTTGGCGATTCCGTAAACCATGGTATATCCGAGCGCGATAATCGCATACACACTTCCAAGGCTGACGCCATTGATTAAATAGGATATAAAACTCATAAAGACACCTCTTAACTTTATTGTAAGCAGCAAAATGTCCGACCTGCGGACCTCTGCTGTCATGAATACAGAAAGGTACAGTGCTACCCGGGCCCTTTCCCTTTCACATTGTACCTTAGTCTGCATTCCATTTCAATCTTTTTGTATTCCGATATACCGGAAGCCTATGTTCAGACCGGCCTCTTACATTGCTGTGTAAGCGCCATTCTTAATCTTAACAGCCTTAGGAGCTTTGTTCGGCTCACCTTCCGCACTCCAGGTCATTTCTGCGCCGGTAAGACCATCAATCTTGATCTGAGTCATCGCACCCTTGAATGCGTCACAGATATCGGAAGCGCTCATATCGGGAGTCACACCGCTCTGCTCGATCGCTGCCTTCATCGCATAGATTCCATCATAAGCATCTGCTGCAAACTGATTCGGAATATCGCCGTATGCATCCTGATAAGCCTTTACAAACTTCTGTGTGAGATCATCCTTTGCATCTGCCGCAAACGGTGTCAGAAGCATAACATCCTCTGCCAGTGCAGTATCAAAATCTTCAACAGTGAGCAGTCCGTCAAGACCGTCACATCCGAAGAACATCGGATCATATCCCATCTTGTCTGCCTGTCCTAAGATGATGGAAGCCTCTGTGTAATAGATCGGCAGGAATACGAGCTCAGCGCCTGCATCCTTTGCCTTCTGAAGCTGTACGGAGAAATCTGTGTTGCTGTCTGCGGTAAACGCCTCAGCAGACACAACCTCGATGCCCTGGTTCGGAGCCTCTGCCGCAAACGTCTGATAGATTCCGGAAGAATATACGTCAGAGCTGTTATAGATAACCGCTACCTTTGTAGCAAGCTTGTTCTCACCGATATACTGTGCTGATTTTGCACCCTGGTCAGGATCGGAGAAACATACACGGAAAGCATTGTCATACTTTACGCAGTCCACTGCGGAACCTGAAGGTGTCAGCAGGAACATATTGTCATCCTTAGCCTTCTCGCTTACTGCGATACAGGGAGTACTTGTCACGGTACCGAGGAGCATCTGCATTCCCCAGTCCTTCAATGTGTTGTATGCATTGACAGCCTTCTCGGCATCATGCTCATCATCCTGGAAATTCAGTTCCAGTGTTGCGCCGTTCACGCCGCCTGCCGCATTGATCTCATCAACTGCAAGCTGGGCACCGTTCTTAACTGCCTGTCCGTAAATTGCCGCACCGCCGGTCACAGGTCCGATGCCACCTACTTTGAAGGCGGCTCCTGCAGCGGTTGTCTCTCCGCTCTCTGTGCTCTCTGCTGCGCTTTCGGTTGACTGTGTTGTTGCTGCGGTATCAGATCCTGCTGCACTGCCGCATCCTGTGATGGAAGCAGCTGCCACAACTGACGCCACAACAAGGCTCATAAATCTTTTTTTCATAATAAACTCCTCCATTTGCCTTGTTTTTTGCACTATATATTATACGCCGGGGAGTTTTTTGTCAACTTTTTTGGTATACCAAATTTTTATACTTACCATATCCTGTGGGTATAGTTCGAATATGCTTCCCTTATTTTTCCAAAGATCAGTTCAGTCTTTTCAATATCTTGAACACATCGTCATTGTCACCCATGACGATCAGATGCTCTCCCTCTTTGAAAACATGATTCGCAGGAATCATAAAGTTCGTATGATTGCCCTCCTTGACACCCAGAATATTCACATGGTACACCGCACGGAAATTCAATTCCATAACGGACTTCCCGATCCATTCTTTCAATGGAAGAATCTCGTAGATGGAATATTCTTTGGTCAGTTCGATATAGTCAAACACATTGCTGACCGAACATCTGACTGCCAGACGCTCCGCGATATCCCGGTCGGGATAGATCACTTCATCGGCGCCGTTTCGCAGCAGGAACTTCGCCTGAATATCACGCACCGCCTTGCTGATCACGTGCTTTGCTCCCATTTCTTTCAGGAGACTGGTAATCTCCAGACTGCTCTGGAAGTTATTGCCGATACACACAAAGCAATAATCAAAATTTCCCACGCCCAGCATCTTGAGCACATCTTCCTTCGTACAGTCCCCGATTTTGGCGCTGGTCACTTCCTCCACCATATCCTCCAGTGCTTCCTCGTTCTCATCCACGATCATCACCTGATTCCCAAGAGAAACCAGCCTGTGGCACAGATGGTGTCCGAATTTTCCCATTCCGATAATAAGCGCCGTCTTCATATCATGTTTCCTCCATCAAATTCATTCTCTATCAGTCATTTTCGCGTTTCCGGCCGCATTAGCCCACAGGCAGGTGTCCCACGGGAAGCTGCACCGGATTCACATTTTTACGTCTGGTGAAGCTCAGCGCAAACGTCATACTGCCGATCCTGCCACAGTACATCAGGAAAATGATAATATACCGCGACGCTGTTCCCAGTTCTCTGGTGATCCCGGTCGACATTCCCACCGTACCAATCGCCGAGAATACCTCAAACAGGACCGATTCCAGCGGGACGTGTGGCTGCAGGCCGCAGATGAACACACCAGCGGTAATGGCAAGTCCCAGATTCAGGATCAGTACGACACCTGCCTTGCGCACCATATCCTCCGGCACTCTCCGGTCAAATACATTACAACCGCTCTGATTGCTCAGCGTGCTGATCGCATACATGATAAGAACCACTATCGTCGTCGTCTTGATACCGCCCGCCGTAGAACCGGGACTGCCGCCGATAAACATTAACACTATGGTCAACAGCTTGCTTCCCGGAGTCAGTGCTGCCGTATCGATGGTATTAAAGCCTGCTGTCCTCGCAGTCACGGAACTGAACAAAGAAGCAAACACTGCCTCAGAAACCGTCATATCCGCCATCAGATGCTGCCGCTCCAGAAGCCAGAACACCAATGCACTGCCAAAGATAAGGATCGCCGTCACTGTCATCACAACCTTTGTCTGCAGTTTATAGCGGTGGAAACGCAGTCCTTTACTCCGGACATCATCCCAGACGACAAAACCGATACCGCCGATGACGATCAGTGTCATGATCGTCAGGTTTACCACCGGATCGCCGACATAGGACACAAGCGAACTGTACTCGCCCGTCGCCTCTCCCATCAGATCAAAGCCCGCGTTGCAAAACGCCGATACCGAATGAAAAATCCCGAAATATATGCCCCTCGCCGGACCGAATCGCGGTACGAAACGGAGCGCCAACAGGATGGCTCCGATCCCTTCAAACAAAAATGTCCCTTTGACGATCAGCTTTGCCAGACGCACTACGCCCGCGATCTGCAGCGTGTTCACACTCTCCTGCATCAGCCCTCTCTCCCTCAGGGAGATAGTCCGTCTGATATAGATGGAAAAGAACACAGCGATCGTCACAAATCCGAGACCGCCAACCTGTATCAGGCACAGGATCACAAGCTGACCAAAAAGCGTCCAGCTGCAGAAGGTATCCACCACGACCAGACCGGTCACACACGTAGCGCTGGTGGCCGTAAACAGCGCAGTCAGAAACGATGCCGGCTGCCCTTTTGAGGAAAAAGGAAGCATCAGCAGAAAGGTTCCCGCCATAATGATCAGGAAAAATCCCAGCGCGATGATCTGGATCTGGGACAGACCGCTATTCTTTTTTTGTTGTAAAAGTTTTTTCATAGGAATGATTATTCAAGCTCCATGTAGATTGATTCCAATATTCCGTAGGCGATCGCCTGTGCGATCGCATCAAACTCCACATCAAACAGAACATTGTCCGCATCTGTATTGATAAAGCCGACCTCCACAAGCACAGCCGGCATCTCGGTGCTGTTCAGCACGATCAGATTGGGACGTTCCGTCACGCCGAGGTTCTGAAATCCCAGATAGGACAACTGCCTGTTGATGTTGCGCGCCATGATACCGGCGATCCCCACATCACTGTAGACTAGCGATTCCACTCCGGAATACGTATTGGGATATGCGCTGGAATTGCGGTGAATGGAGATAAAATAATCCGCTCCCGCCCAGTTTGCCTCCTGCGCCTTCCGGTAAGGCGTTTCATACACATCCTCGGTTCTCGTATATACCACATTAACACCGGCATTCTGCAGATAATTCCCGATTGCCAGTGTTAACGCCAGTGCATCATCCTTCTCCTGTCTTCCCTCATAGACCGCGCCGGGATTTGCCCCGCCATGGCCTGCGTCGAGCACGATCGTAATAGCCATAAAAAACTCCATAGACGTCTTTCTATAGCATATGCTTTTTCAGAAAGAATGGTGCAGTTTATTCACTTTGTTTTTCCCGACCGGATTCCGGGCAGGCTACTCGCTGTCCTCTGCCTTGTCGGATTCCGGTGCAAGCTCCAGATGCAGTTCCTTAAGCTGTACCTCATCCACCACATCAGGCGCATTTGTCATCAGACAGGAGGCATCCTTTACCTTGGGGAACGCCATAACCTCCCTGATACTGTCCGCTTTCACCAGAAGCATCACCATACGATCCAGGCCGTAAGCCAGTCCTGCGTGAGGCGGAACACCGTATTTGAAAGCATCCAGCAGGAAACCGAAGCGGTTATGGGCATCCTCTTTGGTAAAGCCCAGCACCTCAAACATCTTCTCCTGCACATCGCTCTGATAGATACGCACAGATCCGCCGCCCAGCTCTGTTCCGTTCAGGACGATGTCGTACGCTTTGGCGCGCACTCTGCCCGGATCTGTATCAATGTATTGCAAATCCTCATCCATCGGCATTGTAAAGGGATGGTGAACCGCTACAAACCTGTTCTCCTCCTCGCTCCACTCAAGCAGCGGAAACTCTGTCACCCAAAGGAAATTGAATTTATCATGATCGATGAGACCCATCTGCTCGCCGACCTCCAGACGCAGGGCGCCGAGCACGCTGAACACGATCGCATCCTTGTCCGCGGCAAAGAGCAACAGATCTCCCGGCTCTCCATTCATGGCGGCAACGAGCGCTTTCAGTTCCTCCTCCGTCATGAACTTCGCAAAGGAAGACTTGTACGTTCCATCCGGCAGCACACTCAGATACGCCAGACCTTTCGCACCGTAGCCCTTGGCAAAATCAACCAGCGCATCGATCTTCTTTCTCGGCATCTCCGCCTGTCCTTTGGCATTGATACCGCGCACGGAACCGCCTGATTCCAGCGCAGACGTAAACACGCCGAAGCCGCATCCTTTTACCACGTCGGATACATTCACAAGCTCCATTCCGAACCGGGTATCCGGCTTGTCGGAACCGAAGCGTTCCATCGCTTCCTTCCAGGTCATCCTGGGAATCGGAAGGGAGATCTCCAGCCCGATCGCTTCCTTGCATACATATTGCAAAAGTCTCTCGTTCACCCCGATCACATCATCGACGTCATCGAAGGAAAGCTCCATATCCACCTGGGTAAACTCAGGCTGTCTGTCCGCACGCAGATCCTCGTCGCGGAAGCATTTCGCGATCTGGAAATACCGGTCATACCCGGAGCACATCAGCAGCTGCTTGAAAAGCTGCGGCGACTGCGGCAGTCCGTAAAAGGTTCCCGGATGCACACGGCTCGGCACGAGATAGTCCCTGGCTCCCTCGGGTGTCGACTTGCCTAAGATCGGTGTCTCAATCTCGAGGAATCCTTCCTCTGTCATAAACTTTCTGATATTCGCAACAATCTTACTTCTGAGAATAATATTGCGCTGGATATCCGGACGACGAAGGTCCAGATACCGGTATTTTAAGCGAAGCTCCTCTTTTGTCTTGGAATTCGCCTCAATAGGGAACGGCGGTGTCAGCGCTTCCGACAGGATACGAACCTGCTCTGCCCTGATCTCAATTTCACCTGTTGCGAGATTCTCATTGACGGCACCCGCCCTTTTCTCAACCTTACCTACCACCGCGATCACGAACTCGCTTCGCAGGGTCTCTGCCTTGGCAAAATTCTCCGCACCACAGTCGCTCTCCTCAAATATAATCTGTAAGATTCCGGAGCGATCCCGCAGATCCACAAAGATGATTCCTCCCTTGTTCCTCTGCTTCTGCACCCATCCCATGACGGTGACGGTGCTTCCCACATCTCCGACGGTCACTTCCGTACATCTGTGAGTCCTCTTGAGACCCTTCATTGCTTCTGCCATTTTTATCCTATGCCTCCTGCATACATATCCTTACTGCTGTAAGGGATTTTTATAAAATTCTCTGAACTCCTGATAGCCTTCTGCCGTCAGCTGCTCCTTCTGGAACTTCTTATTCTTGTTCATGCGCGCAACGAGCACCTGCGTGCCGTTCTGCCGCTCTTTCTGTGCCTGCGCGATCACATCGCAGAGCATCTGGCCGGACACGCCCTTCTCGATCAGAAACGCCGTTTTGGCAGGTTTGCCCGGCACCTGGAAGCCGCTCTCCATGAGCAACAGAATGATCCGCTCAAATCCGATGGAAAATCCGCACGCCGGCACATCCTTGCCGGTAAATTTCCCGACCATCTTATCATAGCGTCCGCCGCCTCCGCAGCTGCCGCCGAACTCCGGCATGGCGATCTCAAAGATCGTCCCCGTATAATAAGACATGCCACGAACCAGCGTGGGATCAAACACGATCTCAAACTCCGACGCTTTCGTTGCTTTCACGCTGTCTATGATCTCCTGAAGGCTCTCTCTCACGTCCTCTTCCAGCACGCCCGCAAGCGTGTCCGCCAGATAGGAAAGACCATCCTGCGCACTCTCAAGCCCCTCAAAGAGACCGACATACTTCTCAATCGCAGCCTGGTCGAAACCGCTCTCCGCGAGTTCCGCCTTCACGCCCTCCAGACCGATCTTATCCATCTTGTCCAGGATAATGAATACCGTATCGTAATCCTCCTCTGCAAAACCGCTGTAGGCCGCCATCGCCTTGAGGATCCGTCTCTCGTTGATCCTGATCTGGAAATTTTTGAAGCCGAGCTTGCCGAGCGTCGTCGTCGTGGCAAGGATCAGCTCGATCTCTGCCAGATTGGAAGGCTCCCCGAGAATATCAATATCGCACTGCATGAACTGACGGTAGCGTCCTCGCTGCGGTCTGTCTGCACGCCACACATTGCCCATCTGCAATGCCTTGAATGGGGAGGGCAGCTCATTCGCATGATTGGAATAATAGCGCACCAGCGGCACGGTCAGGTCATAGCGCAGACCGCCGTCAACGAGATCGGCCTCCGTCTCTGCTGTCTCCAGATTCAGCTTCTCTCCTCTTTTCAATATCTTAAAGATCAGCTTCTCATTCTCACCGCCCTGCTTGCTGCTTAAGTTTGCAATATTTTCCACACAGGGTGTTTCAATGGAAGTAAATCCGAATTTCGCATACGTTTCCTTGATCACTCCGATCACGTAATCCCTGATCTGCATCTCCGCAGGCAGGATGTCTTTCATTCCCGTAACCGGCTTTTTACTCAGTGCCATGTAAACTTCTCCTTCTGTATCATATTCCCTACCGATTTTACACTCTTTCCATATAAAATTCAAGCATAATGCAACTTGAGTTTCCGCAGCTTTATCCGTAACTGCGGAAACTCAAGGTTAAAATCTATTGTCACCTTTTACAAACCGTGGTATGATACGTGCGTATTGTATCTTCAGTAAGAAGAATGATAACAGGAGGAAAAAAATGAAAGAAAATCAAACCAAGCAACTGGTGCTGACGGCTCTTTTTGCCGCCATCATCATCATCATGGCGTCCGTGCCTTTTCTGGGATATATTCCCCTCGGCTTGATGAACGCCACCATCATCCACATCCCGGTCATTCTCGGGGCACTGTTCTTAGGTCCAAAGAAAGGGGCATTCTTAGGATTCCTGTTCGGACTGACAAGCCTGATCAAAGCTACTTTCACACCAAACCCGACTTCCTTTGTGTTCTCGCCATTCTACACGGTCGGCGGTGTGCACGGAGGTATCAAAAGTCTGATCGTCTGCTTTATCCCACGTATTCTGATCGGCATTACTTCTTATTATATATTTAAGTTCATTATATCTGTGACAAAAAACAAAAAAGGCGCACGCTCCGTGAGCTTTGTCGCTGCCGGTCTCGTCGGTTCGCTGACCAACACGCTGCTCGTTATGTACGGCATCTTCTTTTTGTTCGGTGAAAGCTATGCAAATGCAAGTAATATCCTTCCCACCGCACTTCACGGTCTGATCCTGTCCGTTATCGGTATGCAGGGTGTCCCGGAAGCAATCGTAGCAGCTGTTATTGTATTGGGTGTCGGCCAGATTCTGGCAAGACTGTTCCCGTTATACGGGGAAAAATAGGATCCATCAGATCATGAAGGGAGAGGAATCGTTGCCATGTTAAAAGAGAAAAAGATCGTTCTGGGAGTGACCGGCAGCATCGCTGCCTATAAGATCGCCGCACTGGCGAGTATGTTAAAAAAACAGGGTGCTGACATCACCGTGATCATGACACGCAACGCCACGAACTTCATCAATCCCATCACCTTTGAGACGCTGACCGGAAACAAGTGTCTGATCGACACCTTTGACCGGAATTTTGAATACAGTGTGGAACATGTCGCATTGGCAAAGCAGGCGCAGGTCTTTCTGATCGCGCCTGCCTCCGCCAATGTGATCGCAAAGGTGGCAAACGGCATCGCGGACGACATGCTGACCACCACGTTTCTCGCGTGCTCCTGTCCGAAGATCATCGCACCTGCAATGAATACGCATATGTATGAGAATCCAATTCTGCAGGACAATCTGAAGAAATGTCGTCACTACGGTATGGAGATTCTGACGCCCGCGGAGGGCTACCTTGCCTGCGGCGATACCGGTGCGGGCAAAATGCCGGAACCGGAACGACTGTATCAGGCGATCGAGCGCGCTATTTCCCACGAGAAAGATCTGGCAGGCAAAAAGATTTTGGTCACTGCCGGACCGACAAGGGAAGCCATCGATCCGGTGCGTTACATTACCAATCATTCTACCGGCAAGATGGGATATGCACTGGCAAAGCAGGCGATGCTGCGCGGCGCAGATGTCACTCTGGTGACAGGCCCCGTCGATCTCACACCGCCGCCCTATGTGCACGTTGTCCCCGTCATCTCTGCCAAAGATATGTTTGACGCCGTGACCGCAGTCAGTGACGAACAGGATATCATCATCAAGGCTGCCGCGGTAGCCGACTATCGCCCCGCAACCGTTGCTTCCGAGAAGATCAAGAAATCCGACGACACACTCTCGATCGAATTGGAGCGCACGGACGATATCCTGAAATATCTGGGAGAGCACAAGAAAGACAGCCAGTTCCTGTGCGGTTTCTCCATGGAAACTGAACATATGCTGGAAAACTCCAGAGCAAAGCTCGTCAAAAAGAATCTGGATATGATTGCCGCAAATAATCTCAAAATAAAAGGTGCCGGCTTTGGAACCGACACCAACATTATCACACTGATTACACCGGACGGTGTGACAGAGCTTCCTCTGATGAGCAAGGAAGCTGCCGCCGATGCAATCCTGGATCAGATTCTGTCCATCAGGCGCTGACTCGAACCCGGATCGGATACTGTCCGTCCGGCTTTGTTCCGGCGTTCCGGAATCAGAGCTTTTCCATCTGTTCTGTGATCGAATCCTCGCAGGATCTCATGGCTTCCAGCGTCTTAGAGAGCAGTTCGTCGAGCTCCCAGTCGAGCATCTGCGCGCCCTGCTCAATTACCTCTCTGGAGCAGCCCGCCGCAAAGCCCTTGCTCTTATACTTTTTCTTGAGAGACTTCAGCTCCATGTCCTTTGTGCTTTTGGAAGGACGCATGAGCGCCGCCGCCCAGATAAGCCCGGTCAATTCATCTGCCGCAAAAAGCACCTTCTCCATCTGATGTTCCGGTTTAATATCAACTGTTATTCCATATCCGTGAGAGCAGACTGCGTGGATCAGCGCATCATCCGCACCGCCCTCTCGCAGCAGCTCCGGCGCTTTGATACAGTGCTGCTCCGGATACTCTTCAAAGTCAATGTCGTGCAATAGTCCGACAATCCCCCAGTAGTCCGCTTCCTCTGCAAAACCAAGTTCTTTTGCATACCATTTCATCACACCCTCCACTGTCAGCGCATGCTGAATATGAAACGGATCCTTGTTGTGCTTCCTTAACAGTTCCATTGCTTCTGCTCTGTTCATGTCATTTGTCCTTTCTGCCATTCATTTTCTGCTATTTATTATGTTTAAATTAAATTTTATCTCTTTATACAATTGTATAACCGGCCCCGGCCAGTGCAGAGATTGCCGCATCAAATTTTTCCTTCTTCACCAGTATGTAATCTGTATTAAAGGTGGAAACCGCAAAAATCCCGATCTTATGATCTGCGAGGATTGTCGCGATCGGAGCCAGTATTCCGATCAACGAGAAATCAAGGACCCCCTGAATTCGGAATCCCTTCCATCCGTCCTCTCGTTCAAGCGTATCCGCCGGCACATACTCCGTCATACAGACAAGAGACAGTTCCTCGTCGGTTTTCCCGACAAAACACAGTTCTCCCCTCAGATCCTCCGGTTTGATCTCTTTTACCTTGCACACTGTTAAGTCCTAGTTTAATTTCTTTAATTCCATATTTCTTCCTTGCTTTATGAATTTGCAAACCACCGTTATTGTTTATTCAAACGGATATACAATCCCGAAATCTGCTCTGATGCGATCCATCAGCTTCATCATTTTGATCGTCTCAGCATGGGGCATCTCCTCACATTCTGTCTTCCCTTCCCGAATCGCCCTGATCGCGGCTCTCACCTCATATTCATATCCCGTGATCTGCTTCGGCGCCTCATAAGAGGCAATGACCTTGCGGTCAAGATCATATACTTTCATGCTCTCATAATTATTGATATTCTCGATCTCGATATATCCGAGGCTGCCGTTGATCATGCCGCGTCTGTCTGTCTGGGCATGAATCGTCGTGTACAGTGTTGCCATCTTTCCGTCTCTATAGGTTAACATAACGTTATCCTGCCCATCCACTCCGGTATCGATCTTCACGCAGGATGCATCCACCTTCACGATATCGTCCCCGAATACCATCGAAGCAAAATTGAGCGGATAGACCGTCAGATCCAACAATGCGCCACCCGCCAGTTCCGGCGCGTGGATACGCTCATTCTGCTCGATTACATAACCTAAGTTGGCAGAAAGCGAAGTGATCTTGCCGATGATACCGCTCGCCACGACCTCATCGATCGTCTTGCGCATGGGCATATACCTTGTCCAGATTGCCTCCGTCAGAAGGAGACCCTTTTCCTCCGCCATTTTCAGGATTTCCTCCGCCTGCGCCGCGTTAGCGGTAAACGCCTTCTCACAGAGCACGTGCTTGCCGTGCTCCAGACAGAGCTTCACATGTTCATAATGGTGAGAATGCGGCGTTGCTATGTATACCAGTTCCACCTGCGGATCCTGCAGCATCTCCTCATAAGAGCCATATGCTTTCTCCACGCCAAACTCTTCGGCAAACTTTTGTGCCCTGCCAAGATCCCTTGCCGCAACCGCATAGCACTGTGCCTCCTCCATGCCGTTTACTGTTTCCGCCATAACACGCGCAATTCCGCCCGCTCCCAAAATACCGATCTTCATATTCTCATTCCTCCATACATTCGTCTTTCCCCAAGAAAGACACTGATACAAAATTTCTATCTCATATTCTACTATTTTCTATCATATTCTTCAATCATTATCAGAGAGTAGCCTGATAATCTTGTAATTCACAAAAAATAAATGAAAAGCAGAAAGTACATTGATAATTGAATAAAGACTTCACACTATGATATAATATCACCAACGAAAGGCGGTGGTAGGAAGTGAGTGATGAATATATGCCAACTGATATACAATTCAAGTATGAATTACGAAAACACCTTACAGAATTACAGCGAAAGCTTGAATTACTTGAAAATGAAGAGTATGAAAAGTTAAAAAGAGAATACCTAAAAGAAATTGAAGATATTGAAACAAGTTTACAAGATTAAATAAGAACTATCTAAGGTATGAAGTCTTTATTGAATTATGAAAGACTTCACACCTTTTCTGATTCCCCAAAATCCTATGCCGGTGTCAGCAAACTATCTTATCTCCCCTCAGAGATCCTATCGCTTCTCCTGTCCCGTCCGGATATAATACCCCTCCTGAAGCGCCGCGACTGTTGCCATAATGCATAAGAATCCGCTGCTGTACTGCAGCGGGATTCCCTTTAATGTAAAAGGCAGCACAAACAACAAAAATCCCATCGCTTTGTTCAGGATCGTATGCTCCCCAATCAATTTGCCCCAGCGCACAAACCCTGACACGACACTGCTGATCTTGATCAGTGCGATCAACAGAATCCAGATCCATAACCAGCGTGGAAGCTCCACGACAGGCAGGATCTTTAAAAGACACACTATAATGAACGAAAAATCCGCAACCGAATCCAGCTTTGCACCAAACGCACTCTCCGTCCCCATCTTCCTCGCTATCGTTCCGTCTATCATGTCCGTGAAGCCGCCGATCAGATAGACGGTATAAAACGCAGGTGACAGCGCCGGCAGGAACAAAAGTACCGCGCTGCACACGATCCGGCAGGCTGTTATGATATTTGCCATATGTATTCTCTTATTCATTCTCGCCTAAGAATCCCCGCAGCTTCTGCAATGCTCTCCGATGTATCACCTTGGCATTGGCGTAAGACATCTGCATCTTTTCCGCAACAATTTTCAGGGTAAATCCTTTGTAATAATGCAGAATGATCAGATCGCGCGACCGCATATCAAGCTGTTCCAGCGCCGCGCAGAGCTGCTCCAGCCTCTCATCATTGATCAGCTTCAGATCAATCTCACTCTCCTCCGTGAGATCTTCCGGCAGTTCGGAAAACTGCTTCCTGGTCCGGTAATAATCAATTACCGTGTTCTGGGCGATCGTGTAGATCCATGTGGACACAGCAGCCTTACGCTCATCAAAGGAGTCCAGTTTCTGATACACCTTCAGAAAAACGCAGGAAACCAAATCCTCCGCATCGTGAGGATTTGGTACTTTTCCTGCGACATATCGCGCAACCTTATTGTGGAAATCAGCATACAGCTTCTCCCTGTTTTCTTCCGTAAGTTCCATGTCAGGAGCCCTCCCTGATATGCTTATCCCGTTTCGGATGGTATGTGTCTCCGGCAGCATTCACATATTCCAGATCATCATCGGACAATACGCTATCGTACCGACTCTCTGTATCCCTGATCATCGCTTCCAGCCGGCTGTTGCCGGAAAACTTCTGATAATCGAACAATCTTTTTAACATTTTTTCCATATTGATATCCCTTAATTTCCAAGTGCCTTGTCAGCAGCATTCTGTTATTTCCAGAACTCCCACCATCTCTTGCCTCCGGCAACTTTCTCCAGATCCTCATCGGAAAGCTCGCCGCTCTTGTTGATCTCAGCCAGAATTGCTTCCGCATTCTCCCCGGAAAGCTCCACGCCATCTTTCTTTGCGATCTCAATCAGCTCCTCCACTGACTTTGCGCCTTTGATTTTCTCCAACACTTCCTGTCTTTTTGCTTCATCCATTGTTTTTTTCTCCTTTCTACTATCTCTTTTCTGAAACTGCTCTGTCCCTGCGGGTTTTCCCCTCAAAGCATTCCCGGACGGATTTCCCGCCTTTTTTGCATTTCGTCTGCAATGATTTTACTTCTGCAGGGATTGCAAAGCCAGCTGGAAAAAAGCGGATGAATGCTTCGCTTCCCACACACGGAGCAGACGCACTCCTGTGTGTTCCAATTCTCTTTTGTTCCCCTTGTTATGTTTTCCCCTTGTTCTATTGTCATAAAACTCGCCCTCTTTTCCGTCCGTTCTGTTTCATCCGCTTCTGTTTATTGATACGAACCATCGGGAAAAAGGGATACAACTTTTTTAAATTTTTACGAACCGATACTTTGCCGCCTATGCGCCGGGCTTCTCCTCGTCCAGCTGCTGGCGCGCAACCAGCTCCGCAAAGAATCCGCCCCGGTCAATCAGCTCCTGATATGTACCGTCCTCGATGATCTTCCCCTGATCGAGAACGATGATCCGGTCGCACTGCCTGATTGTGGAAAGACGGTGTGCGATCACAATCCTCGTGCACTTGAGCGCCTCGAGCGACTCGGACACCCTCTTCTGTGTCAGATTGTCGAGCGCACTGGTCGCCTCGTCAAACATCAGAATCTTTGGCTTTGGTGCGATTGCCCTCGCGATCATCAGCCGCTGGCGCTGCCCGCCGGAGATCCCTCCGGAGCCTTCGGAGATGAGTGTATTCATCCCCATCGGCATATGCCGGATATCCTCCGCGATGCCGGCAAGCTCCGCCGCCTCCCACGCGTCATCCAGCGTCAGCCAGGGCGCCGAGATAACGATATTGGAATACACATCCCCCTGGAACAGCTTCCCGTCCTGCATCACGACACCGATCTTCCGCCGCAGCGACTTGAGATCGATCGTATTCATATCTTTTCCGTCATAATAGATCGCGCCCTTGTCCGGACGCTCGAACCCGAGCAGAAGCCGCATCAGCGTGGACTTGCCGCAGCCGGTCCTGCCAACGATCGCGACATACTGTCCCGACCTTATCTTGAGTGAGAGGTCATCCAACACCATCGGCATATTCTCGTTGTAGCGGAACGAGACATTGTTGATCTCGATCCCGCCGGACAGTTTTGTCAGCACCTGCTTGCCCTCCGACACCTCGGGAACCGTCTCAAGGATCGGCGTCACCATCTCATAGATCGGCTTTAAGAGCGCCGCATTCAACGCGATGCCCGCGAGCGCCATAAACGCGCCGGACACCATGCCGTACGCCGTGTGGAACGCATAATAATCGGCAACGGAAACGTTCGTCCTGACCGCCTCATAATAGAGGATGATCGTACCAATCAGGGAAACCGCCGTATTCAGCACCGCATTTACCTTGATAAAGGTTGGCGGATTATAGGTGAGCTTTGCCTGCGCCGCATACAGATCGCCCCATTTGGCGAACGCCCTCTTCTCAGCGCCCGACAGTTTAATCTTCTGCACACCGCTGATGAGCGCATACGACAGACCGTTGCTCTTGCTGGCAAGCTTCATCTGCTTCCGGCTGATCTTCATCTGCATGGCTGCGGACAC
>JALFTO010000016.1 GCA_022779165.1 Lachnospiraceae bacterium
AAGCTACTTTTTGCAATATGAAGTTCTGTTAGTTGAATTGTATTGTATTGGCAGTTTTTGTATTGGTTGCATTGGTCGGGGGTAGCAATGGATGCTTTTGTTCTGTGCCCGCGACCAGGCGGCGAAGCTCGCGAAGATGAATGAATAGCACGAAGCGGAGTCGAGGTGAGCGTTTGTGCTGTTCGGGAACTGAAAGATAATCCGAAGATAAAGTGTAACTTAGGGGAGAGACATTTGAGAGAATGGGGCATATGTAAAGGGACCGGCTTATCTGGCTGTCTATGCTGCTCCATGCTATTTTGTCATGTGCTCTGCGGTGATCCTGATTTACAACTTTGGAAAATTCCGGGTATGGCAGAGAATATCCATATTCCTTACAATCGAAGAATTGAGTGCAACGAAAAGAGTAGCAGAGAAGGCGAAGGAGGAAGCAGAAAGAGCCAGGAAAATTGCGCAGGAGGCGAATCGTGCAAAGTCAGATTTTTTGGCCAGTATGAGCCATGAAATCCGGACACCGATCAATGACATACTGGATTTTTCTAAAATAGAGAGCGGGAAGATGGATATTATCCCGGTTGACTATGATTTGGCAATTTTGCTGAGTGATACGGTAGACATGATCCGCTCCAGGGCAGAAGAGAAAAAACTGCAGCTTACATTAGAAATGGAATCGAATACTCCGGTGCATCTGCACGGAGATGAAGTAAGGCTCAAACAGATTATTGCGAATATTCTTACAAATGCCGTCAAATATACACCGGAGGGAAAAGTGACACTTACGGTATCGGGAAAGAATGTGTCGGCAGGAGTGGTACAATTGTATGTATCGGTTAAGGATACCGGTATCGGAATTAAGGAAGAAGATAAGGAGCGGTTTTATGCTCCGTATGCCAAAATCCTTGTTGTAGATGACAATGAGATGAATCTGAAAGTCTTTTTGGGATTGCTTAAGAATCATGGCATGCAGATTGACACTGCAATGAGTGGAGAAGAATGTCTTGTACGAATAGAGAAAAATGCATATCACATGATCTTTATGGATCATCTGATGCCGGAAATGGATGGTGTGGAGACGTTAAGACGGATCAGAGAACTGAAAGCGAATCGAAGCAGGGATGCAGTCATCATTATTTTGACCGCTAACACGGTTTCCGGGGCAAGGGAAATGTTTTTGCGGGAGGGATTTGCTGATTATCTTTCAAAGCCTATTATTGCGGTAAAACTGGAAGAAATGATTCAGAAGTATCTTCCCGAAGAATTATTGATGAAGAATGATTTGGGACAGAAGGAAGAAATCCCTGTTGGATCCGGTGATCATGTCAAAGACGCACAGCCGGAAAATGGCCTTGTGGATTGGGAAAAGGGAAAAGTATTTTGTATGGAGGATGAGGAATTCTACAGGGAAATGCTTCAGACGTTTTTGGATTCTCCTTCTGTTATGGAGCTGAGGCGGTATTATGAGGAGGCTGATTTTGAAAATTATCGTATCAAGATCCATGCGATGAAGGCGAATCTGGCTAATATCGGAGCAATGGTTGTATCAGATATGGCAAAGCGATTAGAACTTGCACTAAAAAATGAAAATAATGTGTCCTATGTGCAGGAAAACCATGAAAAATTTATGGCAGCATATGACAGGGTGGTGTGTGAAGTGAAGACATATCTTGAAGGTGTGAGGTGCATAGACAGGAAGAAAGGCGGATGATCTTTATGAACCACGGTTCTTTTGTGCAGACGAAACAGGGCTTTCAGGCCGCATATGAGATGTATCTGGAGGACAGGAAATATGCGTCCGCCCGGATCCCGAATGACGTATTCCATGCGCAGCTGCATTTCGACAGTAATTCGGGATGTTCTTATATCCTGAAGCCCATCTCGATTTCATCGCTGAAAAAGAGAGGGATAACCGCTTATGGAGCCGGAAGATCCCCGTATGAGATTTATCTGTCAACAGGGGAACTCTGCGGGTTTATTTACCAGAAAAAGCATTCGGGCTTCCTGAGCGGATATCAGTATACGCAGCTTCAGTTTATGGGGAAACAGTATGCGGTGTACGTGGTCGATATCTGGGGCGAGGGAGCCAAGTTCCCGATCTACCGCACGGAGGGACAGGAACATCAGGTGGCGCTGATTGAGAAGCCGGAAGTCGTATACAATCGGCTGGATCAGTACTCCTGGATGGCGCTGTACGAGGAAGACATTGACGTTGTCGGACTGTACTTACTGTATTTTGATTATATGGCCAATAACCATAACCGAATGGAGGTCGTCAAATCATCAAAAGAAGTGCATAAGGCAAAGACCTTGAACAAAGCGCTTCTGGCAAAATATGATGAAAGCTTTAAACAGTTGTAAACTTTATAATAAAGCAATGATTTCCTCGCGGACCTGATCCAGCCGTTTGTCTGAGAGACCGAAGTCCATCTCCTTGTAGGACCATCTTACCACACCGGTCTATGGCACGCTGAATGTGTGCAAAGCCTGATTCGATGTATTCCCCATCCTGGGTTTCCACCAGATTATAATCGATGGGAATCCGCACGTGGTCGATTTCCAACCGGGAAAATACCCGGAAATCCGACTCCGTATAGCATAAAATGGAAAAGTGTGCTTTGCGTTTTCAGGAAAGTATTGTATAGTATTTATATAAGAGTTTTAGGGGATTCCTGTCGTGCAAAGACGGGCGGAAAAGAGCCGCACGGCAGTATGAGAGGGGAAATGATGGCGAAAGAGATCAGTGAAGAGCGCAAAGTGATTCTGGAGAAGTTATATCATTCTTTTCAAATCATGTCTGAGGATGCTTATGTCTATTTATGTGATATGAAGTATGATTATTCCATCTGGTCGGAGGAAGCGGTGCAGTATTTCGGTCTCCCGGGAGAATATATGTATCAGGCCGGTGACATCTGGGAGGAGCACATTCATCCGGATGATCAGCAGAGTTATCATGAGAGCATTGCGGCTATTTTTGCAGGGACGGACAGCGGGCATGATATGCAGTACCGGGCGAGAGACCGGATGGGGCGGTATGTCGTATGTACATGTCGCGGCACCGTCCTGTGGGACGCGGACGGCAATTTGGACTATTTTGCCGGAGCCATACGTAACCACGGCCTCGTGAACAGCGTTGATCCGCTGACGGGATTCCAGAATCAGTATGGTCTGTTTGAACATCTGAATGTACTCTACGGCAAGCAGACCAAAGGTAATATCATGATGATCGGAATCGGGCATTTCTCGACGATCAATGAGATGTGGGGATATGATTTCGGCAATATCGTGATCCATAAGCTGGTGCAGATCCTGAAGGAAGAATTCCGGAATGAAGGGGTGCTCTACCGTGTGGACGGCGTGAAATTTGTGCTGCTGACACGCACGCTCTCCATGGATCAATTAAGCGATCATTACCGCACCCTGCATAAACGGATCAGCGAAAAACTGGAGGTCGACGGGTATCATCCGAATCTGTTGGTTTTCGGAAGTGCAATGGAGATCAAGACGTTTGAGATCAATCCACAGGCGATGTTTTCCTGTCTGGAGTATGCCTATCATGCGGCTAAGGAGAACAGAAACGGCGAGCTGAATATTTTCAGGGATGAGCTTGATGAAAACAGAAACAATCTGTTAATGCAGATTAACAGTGTACGGAAGAGCATTGAAAATGACTGCGCCGGATTCGTGCTCTATTATCAACCGATCGTGGAGGCAAAGACGCACAAGCTTCTGGGAGCGGAGGCGCTGCTGCGCTGGGGAAGTCCCGAGTATGGGATGGTTCCGCCTAACCGCTTCATCCCGATTATTGAGAATGATCCGACATTTGTGCAGCTGGGAGCATGGATTCTGCGCAGGGCGATGGAGGATACCAAGCGGTTCCTGGAGGAGTTCCCACAGTTTGAGTTGAATGTGAATGTGGCCTACATCCAGCTGCGGCAGGATTCCTTTGTACAGATGGTAAAGAAAAATCTCGAGGCGGTCGGTTATCCGCCGGAGAACCTATGCATTGAGATCACAGAGAGGTGCCGCCTGATCGATATTAACAGACTGAAAGCGATCCTGACGGAGCTGCAGGCGATCGGCGTGCGCTTTGCGATGGACGATTTCGGTACGGGATATTCCTCACTGGGGATCCTGGATCAGTTGAAATGTGATGTCGTCAAGATTGACAAAGTGTTTGTTGATAAGATTGAGGAAGGCTCCGGGAGTGCCAAAATGATCCATGCCATGCATGATCTTGCAGAAGCCTATGGGGCAGAGATCTGTGTGGAGGGGGTTGAGACCGGGGAGCAATGTGAGATCGTGAAGAAATGCGGGGCGGAAACGATTCAGGGATACTATTTCTCCAAACCGGTGCCGTGCGGGGAATTCCCGACGCAGTTTACTGACCCTGAGTGACGGAAAAAGGAGTTTGGATATGAGAGAAATATCGATCACGGAATTTGATCATCTGAAAATAGGAAATGCAGAAAATGCTGCTGCGGGGACAGGATGTACCGTGCTCTTATTCGGGGAGGACGGCGCTCCGGCAGGGCTTGATGTGCGCGGCGGTGGACCGGCATCAAGAGAGAGTGAACTGCTGAAGCCGTTGGCGGCAGCGCAGGCGATCCACGCGATCCTGCTCTCGGGCGGCAGTGCCTTCGGGCTGGACGCAGCGGGCGGTGTCATGCGTTATCTGGAGGAGAGAAACATCGGATTTGACGTCGGCGTGACGAAAGTGCCGCTCGTCTGTCAGTCGTGTCTGTTCGACCTGACGGTGGCAGATCCACATACCAGACCGGATCAGGCAATGGCGTATGCAGCGTGCGAGGGAGCGCAGGCGGGCAATTACCGTGACGGCAATTTCGGGGCGGGGACAGGCGCTACCGTCGGCAAACTCCTCGGCATGGAGCGATGCATGAAATCGGGGATTGGCAGTTATGCGGTGCAGATTGGGGAACTAAAGGTCGGCGCTGTGGTTGCGGTCAATGCGCTCGGAGATATCTACGACTGGAAGAACGGGAAAAAGATTGCCGGGCTTCTGGCAGAGGACCACAAGACCTTCCTGTCCACTGAGGAGACGGCATTTGCGGGTTATGAGGTCGTGGAAAATAAATTCGTGGGCAATACGACGATCGGTGTGATTCTGACCAATGCAAAATTTCCAAAGAGCAGCCTGTGCAAGATCGCCGGGATGGCACATGACGGCTATGCGCGTGCGATCCGCCCGGTGCATACGACGTCCGATGGGGACAGTATCTACGCGGTCTCCCTGGGAGAACTCGAGGCGGATCAGGATGTCGTCGGTGCGCTTTCCGCACAGGTCATGGCGGAGGCGATCCTGCGCGGTGTCCAGGCGGCTCAGAGCGCTTACGGGTATCCGGCAACGCGGGACATCCTGCCATCCGAGAGATAGCCTCCTGTTTTAATCCTTGAATTTTGAGATTTAATCCCGGCATTCAACCTGCCGGGATTTTTGCATATTAAAAATAGTAAAATATTGTATTGACAAAATCGACACCCGTGTCTATAATTAGAATCGACACGGGTGTCGAAATGCCTTTTGGGAAAAGAATCGAGGCACATTTCGGATATTCAGTCGGGGAGGAGGTTATTTATGAGTTCCAAGAAAGAGAGAACAAGAGAATTGATCATAGAGGCTTCTTACAGCC
>JALFTO010000085.1 GCA_022779165.1 Lachnospiraceae bacterium
CATCGACGGACTGATCCTTCCGGATCTTCCCTTTGAGGAAAAGGAGGAATTTGCCGACCTGTGCAGCAAATATCAGGTGGCGCTGATCTCTCTGATCGCACCAACGTCCGAGAACCGGATCGCCATGATCGCAAGGGAGGCAGAGAGGCAGCCGGACCCGTCGCCGAATACGTAAAATCCATAAAGGACGCTCTGTAAGCACAAAAAAGGGGCCGCGCCGGCGGTCCCTTTTTTCGTGCTATACTGCAAAATCTATTCTGCTCCCGGCGATCTGATCAGCTGCCTTGATGCTGTTCCAGTCCACCTCTCTGATCTGTCTCAAGAGTTCCTCGACGGAATCCGCTCTCACCGTCGTGCGTTTCACGCTCTCCGGCTCCTCTTCCTTGCGTTTCCCTGTCTTCTCTGTTTCTGACCTTTCTGTCTTTTTATCCCGGTCACGCTTCTCCTGCGCTTTCTTCTCCTCCTCTTTGCGCTCTGCCCTTCTGTCCTCTCTCGCTTTCTCGATACGCTGTCTCTGCGCCTCGCCCGCTTTCTCCAACTCCGCGAAATACGATACCGTACCGTCCCTGCCGATCGATACACCGAGCGTCTTCACGTCCTCGCCGTCCTCACCAAGCTGCTCCTTCATGCTCTGAAGCTGCTCCACGGAACTGTCGATCTGTGCCATCAACGTCTCCTTGCCGTCCGCCGATGCTGCCAGTCTCTCCAGCTCATCCGTATGGATCAGCACGCTGTACTCTTTCGTCCCTCTGGACAGATAAGACTGTGCTTCCTCCTGCGTGCTATAGTCCGCCGTCATGATATCCATGTTGCTGTACTTCTCCCGAAGTTCCTTCAGAAGATCCTGCGCCGCCTGACTGAGTTTCGGCTTCGCCTCAGTCTTTGCAGTCTGCTCTGCCTTTCCCACACTCTCAGTCTGAGAAGTCTTCTGGGATGTGGCATTCTGCGCATTTCTGTTTGCGACAGAGTTGTCATAAAAGTCGTTTCGGTATGCCTGATACCCGTTGATCATATTCATATTGCTGCCCTCCTTAGCATAATCACACTGTAAATCCATTTACACCCTATGCTTAATATATCGGAGAGCAGTTGCTAAAAGTTTAGAAACATTCCTATTTTCTCAGCCGTTTTCTCCATGATTCCGCGTTTTTCATGACTTATCTGTCCTTGCGGTGTCACGGCATTCTCCGCACGGGTATCCCTGCACTTCCACTCCATCCGACTTCAGAATCTGGTAGATCGCCTCCGCGTCATGCGTGCCCGCTTTCCCGACTGCACCACAGATTTTCGTGACCATATCCACGTCTTCCTCAAGCTCTTCCGCAATCTGAGTCTCCGTCCTATGCTTTTCCAGCTTTTTGCAGACCTGTTTAATCAAGCGGGTAATTTCCCCCTCGGCTTTTCCCTCGGCTTTTCCCTCGGCTCTTGCTTCTCTCCTGACCGCAGGCACATCATAACCCCTGAAATTCTCAAACAATTCTCCCATCTTTCTTTCCCTCACCTGATCCGTAAAGTCAAGGATTTCTCTTTCTTCAAGTTTCAGTTTCCGCAACATTACTGTGATGACCTTTGAAATAATCTCCAGCACCTCATCCGGTGTGTTCGCAGAAAGGTCTCTCAGATAGTCCTCAGGCAGTTCCAGATCCTTGAATTCACTCGCATCCTGTAGCTTGTTGATTAACATCACAAGGGACAGCTCGTCCTGCTTCCCGATCAATTCGCTCTTGGTATAGCTGTTTAACTGGATCAGCTTGTAGGTAAACTGAGGAATAAACGACCCAAAGACATCCCTTAACATGATCCGCTCCGAAAAATTCATGTCAGCTGTCCATCTGCCGGAGTCCTCATAGTATACAACGGGCAGAATGGGCGGGTATTTGAAGCTTTTTGACCTCGCAATGTCCTTATTGCCTGTCTGCTTCTTCATTTCACGCTCATAATCAATCCAGATGAATACCATGTAACGCAACAACTGCATGGTTACATTATAATCCACCCGCGACTTGTGTTCAATAAGTGAAATGAGAAAAAACGGTTTTTCGCTTCCTCTCAGGCGGATTCTTTTGACGACATCCGAATCACGTTCCTCCTCAAACATGGGGACATACCTGTCTGTCACGTCCTCAATGTCCTCTGCCTGCACATCTTTTAAAATATCCAGACCGGAATAGTTGCGCAGGAGCTGTGATACCAGCTCCTCATTTCCGAAGATCAGCTTAGCGCCGCTGTCTCCTTTTTTCGTATTATTCATGCGGTTCCTCCTTTTTTTTGCACGGAAAACCGGAAATCCTGTGGCATTCGCCAAATGGATATGCAGGCATATCTGTTTAGGAATTGTTAAGCAATATTCAAAGTTATTTCTCAACCGTTCCTTAGTCCATTGCCCGCGAGAGTAAGAGAAACTGTCGCTGCTTTTGATCTCAATATTACATCAGCGAGCCCGCCGTTCTCCGCTTCCGTGCTTATTTAATTGTTGTTGGGTATCAAGCACAGAATTCATTGAATAATGGGAGACTTCCCTGTAAGATGGCTGTGTGCCAGCCGGAGAATCAAAGAACTTATGCTTTTGGATGATCATGATACTACAGTCAAAAGCCCTTTCTACACTGTGAAAGGGCTTTTAACCTCATCGTCATTATCATAACATAATGTATGTTTATTGCAAACACTTTTTCATCGTATACTATATCGGAGATTTCTGATGAGAAAAAAGTTCAGGAAAAATTTTATTCAGAAAGCCGCTCCGTCACCTGCTCCATTGTCGGCATCGCGGGGATTCCGCCTCTCTTTTCCACGCAGAGACTCGCAACGGCATTGCCGAATCTGGCAAATGTCTTTGCCTCCTCGAGCGTTACCTCCTCCGGTCTCTTGCCGCTCTTTGCCAGCTGATACAGGAAGCCTCCCCAGAAGGAATCACCCGCTCCCGTGGTATCCACCACTTTGCTCTCAAAGCCCGGCACGACCGCTCCGCCCTCTTTGGTGCAGACATAGGCGCCATCCTTGCCGAGTGTAACTGCCACCAGTGAGACTCCCTTTGCAAGAAGTGCTTTTGCCGCCCCTTCCGGATCCTCAATATCCGTGAGCAATTTTGTCTCCTCATCTGAAATTTTCATGACATCCACATAATCAAGCGGGCTTCTCATCCCTGCAATCGCAGACTCCACGGATTCCCACAGGAGTGCTCTGTAATTCGGATCGTAGGAAATGATCTTTCCGGCATCCTTCGCCTGCTGCAGTGCATAGAAGGTTGCACTCCTGCAGGGTTCATCTGTCAGTGACAGGGAACCAATATGAAGGATTTTGCTGTCATTGATGATGTCAACATTTACCTCCTGTTCCATCAGGCAGGTATCCGCTCCGGGCTTTCTCGCAAAGGAAAACTCCCGCTCTCCCTGCTCATTGAGGCTGACAAACGCCAGTGTCGTAAAGACCTTATCCGAAATGATCATGCCTTTCGTATCGATACCCGCTTTTTCCATCGTTTCCTTCAGGAACAGTCCGTGCATATCGTTACCGACTTTCCCGATGAAAGCCGCCTTCTCGCCGAACTTCGCAAACACAGCCAGCGCATTCGCAGGGGCTCCGCCCGGATTCTGCTCAAATATCCGCATTCCTGCCTCCGAAGTCCCGCTCGGCGTAAAATCGATCAGTGATTCTCCTAATGCTGTAATTTCGTACATAATGTGTTTTCCCTCTTTCTCAAAATCTCTTTACTCCGCTGCCGGATACTCATTGCAAAGCAGACGGTAAGGTTCTTCGTCCTCCTCAATGGTAGGAAAACGTCCTATTTCTTCATAGAAGCGGTTGTCCGTATTATCATCATTGCACTGGCTTACTTCTCCGATCAATACAGGTCCTGTTCCCTTTTCCACCTCAAAATCATGGTACATATAAGGATAGATGCTGATACTCTCACCGGGTGTAAGCTTTACCTGTGCCCCCGCAGGCACAACAACCTCCCTGCCATCCAGATGGACATGCACATCATTCACCCTATCCAGATCCTCATCCTCCGTGGAATTATAGACACGGATTAACAGATTTCCTCCTCCTCTGTTGATGATATCCTCCATTTTGCTCCAGTGGAAATGATTGGGTGCATATTGCCCATCCTTAATGTAGAGAAGTTTCTCCGCATATGTTTTGGAATATTTGTCCTTCATCTTCAGATTTCCGTTACGAATCGTGATCAGCGAAAATCCGACTTCATCGAATTTGCCCAGACCGTAATCGGTAATATCCCACCCAAGCATATTGTCACGAACCTCATCATAATCATGTCCCTTACTCTTCCACTCTTCCGGTGTGAAATGGCAAAATGGCGGGAGCGATACCCTGTAATCCTTGATCATCTGCTCCATTTCTTTCAGTGCTGCATTAATTTCACTTCTTTTCATTTCCCCTATTCTCCTTCTCTGACTTTTTTTCTGCTTACTTTCTAATATTCTCTTCCACAAACTTTCCGACCAGCTTATCCACCTTCAGGATGTGCTCTGTGAGCCACCCTAACAGGAAGTCGATCAATCCGGTCAGATACTCATCCTGATGCTCATCAATCTCCTCCAGTTCCTCAAGGTTAATATTCACCAGCTTGTCGACAAACGCCGCATGCGCACGTTTCTGTCCGTCAAGCCCGGGATAAGCGATGGAAGTCATGTACTCCTCCTCGTCCCTGAAATGGAACTCCGTATAATCTTTCAGTTCCTCAAGGAGCCGGATGATCTCGTCATACTTGTCATAGAGAGTCTGGCTGTCAATGACATCCGCAACCTCTCTGATGATCTCAAAAAGCCGTGCATGCTCACTGTCGATCAGCTCGATCCCTGTGTGGAACCTCTCCTTGAATGCAAAGGGATCCGCGCTCTCCTTCTCCTGCTTTTCCTCTCGTGCCGGCAGTTTTCCGATCATCATGTCGCTGCTTAAGATATGACGGTAAAGCCACCTTACCAAATAGGTTAGCAGTGATTCCATCTCCTCCTTTGAAAACTCACCGCCAATATCCAGGCTGTTCATTTTGGCGGTAAATTCCGCATGTTCCCTGCGCTGCATGGGAAGCTCCGGATCATGGGTTTCCTCCATATATGCTTCCTCATGGGCAAAATGGGTTGCAGCATATTCTCTCAGTTTCGGAATCAGATTCCGTGCGATCAGCGGGATATTCACCGAATCTCCCAAGAGTGTAAACGCCTCGTTCAGCATTCCGAAAAGGGCTCTGTGTTCCTCATCGATCTGTGTGATACCGATCAGGCAGTCATCTGTAAATTGATACATATTGGCTCTCCTTCTTTTGTATTATGCGAAATCCGCACTGTCAAAGATTGCTTTTGTCTCCAGGCATTTCCCGTACTTTTCCTTCCATTCCTTATGGTAAACGCTTTCATCATATACGGGAAGAGCGCTCTCCTCCATCGTTATGACGATCATTAGGTCATATCTGTTCGGGCGGTCAATGATGTTGGGTATCATCTCTACCTTGTGAATTCCGGGAATTGAGGTTGTCTTCCCGAAAAACTCCTCCACTTCCGCAAGAAGCGCCGCCTTATCCGTCACACTCGAATTCCACTTTACGATAATGTGATGCCTCATCTGAAACCTCCTTTTTGTATCAGTTATGTACATTCATTTTAATCCATTATCAGGCAAATAACAAGGACTTACCTGTTTTCACTCAGCCGGTGTCTTCAGCATATCCTCCGCTTCTTTTTCGTTGCAGTATGCTTCCAGCAGACTGCAGCCTTCCTCATAATCAAAGTCTCTGCCACAGCGCTCCGCCCGGTGCAAAACATCCCGCTCCCGTTCCGTCAGTTCGCTTTCATGCAGCTGCTCTATGCTCCTGTCAATCCCTGCCATATCATAATCACGGAATGCCTCCGCGAGCATCTGCCACAAAGCCTTCTTATCGGGTATTGTTTCTTTTTCTTCTCCCGGTTCGTCCTGCGAAAGCAGCGTTATCTGACTTTTTACTTCCTCAATTGTCTGCTCGAGTTCAAACAGGAATGCTCTTTTTCTTTTATTTCAATCGTCATATCAGCCGCCTACCAACGATTCGTATACCAATTCATGCTCTTACCAGTACTTTAACTGGGCCGAAGATATTCAATATTTCAGAATCATCAAACAGTAAAATATGTATTTTCAATCTGTTCACCTCATGCCATGAGATTACGGCAATACGAAATTCATCAAAAAGTCATTTATTTTTTATGCCACTGATAGAACTCTTTCAGATCTGCTTTCACCTCATCTGAAAGCATCGTTTTCTTTACTCCCTGAATCGCACCTTCCAGTGCCATCAGGCGGTGAATGCAGGCAGATTCATCAATCGCCTGTATCTTGAGCCAGGCTTCTTTTGCTTCGACTGCCTTCAATTCATCAGCCGAACTGATCCCCACCTGCAAAAGCTGTTCTTCAACTGTTTTTCCTATGTTGGGAAGTTTCGCTAATTCTCCCATATGTCATTGCTCCCTTCTTTCTAACAATATTTTTCATATTGACATTGTTCTTTTACTTCATTGCCGATGAGCGTGATCGCTTTTTTCGGACAATGACTGA
>JALFTO010000086.1 GCA_022779165.1 Lachnospiraceae bacterium
ACTGAGAGAACTTCATGAGATGGTAACCCAGGTGAAGTGCGATAAGGAAGTGGGGCTTGTATATATGAAAGCATATGAACTTGAACAGAGACTGCTCAGGCAGGGACGTGAGGAAGGTCTCACACGAGGTGAAGAAAAAGCAATACTCAGTCAGGTTATTGTAAAAGTGAAAAAAGGAAAAAGTATCTCTGAAATCGCAGAGGCGCTGGAGGAGGATGAGGAATCTATCAGTAGACGAGTGGAGATCGTCAGTCGGTATGCGCCTGAGTATGATCTGGAAGCAATCTTGGATGAGGTGTTGTATGGAAAGCAGTCTTTGTGAACTGTAACCCCATACTTAAAATAGCGGTAGTTATTGGGGAGAATGTGTGATATAATCGTCTTCATAATCTTTGAAGTATGCGGAGGGGGTTATGATAAAAGAGGCGACAATTGATGATTTAAAACAAGTGGTAGATATTGTTATGAAGTATAGAGAATTCTATGGTGTAGATAAACAAAGGATAGAAGATATAGAAGCATTTATGAAAAGCAGATTTGAAAATCAGCAGTCTAAGGTCTTTGTTGCAATATCTGAAAATAATGAAGTGATAGGTTTTATTCAATTGTATCCTTCTTATTCTACAGTGTCATTAAAACCACAATGGGTTTTGAATGATTTTTATGTAGATAAGAATTACAGAAAACAGGGATATGGAACAAAACTTATGGAGTACGTAAAATCATATTTTGAAGATAGTGCTAAAGGCTTCATTTTGGTAACTGATAAAGATAATGCGACTGCTAAGTCTTTATATGATAAGAATGGGTGGGAAACAGGAGAATATGATTTGTATACATATTTTTATAAGTAAGAGATAGCTTTGAGTAACATTTTTTGCTGGTAATCGGGATTCCTTCTTGCCTTTTCCCTTCATAAGATGTATACTCACAACAGATAGTGATACATCGTTATCACATTCACAACAGAATAGCAATCTTCAGGGTCGGGTGTAAGTCCCAACCGGTGGTACAGCCCACGAGCCGTAAGGCATGATTCGGTGAAACTCCGAAGCCGACAGTACAGTCTGGATGAAAGAAGAGAAAAGCATTTGCCATGCATATGATTTGATACGGCTCTGAAATCGTTTTGATTTCAGAGCCTTTTTCGTTCCCGCAGGAAATACCGTGTTGCACCAGAGAGTGGAAGGGTTCCTGAGAGAGGAGAATGAGCGGAATGCAAAAAACGTGACGGATACCCTGAGGACAGGGTGTCCGTTTTTTTGTGCAGAGGTGCAGTGAGGAAGGCTGCCAAGGCAGACATTCTGGATATGCTTTGGAAAACAGGAGGCAGATCATGACTGAGGATGAATTTTATATGGAGCGTGCGCTTGCGCTTGCGGCGAAAGGAACAGGCAGAGTCAATCCCAATCCGCTCGTCGGTGCGGTCATTGTAAAGGACGGCTCTATCATCGGGGAAGGGTATCATATGCAGTATGGTGGGCTGCATGCAGAGCGCAATGCTCTGGCAAGTTGCATGGAATCCGCAAAGGGAGCGGTGATGTATGTGACGCTGGAGCCCTGCTGTCATTACGGGAAGACGCCGCCGTGTACGGAGGCATTGATCGAACATGGTATCAGCAGAGTTGTGATCGGCATGCGGGATCCGAATCCGCTCGTGGGGGGAAAGGGAATCAGGATTTTGAAAGACGCGGGAATCAGTGTGACGGAAGGCATTCTGGAACAAAAGTGCCGGGAATTAAACCGGATCTTTATTCACTATATCACAACAGAGGCACCGTATATCACGATGAAATATGCGATGACGATGGATGGCAGGACAGCAACGTACACAGGGGCATCGAAATGGATCACAGGTGTACCGGCGAGGGTGCGTGTCCATGAGGACAGGAACCGTCATATGGCGATCATGGCAGGAAAAGGCACGGTGCTCGCAGATGATCCGATGTTAAACTGCCGGATACCGGGTGGCAGGCAGCCGATCCGTCTCATCTGCGATACCGGGCTGACGATTCCGTTATCATCGAGGGTGGTCGTTACCGCAAGGGAACTTCCAACATGGATCCTGACCTGCCAAGCGGATCCTGACCGGTGGAAACCGTATGAGGAAAAGGGGTGTCAGATTATTCCCGTGCCGAAGGGAGCGCACGGAGTGAATCTGCAGGAGGCAATGAAACTGTTAGGGGGGAAGGGTATCGACAGTATCTATCTTGAGGGAGGCAGTGAACTCCATGCATCCGCCCTGGAAGCCGGGCTTGTGCAGGAGATTTATACTTATATCGCACCGAAGCTGTTCGGCGGAAAAGATGCGAGGACTCCGGTGGCGGGTGAGGGAGTGGCGCTGCCCTCGCAGGCCTATCGGATGGAGGTTATGCAGATTGAGCGTATCGGAGAAGATATCCTGATCAGGAGCAGGGTTCTTCCCGGGGAGGAAAAATTATGTTCACAGGAATCATAGAAGAGATCGGTCAGATTCAGTCAGTCAGTAAAAACAGAGTATCTGCGGCTATTACCATAAAAGCACACAGTATTCTGCAGGATGTTGCGGTGGGGGACAGCATTGCGGTGAACGGGATCTGCCTCACAGTCACCGGATATACGAAGGACAGATTTACGGTGGATATGATGCACGAAACCTTTGACCGGACATGTGCCTGTGCGTGGAAAAGAGGTACCGGAGTGAATCTCGAGCGCGCCATGGCAGCAGGCGGACGCTTTGGCGGGCATATCGTGTCGGGACATATCGACGGCACGGGCACGATCAGCGGAATCAGACAGGATGACAATGCGGTATGGTATGAGATCACTGCTGACCCGCGGATTTTACGGTATGTGGTGGAGAAAGGTTCGATCGCCATAGACGGGATCAGTCTGACGGTCGCAACCGTAGGCAAGGATCGTTTTTCTGTATCAACCATTCCGCATACGAGAAATATGACAACACTGTCGGAAAGGAAAAATGGCGACAAGGTGAATCTGGAGAATGACATTGTCGGGAAATATGTGGAGAGGTTTCTCACGGGCGACCGGACGGGATCGGTGGCTGCCGGTGGTGCAGCAGGCGTCGGTGAGTCGGACCGTGAGGGAATCGGCAGTGCAGCAGGAGGCAGCCGTGTGACAGAGCAGTTACTGGCAGAAAATGGATTCTTATAAAGGAGGAATGATTATGGAAGGATTTGGTACGGTGGAGCAGGCGCTTAAAGAGCTGAGAGCCGGGCGCATCATTATGGTCACAGACGACGAGGACCGGGAAAATGAGGGTGACTTTATCTGCGCCGCAGAGTTCGCGGATCAGGCAAATGTGAACTTCATGGCATCCGTGGCAAAGGGACTGATCTGTATGCCCATGAGCGAGGCTTTTTGCAGGAAGCTGCAGTTTCCGCAGATGGTCATGGAGAATACGGATAACCACGAGACGGCGTTTACCGTATCCATTGATTATGTGGGGACGACAACAGGCATCTCGGCGGCGGAGCGGAGCATGACCGCGATGCGGTGCGTGGCGGAGGATGCAAAACCGGAGGATTTCAGACGTCCGGGGCATATGTTTCCGCTGCTTGCCAAAAAGAACGGTGTGCTGGAACGAAACGGACACACGGAGGCGACGGTGGATCTGATGCGCCTTGCGGGGCTGAAAGAATGCGGCCTGTGCTGTGAGATCATGCGCGAGGACGGCACCATGATGCGGACGTCAGAGCTTTTGAAACTGGCAGAAGAGCAGGGACTTGTGTGCATTACGATCAAAGCTCTGCAGGAGTACCGGAAACGTCATGACAAGCTGGTGCACTGCGAGACGGTCACGAAGCTTCCCACGAAATATGGAAATTTTATGGCATATGCCTATATCAATGAGTTGAACGGTGAGCATCATGTGGCGCTGGTAAAAGGAGAGATCGGTGACGGCGAGGATCTGCTGTGCCGTGTCCATTCGGAATGCCTGACGGGCGATGCGTTCGGCTCGCTCAAATGTGACTGCGGAGAGCAGCTTGCCAATGCCATGAAGCAGATTGAGAAAGAGGGCAGAGGAATCCTTTTGTACATGCGCAAGGAGGGCAGAGGGATTGGGCTGGTGAACAAGCTGAAAGCGTACGCACTGCAGGATCGGGGCATGGATACGCTGGAGGCAAATCTGGCGCTGGGCTTTAAAGGAGATGAGAGAGAATATTATATCGGTGCACAGATCCTCGCAGATCTCGGGGCGAAATCCCTGCGCCTGCTCACGAACAATCCGGATAAGGTTTACGAGCTTTCCGATTACGGCATGGAGATTAGGGAGCGTGTGCCGATTGAGATTGAGCCCACGGAGTATGATCTGTTTTATCTGCAGACCAAGAAAAACAAAATGCGGCATATGTTAAAAGTACAGTAGGTTTACATAAAACAAGGAGGAGACAACATGAAAACAGTAGAAGGAATGATGACAGGAAAAGGAATGAAGGTCGGCATTGTGGCATCCCGTTTTAACGAGTTTATCACAACGAAGCTGATCGGCGGAGCTGAGGACGTGCTGCTCAGACATGAGGTGGCGCCGGAGGATATCACGCTTGCATGGGTGCCCGGAGCGTTTGAGATTCCCGTGATCGCCAAGAAGATGGCTGAGAGCAGAAAGTACGATGCGATCATCTGCCTGGGTGCGGTGATCAGGGGAAGCACGTCTCACTATGATTATGTGTGTAACGAGGCTTCCAAGGGAATTTCACAGGTTTCCATGCAGACCGGCGTTCCGGTACTCTTCGGAGTATTGACCACGGAAAATATCGAGCAGGCGATCGAGCGTGCCGGAACCAAAGCAGGAAACAAGGGAGCAGATTGTGCGAACGGTGCGATCGAGATGGTGAATCTGATGCGCGCGCTGGGATGAGACAGAAATCGTAAATCCGTGCAAAAATGGATTGCAAGAAATCGTAAATCCGTGCGAGAAAGCATTGGTAAAAACAAATTACTTTTTTGATAATATGTAGTATAATCATTTTGGATGAAACAACAGCATACAGACGACATATTATTACAGGAGGAAAAAGAAATGCTTGCAGTAGGAACAAAGGCGCCGGATTTTACATTGCCGGATCAGAACGGTGAGATGCATAAACTCAGTGATTACCTTGGAAAAAAGGTGATCCTCTATTTTTACCCAAAGGACAACACACCGGGATGCACAAAGCAGGCCTGTGGGTTCTCTGACAGATATCCGCAGTTTACGGAGAAGGGAGCGGTAATCCTGGGAGTGAGCAAGGATTCGGTCGCTTCGCATAAGAAGTTCGAGGAGAAGTACGGCTTGGCGTTTACCCTGCTGGCAGATCCGGAGCGCAAGGTTATTGAGGCTTATGATGTGTGGAAAGAGAAGAAAAACTATGGCAAGGTTTCCATGGGCGTGGTTCGCACCACATATCTCATCGACGAGAATGGTGTCATCATCAAGGCGAATGATAAGGTGAAGGCAGCCGATGATCCGGAGAAGATGCTCGGGGAACTGGAGGCATGAAGATCATTCTTTCTCCGGCTAAGAAGATGAATGTGGAGACGGACATCCTGACGCCGTCAGGTCTGCCGGAGTTCCTTGACCGGACGGAAGTGATCCTGTCCTGGCTGAGAAGCAAGTCTTATGGGGAATTGAAGGCACTCTGGGGCTGCAATGACAAGATTGCGGAGCAGAACTTTGAGCGTCTGGAACACATGAATCTGAGGAAGAATCTTACACCGGCAGTGCTCGCCTATGAAGGTATCGCGTATCAGTATATGGCTCCGATAGTATTCGAGAACAGTCATTTTGATTATGTGCAGGAACATCTGCGGATCCTGTCGGGTTTTTACGGAGTGCTCCGGGCGATGGACGGCGTGACTCCGTATCGTCTGGAGATGCAGGCAAAGGCTTCCGTTGACGGAAACAGAGATCTCTATGAGTTCTGGGGAAGCAGGTTATATAAGTCTGTCAGGGATGAGAGCGGCGTAATCATCAATCTGGCATCCAAGGAGTATTCCAAATGTATTGAAAAATATTTGACGCCGGCGGACAGATATATTACCATTGTTTTTTGTGAGAAGTCAGGGGTGAAGCTGGTCACCAAGGGAACCTATGCCAAGATGGCAAGGGGTGAGATGGTGCGTTTCATGGCGGAGAACCGGATCGAGGATCCGGCAGAGATCCGGAGATTCGACAGGCTCGGATATGTGTACCGTGAGGAGATGTCCTCCGATACGGAATATGTTTTTGAGCGGGTTACATAGAACATAATCAGAGATATCATAAAATCAAAAGGAGAATAACCATGTATACCAGTAACATATTGGATCTGATCGGCAATACGCCGCTCTTAAGTCTGGAGGAGACGACGGGGATCAAGCTTTATGCGAAAGCGGAATTCCTGAATCCGGGCGGAAGCATCAAGGACAGGATCGCACTCAACATGCTGGAGGAAGCGGAAAAGTGCGGAAAGCTTAAGCCGGGAATGACGATTATTGAGCCCACTTCCGGGAATACGGGGATCGGGCTTGCACTCTGCGGAGTGCGCAAAGGCTACAGGGTGATCATTGTCATGCCGGAGAATATGAGCGAGGAGCGCAAGAAGATCATTCACGCCCTCGGTGCGGAACTCGTGCTGACTCCGCCGGAGTTAAGTATCGGCGGTTCCGTGGCAAAGGCAGAGGAGATCGCGTCCTCTTCGGACAAATATTTCGTACCCCAGCAGTTTGAGAATCCGGCAAACCCGGATACACATTATAAGACGACTGCAAGAGAGATCGTAGAGCAACTCGGTAAGAAAATCGATATTTTAGTGTCCGGCATCGGCAGTGGAGGTACGCTGCAGGGAATTGCCCGGTATCTGCTCGAACAGAATCCGGACTGCAAGATCGTTGCGGTGGAGCCGAAGAATGTGTCGGCGCTTCTCGGAGATGAGCCGGGACTTCATCAGATCCAGGGAATCGGAGACGGATTCATTCCGGCAGTGTTAGACACCAAGATCATTACGGACATTGTGGAGGTGTCGGATGATGACGCCATTCAGACCGCGAGAGATCTGGCAAGGGTGCAGGGACTTCTGGTCGGAACTTCGTCCGGCGCAAATGTGTGGGCGGCAAAGCAGATGGCGGAGAAATACGGAAAAGACAAGGTCATCGTTACGGTTCTGGCGGATCGTGCAGAGCGGTATTTCAGTACATCGTTGATTTAGGGAAACAAAGGGCTCTCAAACGGGCCCTTTTTTCAGTATTTTGAGGAAAAATATGTTAGGGAAAACAAGAGGAAAACGGATATGCAGTTATGTCCAGGATTATGTTTTGTATGATCTGGAGACGACAGGCATATCGTGTATGTATGATAAAGTGATAGAGATCTCTGCGATAAGGGTGCGGGACATAATATACATAGCTTCGACATGAAATTTTTGTACAGAGACTGTGAAAAATATTTTAACCGTACACTGACAAATGATTATGTGGATACGCTTATGCTTGCAAAAATGGCGTTCCCGGAATGGAAGCATAGAAGATTAGGGGATTTGGCGGAGCATTACTGCATCCCGACGGAAGGCGCTCATAGAGCACTGTCTGATTGCAGGATGAACCAGCAGGTGTTTGAACTGTTGGCAAAGGAATTACAGAGGAACGGAACGTCCGAAAGGAAGCCGGACGTGAAAATATGCTCTGCCTGTGGTCTGCCGATGAAGAAGAGAACCGGAAGATACGGCGAGTTCTGGGGCTGTACGGGATATCCGGCCTGCAGGCATACGGAGAATGTTTTTTGAAAAGGGGATCATGGGGAAACCTGTGTTTGTATTTAAGCCGAAATTGGCTATTATACAATCTCATATAAAATTTTTTTGATTTTTACTCAAGATAATTGATATATTTAAAGAGATTGCATACAATACATGTAGGGATTTCCCTACTTTTCCTATACCCCAAAACGGAGGTGTTTTAGATGATTGCAAATACATTTATTGATAATGCAAAGGTTATGTCAAAAGGACAGATTACAATTCCAAAAGATATCCGTGAGATTCTTGGGATTTCTTGTGGTGACAGAGTTATCTTTGTGGTAGAAAACGGTAGCGTAAGACTTATAAATTCAGCTGTATATGCTATGCAGATGCTTCAGGCACAGATGGCGGGAGAGGCAGAAAACGCCGGACTTACATCAGATAGCGCGGTCATGGATTTGGTCAAAGAAGTCTGTGCAGAAAGTGAGAACTAATGCAAAAGTATTTTGGGTAGGGAGGGGATATTTTGGCAATTATGACAGTATACCATGGAGGGTATCAGCCGGTTTCCGAACCGGAAATTCGCGTAGGAAGAAATACAAAAGATTTTGGCCCCGGATTTTACTGTACGGTTATCAAGGAACAGGCGCAGAGATGGGCAAAACGGTACAATTCAAAAGTGGTATCAATCTATGATGTGAAAATTAGCCCGTCTTTAAAAATAAAAGAATTTAAAGAAATGACGGATGAATGGCTTGATTTTATTGTTGATTGCAGAAGTGGAAAGCCGCATGAATTTGATATAGTGATTGGTGCGATGGCAGATGATCAGATTTACAACTATATTTCGGATTATGTAGATGGGACGATTACCAGAGAACAGTTCTGGGTGTTGGCGAAATTCAAATATCCGACGCATCAGATCAATTTTTGCACAGAGGAATCATTGAAATGCCTGGAATACCGCGGGTGCGAGGAGGTGAAAATGTGATGCAGCATGAAGCGCGCGAACAATCAAAAGACAATGATTTGTTCTATACATGTGGTCTGATTGATTATATCGCAAGGAAAACAAAGAATGTTAGGGCGGATGTTGTAAACAAGCTGGGGAAAGAAAGATTGGAAAAAATATATGATTTAGCGGATGTTTATCATTGTGATAATATGGATCGGGTCAGCGAAGATTTCATTGAGGAAGCCGGAATTGTAGACGGAGATTTTGATAATGTGGGACAGTGCCGTTATAGCATTCCGTCTCACTGGGACATCGGAAAAGTATATAAACGCCTTATCAAACAAGTATCTGAAAGCGAGAAGGTCAATGTAATAGATGCATTGATCAAAGTATATAATTCATTTATCAGTCCCAAGATAGACGATTACAACAGCAGTGTATATTATGAAAATCCCTCATATATTTATGAGAGCTATAGAGAAAACCAAATGCTTTAGAAAATAAACAAAAAAGGAATTCAAACGCGGTGGCGTGATATATTGAGGAGGAAACTACCATGCGTATCGGAATGGGATATGATGTTCATAAATTGGTTGAGGGGAGGAAACTGATCCTCGGAGGGGTTACCATCCCGTATGAGAAAGGGCTGCTCGGTCATTCGGATGCGGATGTGCTGCTACACGCGATCATGGATGCGTTGCTGGGAGCGGCAGCGCTCGGTGATATCGGCAAGCATTTCCCGGATACCGACCAGGCTTACAAAGGGATTTCCAGCATAAAGCTTCTGAAGAAAGTGGGAGAGCTGCTGGAGGAAAACTGTTTCTTTATTGAGAATATCGATGCGACGATCATTGCACAGGCACCGAAGATGCGTCCGCATATCGATACGATGCGGGCCAATATCGCAGAGGCGCTCGGTATTGAGATCAGTCAGATCAATGTGAAGGCGACCACAGAGGAAGGGCTTGGATTTACCGGAACCGGTGAGGGCATTTCCTCCCAGGCGATCTGCCTGCTGACCAGTCCGTCCCAGTTCTATGATCAGGATGTGACAAACGTGGGAGCAGAGACAGGCTGCGCAGGCTGTAGCGGCTGTCCGAGAGCGGGGAAATAGTAGGCAGATGCATCAGTTGTCCGAGAGCAGGGAAATAGTAGGCAGATGCAGCGGTTGCCCCGGAGCGTAGAAACAGTGGGCGGAGAGAGTATGATGGAAGAGGTAGTACAGCTTACAAAAGAGGAGCGGCTTGCAGTGAAGCCGATGTGGTCAGAGATCTTTTACGAGGACAGTGACCGGTTCACGGACTATTATTTTGCGGAGAAAATGCCCGGGAATAAGGGGTACGGCGTGAAGGTGGACGGGGAACTTGTCTCTATGATGTTCCTCACGCCGTATCCGGTGTGGATCAAAACAGGCGGGGCTGAGGATTTCACACAGGTTACGCTCTACTATATCGTAGGCGTCGGCACAAGGAAGGAATACCGACACAGGGGATATATGGATTGCATGTTGAGAAGGGCACTCCGGGACATCTGTGAGGAGGGACATCCCTTCACATTTCTGATGCCGGCGAATCCCGCGATCTATGAACCGTATCAGTTCCGCTATATCTATGACAGGCCGGTCTATACGGTGAACTGTTCCGCAAAGATAGAGGCGGCGTCTTACAACCGGAAAACAGCGGTAAAGGCGTGCAACCATGAGAATGTCACAGCGCCTCTCACAGCCTCTGAGATTCCACAACTGGTACAGTTTGCAAATACCATTCTGATGAGCCGTTTTCAGATTTTCGTCCATCGTGACAATGCGTATTATGAGAGGCAGCGGATTGAGAGCGCGGCTCAGAACGGGGATGTATATCTGTGGAAAAATAAGGGCGAGATTCAGGGGTATTATCTCTATGCAAAAGAGGACGGGCATGAGGAGATTCAGGAAGCAATGCTGTCGCCGGAGTTTCCCGATCAGAGTGTCCTTACTGTATCGAAGGAGAAAAAGCCGATCATTATGGCGCGTATCACGAATGTGAAGTCTATGCTGTCCCTGGTACGTATGAGTGAGGATAAGGAAAAGAAACTCATTATCCGGGTGCACGATCCGCTGCTTGAGGAGAATTGCGGCACATTTTTGTGGACGGTGAGCTGTGAGAAAAACGAAGTGGTTGACATAATGCAAGAATTGCAAGACACAAAAGTTGACATAACACGAAAAATCAAAGAAATCACACAAAAAACTGAAGAAATTCCACAAATCGAAGTTGACATAACATCGCTCCTAAACATACTATTCGGCAGGGGGAAACTGCCGGAAGCATTTGTCGGAATCAGGTCTTTGACAGAAATCTGCATCAATGAGATCGTGTGACAGATGAAATCATGGGATGGATATGAGGACCGTCATAGGAATAATTTTTCATAGAAAAAATATTTTTAAAAAGTGCTTGCATTTATAAAATAACTGTTGTAGAATAGAGCCACGTCAAAAATGAATTAAGGGAGACATGTATTTGAATAGATTGGTGCTACCAGTCTGTCCAAATATATGTCTCTTTTTGTTGTGCAAAAAAGAGCTTTCCATGCCGGTTCTGTCCGGCAAATGGTCACTGAAGCATGGAAAAAGTAACCTTTTAACCTTATTTTCTTTTTTAACGGAGGTAACAGTATGGCTTACAAATTTACAGAAAAAACAAACAACATTCAGCAGCAGACCGTGTATGCGGTCTACATGATCGTCGGCAGCTACTTTCACAAGAGCATCTGCCGCGCGAAAGCGCTGGAGACTTCTCTCCTCCTGTATTACCGGGAGATGCCGGGAAAGCGTCAGGAAATCCTGGAAGACCGGGTGATCGCATATGCCGGCAGGGAGTTGAAAGGTCTGCTCCCGATCCTGTCGGAGATGAACTGCGAGGTCTCTATCCGGCACGGGAAAGAAAATTTCTATTTGGAATTCGAAACCGGATTCGAATCCGTGTCGGTGGTGGTGAACCGGCAGGGAAAGTACCACATTCAGGTAAGCGGCAAAGCCGCTGCCTGAAATGCCCGAGATGAAATGCATCAACCTGAAATGTGTGGACAGAAATGTGCCAATCTAAGAAAGTATGAAAAAGGAGGATACAGATTATGGGAAAGAACACAGTGGGAGAAAGAATTTTTGCACCGGAGGTGATGGTATCTAACGATACCCGGCAGACGGGGCTGAACAACAACGATCTGATTATCGGGGGTAGCGGCTCGGGCAAGACCGGAGGCTATATCTACAACCTCCTTTTGCATCCGCACGGCAGTATGATCGTTTCCGATACGAAAGGGCTTTTGCATCGGATTTTTGCAGAGTATCTTCGGAGTCTGGGATATCAGGTTTATGTTCTGGATTTTGTTAATCCGGAGCAGAGTGTCGGGTATAATCCTTTGAATTATATCCGCAGGAATGAGTTCGGGGAACCGAATGAAGCGGATATCAAGAAGCTTGCGACGATTATTATGCCGATGCTTGACAGTCATGAGCCTTTTTGGGAAAAAGTTGCAACCCGCTATATCAGCATCCTGATCGCATTTGTCCTGGAGTCTGCCCCACGGAAAGAACAGACGATAGAGAGTGTCTGCATGGTCAACCGCAAAATGCAGACATCGCGCGGAAAAGAGGTCTTTGAACAATGGATGTCGGAAAATCCGGACAGTTATTCCGCTCGGAAATATAAAGAAATCCTGCAGAGTTCAAAAGCAGACAAAATGTGGAGTTCCATTCAGGAATTCGCAAACCAGGCGCTGGATGTATTTGACTATAAGGAATACCGGCCGATCTGGAACGGAAAAAGAAATATTGATATTGCAAAGATGGGACATAAGAAAACGGTGCTTTTCTTAAACAGCTCGGATCATGATACATCGATGCATGCTCTCTGTGAGGTTTTTCATTCCCAGGCAATGCAGGTCCTGATCGAAGAGGCAGACCGTACGGAGGACGGGAGGCTGCCCGTACCCTGCAGGCTGATCCTTGATGATTTTGCAGCTTCCGCCAAAATAGACAATTTTGAGAATCTCATTTCCATCATCCGCTCCCGTGATATCAGCGTCAGCATTATCGTACAGAGCCTGTCCCAGCTTAACTATATGTACTCGCAGCAGGGGGCCAATACGATTCTCAACAATTGTGCGCATGTTCTTTATCTGGCAGGCAAGGACCGGGATACGATGAACTATGTTGCGGATTATCTGAACCAGACGGTACATTCGGTCTTAAAATTGCCGAGAGATAAGGCGGTATACATAGAAGAGGGAGCGCAGGCGAGGATCGTATCAAAACTCATCCCGTACCGGGACAAGCCTGTCTGCAGGCAGGATATAACGTTAAGCAAATAGAAAGGAGAACAAACCATGCCAAATTTGATTAAAGAAAGTGTAAGAGGATTGGAAGCGTTAACCCCGGATGATCTGCTTTTTACCAATCGGGAGATTTTTCTGACAACGGAAGTTGACAGCAATACGGCGAATGAACTGATGAAGCAGCTCATGATCCTGGAAAAGACGGGTGACGGCAGTGAAGTAACACTCTACATCAACAGCCCTGGCGGCGAGATGTCCAGCGGTCTGGCAGTATATGATTATATGCAGTTGATGAAGTCGCCTGTCCGGACAGTATGTATCGGAACGGCAGCCAGCATGGCAGCGATTCTCTTCCTGGCAGGACAGAAGAGGGAAATGCTGCCGCATACCAGTCTGATGATCCATGATCCGGCTTACGGCGGCGGTGATATGGCAGGAAAGAAGCCGCACGAACTTCAGCATTACGTCGATAAACTGAGGAAACGGCAGGAGATTATTGTCGGTATTATCGCGGAAAAGACCGGCAGGTCGATAGAAGAAGTCTGTGAAAAGACACGCGAAAACAGTTACTTTAACGCGGACGAGGCAATCGACTACGGACTCGCGACGGGGGTTGTGAGTCGGCTGGATGAGAACCGGACATTTCCTTTGCTGTAAAGGCACTCGCTATTGACAAAATCACTTTTTTTGCATATTCTGAAGTAGTGGAATCATGAGAAAGGCGAAGAACGAAGAGAGTACCTTTTCGGAAGCAGACAGAGAATGACCGTCATCGGCTGGAAGCGGTCTGTGTCAAAGATGAGGGAAGTGCCTTCGGGAGCTGACAGGGCGAATGAAATGTTTTGACAGCATGGAAAAGTAGTCCGGTACGTCAGGCGCACGTTACGCGTTCAGAGTGGAAA
>JALFTO010000143.1 GCA_022779165.1 Lachnospiraceae bacterium
GGCAGTTTCTTTGAGGTGCAGAAGGAATTTGCACAGAATGTCGTTGTGGGCTGGGGACGTATGGAAGGCCGCAGCGTGGGCTTTGTGGCAAATCAGGCAAACTGCATGGGCGGCTCGCTGGATTATCATGCATCTGACAAGATGGCAAGATTCATCCGGTTCTGCGACTGCTTCAATATTCCTCTGGTAACGCTGGTAGATGTGCCCGCGTTCCTTCCGGGTACGGCACAGGAGCATAACGGGATCATCAGACATGGCGCCAAGGTGCTGTATGCGTATTCCGAGGCGACGGTTCCGAAGATCACGGTGATCATGAGAAAGGCATACGGCGGTGCTTATATCGCGATGAACTCCAAGGAGATGGGAGCCGATCTGGTGTATGCATGGCCGATCGCCGAGATCGCGGTCATGGGAGCCGATGGTGCGGTTAATATCGCCTTTAAGAAAAAAATCAAGAATGCGGAAGATCCCGCAGCGATGCGTGAGCAGTGCAAGAAGGAATATGAGGACAGATTCCTGAATCCTTATGTGGCAGCGGCGAGGGGATACGTGAACGAAGTGATCAAGCCGGAAGAGACCAGACTCTGTATTCTCAAAGGCCTGCGCGGTCTTGAGGGCAAGAAAGTCACCAATCCGAAGAAAAAACACGGAAACATTCCGCTGTAAAAACAGGACAACGCAGAGCCATTGTGCGATGACGCAATGGCTCTCTTTCATGGCAAAAAAAAGACCGCTGCATCAAGCAACGGTCTCCATTACTCTAATTGCTCAGCAATAACTGTTGAACATCATCCCGCTGTAAGCGCTGGTGATGTACGGGGTTGCGAAGTTCCGGCCGGGATTCTTGTATGCCACGATCGTCTTGTTGACGTACTGCATCGGGTTTAACGAGATCTGGCTGGTTTTGCGCATCAGAGAATTGGCAAAATCCTTCACATATGACATCGGCTCGCGGACATCTCCGTTCTCGAAGGCTTCGCTGCAGGCGGATTTATCGACTGTGATCGTGCCGTCATCCTGTAATTCCATTCCGATCCGGCTGAGCCCGTCCTTATAGGCATAGGAGAGACGGCGCATCTCATCGATCAGGCTGGATCCCTTTGTCTGGTCGGTTGCATTGTTCCCGGCAGCTTTGATAAAGGAATTGTAACCGTTCACGAGCTGACTGATATTCTCGCTGAGAGATTCAATGTCGTTTTTTAGGCTGATCGTTGCGGTCTCGCCCTCTGTGGGGCTGATTCCGTTCAGATTGAGCTCATATGTTTTCTCCAATGTGAAATGATTGGAGTAAGCGCTCCGCTCAATTCCGTTGATGACAAATTCAGCGTTGGCCGGCTGCCTGGTGATCTCGCCGATGCCGAGATAATCGACAGAGCCGGAAGCTTTGCTGGAACGGTGATCCGAGACGGAGAAGATGTGATCCCTGCCGCCGACGGTGCCGGTTGCGGTTGAGGAGAGGCGCAGAGCTGTCTGCGTTCCGTCCGCGGATTCTGCAACAGCAGCCTCAATGCCGATGCCGGCGCGGTTGATCAGCCGTGAGAGCTTCTCCTGAACGCTGCGATTGGTATCGCTTTCCGTGATATTATATTGGAACTCATAACTCATGTTATTGATGTTGATGTCAAAGGAATACGTATCCGCGGGCAGCTTCATCTCATCTGCCGGCAGGAATGATCCGTGGTTGACCTGAGGCGAAGCAAGCGCCCTGACCTCTATCGCGTAGGAAGGAACTGTCGCGTTGTCCTCCGCGGAACCGATATATTGTGCGCTGACGATGTTCTCGTTACTGGACGATGCCACCTTCTTGTTGAGGAGCTCGTCATCCTCGAGCCCACCCAGAGAGGCGATCGTGTGATGCAGTTCTCTGGCGCCTTCCTTGAGATCCACGGCAAACGCCTGGGAAGACCTGTCAACATTCAACAGATACAGAGGAGCTTCCTTATTCATCTTGACAATGGAATTATAGATGCCGCGCAGTTCGCTCTTCTTATGCGCATCGTATTTGGATACGGTGCCGCGCGAGTACGTGGTCAGATAATGATTATAGACATTGTTCAATGCCATCATATTTGCCATAAGACTGCCCCTCCTTTCTTCCTTGAAATGATATGCACGAAAGAAAAATCCGTTTTCCCGTGTCCTGCGGTCAGAATATATATAAGGAAGAGATACCGCAGAAATGTGCATATGGGCATAGAAACCTACTTTTATACATCAATCATATCACGCAAAATGGGAATTTGCAAGTAAGAAACGGCCAAAAGACGCGTAAAAACAGGGATTATTGTGAAAAAATGATTGACGTGGAATAGTCCGTGTGATATAGTAGTTAAGCGAGATGGGATTTAGGTCTTTTTTTTATGCTTAAAATTTGCGTATTACGGAAGACTTAATGAGTGAATAAAGAGAAAAGTAAGCGCGTGGAGGTGGAAATATGCGTACAAGAATTACATTGGCATGTACAGAGTGCAAGCAGCGTAACTACAATACGACAAAGGACAAGAAGACACATCCGGACAGGATGGAGACTAAGAAATATTGCAGATTCTGCAAGACTCACACATTACACAAAGAGACGAAGTAATTAGGCATTTGTGAAAGGAAAGAAAGCAGATGGGAGATTCAAACAAGACGGAGAAGTCGGCTAAGCCCAGCTTCTTCAAGGGAGTTCAGTCTGAATTTAAAAAGATTTCATGGCCTGACAAAACGCAGCTTTTCAAACAGTCAGTTGCAGTCATCTGTGTTTCCGTGGTTCTCGGAGTTGTGATTGCTTTGCTGGATATCCTGTTCCAGTATGGTATTAACTTCCTGACAATGTAGAGTGAGGTAAACATATGGCAGAAGCAAACTGGTATGTAGTGCATACTTATTCGGGATATGAGAATAAAGTAAAAGCCAATATTGAGAAGACGATCGAGAACAGACATCTGGAGGAAGAGATCCTGGAAGTGAGAGTCCCGCTGCAGGATGTGGTGGAAGTGAAGAACGGCGCCAGGAAGACAGTCCAGAAGAAGATGTTTCCCGGATATGTGCTGATCAATATGGTGATGAACGACGATACCTGGTATGTTGTGAGGAATACCAGAGGCGTGACAGGCTTTGTGGGACCGGGAAGCAAGCCGGTGCCGCTCACAGAGATGGAGATGCGCCCGCTTGGCATTAAGACTGAGAATATTTCCGTAGATTTCAAAGAGGGCGATACGATTGCAGTTGTTGCCGGAGTCTGGAAGGATACGGTGGGCGTTGTCCAGAGAATGGACTTTGGCAAGCAGACAGCCACGATCAACGTGGAGCTGTTCGGCAGGGAGACGCCTGTTGAGATCAGTTTTGCAGAGAT
>JALFTO010000047.1 GCA_022779165.1 Lachnospiraceae bacterium
TTTTTGCCGTAGGTGCCGGTGAAATGCTGCGATCCATGGTGGAAAGTAACGTACCCTTCGGCGAGGCTTCGCTGTCCTACGTGAAGCAGGATTGGGATTCTTTTGTAGAAAATATTGTTGAACAGAAATCCGCTCCATCTGTTTTTTGTTCTCCTAAAATACCCGCCCGGATATTCTGTGCCATAGGGAATCTTACTTTCTGGAATCCGTCGGCAAAGAAAAACGGAATCTCAAAGAAGCAGATGTGTAGGAGACTACCCTATTCTCCCATGCAATAAAGAAAGGAATCATTTTGGAAAAGAAACCATATCATCACGGCAATTTACATGAAACGTTACTGGAAGAAAGCATGGCTATGATCCACGAAGACGGCATGGCTCAGTTTTCTCTTCGCAAATTAGCAAAAAGAGTGGGAGTCTCTCCCACTGCCTGTTATAATCATTTTTCCAGTATAGATGATCTGATGTCGGCTATTACAGAGTATATTGACACGAAATTTGCCGATGCCATTCAGAAGGGAATCGAATTATCTCTTTCCACCCCCGAGAATCTTATGGTGGAGCTCGGAAAGGAGTATGTCGCTTTCTTTGCCGAAAATCCTTACTATTTTTCCTATATATTTGAAAACAATGATAAAAATATTGTTCTGACGGATACGGATTTCACGGGAGACTATACTCCTTTTGTATTGTTTCGCAACACTGCCATACAGCTGATGGAACAATCTCATATTCCACCGGAACATTTTCGTGATAATATTGTTATCATGTGGGCTGCCGTCCATGGACTTGCCGCAATGGCAAACATGAAGGCGTTCCACTACACAGGTGACTGGCGCGCCTTAACAGAAAAAATCCTGAAAGACAAATTGAATATCTGTTAAATGTTTTCCCAAATAAATAAGGCACTCCTTACGGAATGCCTTATTCTCCGTTACGATTTAGTTATGTACGCGTGCAGAGCAAACTAAATGTAAGGTACAATATTCCGAATGTTCTTCATTCTCTTTGCCAGAAGCAGTACTACGAAGGGAGTAAGCGCGATAGGCACCACATCAGCAATACCGATCCAGATCACACAGAAAGAATACTCGAGACCTGCAAAATAGGAAAGGGAAAGGCTGGTGGAGAGGATCATCAATACACCAAATAAAACACTCCAGAAAAGACTCTGTGCAATGAATTTTCCTTTGCTTTCTTCAATTAATGCAACCAGATCCTTCTTGCCGTTCTGTAAATGAACGAGTGCCGGAAGTGCTGCCGACAGGCCAACGGTAACACCATCTGTCAAAGGAGAATGCAGCGGGATAAAGTTGCCGGAAAGCAAAGCCCACACGATTGTTCCGATATAACCTGCAAAGAAACCTGTCACGGGTCCGAATAAATATCCGATTACAGGAATGATAAATGCAAATGTTCTAAAGTGTACAGCACCCGGAATAAGGGGAATAGGGCACAGATAAGCCCAAAGTACACCGGTTAAAACACCAAATACCACAAAGAAAATAATGTTGACAAAAGATATTTTTTTCTTCATAACTTCTCCTCCATAAGTATCGTTTTTTTGTTTATCAAAAGTATCCTGCACGCGCATCAGGACACCTGTGAACCATAGTGACGCACTTTATATTGGAATATAAAAATGAATCCGCAGCACGACCGTAACAACAATTGCCATTACGTTTGCAATGATAAAAAACAGATCGTAATAGCTTGCTTTAATAAATTTATATGCCGTTCTCCTGACAGAAAAATCCAACTGGTAATAGTGCATGGCCAATGAAATTGCCTGTCCTTTACTGATCACCCTGAAAAGAAGCGGCAGAGAAAAGGTTACATAGTTTTTGACCTTTGTTACCCATCCGCACTGCTCTATTTCCAAACCTCTCGAACTCTGGGCCTCCATGATCGCCTGCAGCTCTGTGATAATGATCGGAATGATTTGAAACACCAGACCAATACCAAAAGCAATTGCATAGGGTACTTTCCACTTTTGCAGGCCCAATATGATATCACTGAAGTTCGTGGTGATAAGCACCGTATAGAAAGAAGATATCATCAGGAATATTCTCAGAGCATATACAGCTCCTTTGTACAGATCATACCAGTCAAAGCAAAGAGTGATGGTCTGTCCTGCAGCAAAGGAAAAGCTGTTCTGATAAAAAATGGGACCGCCCTCCACAACAGGATATTGTGTTAATCCTAACACAAGCCATAACAGGAAAATAAACATCAACAATACCTTTAGCTTTGAGAGCAAAATCAAAATGTACTTTTGTATTCCGCAGACACACCACAGCACCATGAAAAAGGCAAACAGGAAAAGTAATGCAACACCGGACTTAATAAGGCTGGTCACCACGGCCATCACGATAAAGAATGCAAACTTTGTTCTGGGATCCAGTCTGTGAAGCAGTGAATCGGAATCAACATATTTTAAGTAATCCATCTCAAACCTCTCTTCCCTGCTTCGCCGCTAATTGGCAAATCTGCTCTGTGAAATCCTCCACATTATAGCTGATATGCTCCAGTTTGAATTCTTTGCTCAACACCACTACCGGCGGCAGATTGATATTAATCTGCTCAAACAACTCATCTTTTCCGGCGAGTACTTCTTTATCTCCCTCAAAAATCTTTTCACCGCGATTGAGGATAATTGCATGATCAACACATTTAAATACCAGCGGAATTTCATGACTGATCATAACCACGGTCTTTCCAGACTTCTTTAAAGATATGATCAGCTCCTCCAGATCCTTGATCAGGAATCCGTCCATTCCCAAAGTAGGCTCATCCAATACAATTACATCGGCGCTGGAGAATAAAACCGACAAAATGGTAAGCATATGCTTCTTACCCATGGACAGATTCAAAGGAAATAGATCCTTCTCTTCTTCCAGATGATAATTTTGCAATACTTTAAGGATTTCTTCCTCCGTAAAAGGCACTCCCTGCATTCTTGCGCAAAAAGTCATTTCACGCTCTACCGTTTCCTCAAAAAGCATATGCTCCGGATGTTGAAATACCAATATGATATTCTTTGAAATCTGGGCAACCGTCTTTTGCAGGATAGACTCTTTTCTATACCGCACATCACCGGCAGTAGGCTTTAGCAGTCCATTTAAATGCTTTACAAAAGTAGTCTTTCCGGATCCGTTCTGCCCCAGAATCGCCACTACATTCCCTTCCGGAATATTTGCATTGATATCGATCAGTGCATGGAAACCATCCTGAAAGGTTTTTTCCAGATTATGCACGGTAATTACCGCCGATCCCTTTTTTTCACCCGCAACGGAAGGGGTGCCTCTCCTGCCGTTCAGCAAGGCCTCAATCTGACCCTTTGCCTCTTCCATGGTGTAAAATAACTTTATATCCGGAAAATGTTTTGATAAAGAGCGGTAAATCTCAACTTCCTGCGGAATAATCACTCCCAGCTTTTCCTGCAGTTCGAAATTCTGAAAGAACTCGTCCCGGCTTCCGTCAAATACGACCTTTCCGTCCAAAAGTCCGATAACATGATCCACGATATTTGCTGACCAGACAAGATTATTATCAACCAGTACAACCGTGTTCATATTGGCAGATAACTGACCCAAAATATTCTGCACCATTTTTTTGCCGTTAGGATCTAACGAACTGACCGGCTCATCCATGATCAATACATCCGGATCCATTGCCAATACCGAGGCGATACATACCGACTGTCTCTGCCCGCCGGAAAGATTGGCGACACTTCTCTTGCGCAGATACTGCAGATTCAAAAGATCCAGCACATATTCCATGCGTTCCGAAATTTCCTGTTGACTGATACCCAGATTCTCCATGCCAAAAGCGATCGCATCCTCTACTCCGTATCCGAATAACTGATTTTCCGGATTCTGACTTACTACGCTGACAAAGGTATCCTCCGGCACATCAAAACTGCCGCTTAGTTCGCCCGCAGATATTAATTTGGGAATAATCTGGCTGAAAATCTCAACCAAAGTCGTCTTGCCGCAGCCGCTGGGTCCTACAATAGCAGTCACCTTTCCCTTCTGAATGGAAAAACTGACATCGTCCAGAACCAGTGGTCCGTCCTTAGAATATTTATAACTGATATGATTAATATTGTACTCCAATGTCTTTCTCCTAACGCTTGTATCTATCAGTTTAGTCTGTATTTATCTTGATTTTTTTACAGGGAACACAGGAAGCTTCTCAAGGAAAATAATATCTTTGCGGTTTGCCGCATCACCTTCTGCAAGCACGGCCGCTTTTCCGGCTACGATTCCTCCGGCTTTGTCTACCAGTTTTTCCATTGCCTTTAAGGAATCACCTGTGCTGATTACATCGTCCACAATCAGAATCTTCTTACCCTTGATCAAATTGCTCTCTTCCCTGTCAAGACACAAGATCTGCTTTTTCTGTGTCGTGATAGAATAAACTTCCGTAATGAAAGGATCTTCCATATAGGGCTTGACACTCTTACGTGCAACAAAATAGCGGGGCATATCTAAAATACGAGCCATTTCCTGTACAAGAGGAATTCCCTTGGCTTCTGCTGTGATCAGATAATCCACCCGGGGAATCCGTTCCTTAAGTTCCTCTGCTGCCTTTATTACCAGCTGTGCATCTCCCAAAAGTACAAAACTGGCTATATTAAGCTGATCAGATATTCTGACAATAGGAAGTTTACGAATGCAGCCACATATATTTATTTCATAATACTTCTCATCCATATTATTCCCGCCTTTCTCTCTAAAATATTGTATGGATTCTCTTACAGTACCGGCAGAGTATACAGATATACCAAACCTTCCGGATAGTTACCGCCCTCTTCTACAGCCACTACCGCATGTCCGGAAATTGTAGCGCCTGCCTGCTCTACCAGAGATTTCAGCGCTTTTGTTGTGCCGCCGCCGCCATAGACGTCATCTACCAGAAGAACCTTCTTTCCTTTCATATAGGCAACATCTTCATCTGTAAGATACATGGACTGCTCTACCGTTGTGGTTACAGATTTATAGGAAGCCTCCACAGCATGGTGTTCCCCTCCCTTGCTCTTACGTGCCACTACAGTATGTGTAAGCTCGGGATTTCCCTGCTCCGCCCAACGTACTGCAATCGCATGAGCCAGTGCATTGCTCTTTGCAACAGGATTCAGAATCGTATCAAAGGTAACCTTTTCTTCTTTCATCTTCTTTACCAACAGATCCGCAGATTTCTCAATCATACTCACCTGTCCGGAAATATCCAGAAAAGCTACCTTATTACCCGAAATCATAACAAAAGGAAGATCAAAATCTTTGTCTTCCAGTGTCACTCTCAAATACTCCTTATCGCCAATCGTAATCATTTGTGTTTTAATGCTGTCTGCTACCGCCATTTTCCATACCTCCTGACAATGTAAAATGGAGATAGTGCTATCTCCATTTTTTTCTTCATTATACGTGTTATTGTTAGAATATGTCAATTTTAAAATAGAAAGTCTGTCAAAAAATCCTATTACATGATCTTAAAGAATTTTCTTGATCTTAAATATAATGATACAGGCAATAATTACGATGATGCTTAACAGAATCACGCCCGGATAACCGGATTCCAGTTCCGGCATGTTCCGGAAATTCATACCGTACCATCCGGTGATGAGGGTAAGTGGAAAAAAGACCGTCGATATCACGGTCAGAAACTGCATGTTGCTGTTCTGTTTTGCATCCACCTTTGCCTGATAGGCATCATTGACCTGCCCGGCATATTCGAGCAGATGTGACGTTTTATTCATCAATCGCTCCGCCCTGTCGGAGATCGTTCCAAAATATTTCAGATGCTTTTTGACAAAATATCGGTTTTCATTTTCCTCCAGAGCTTTTCCGACGTCCATGATCTCATCATAATAGCCGCGCAGGATAAGCAGATCCCGGCGGATCGTCATAATTTGCGACTGAAAATTTTCCATGTGATTGTTATGAATGCTTTCTTCCAGTTCCATCAGCTTTTTTTCAAACTGAATCAGATATTCGAGATCGCGGCTGATAAATTCCGCAATATAATTGAATAGAAAAATTTCCTTTGTCTTATATTTATTACTCTTCCTTCTATTGATTCTCTCAACAATTCGTCTTGAGAATTCATCGTCGTCCACCAAAACAACCTTATCCCGTGTAATAAAAAACTGGATGCGGTACCTGCTTCCCTGAATGTCAAGAAGTCTCGGAATGCAGAAGGAACCTGTCAGACAATCCTGCTGCGCCTCGATCTTGCAGAACCCGATCTGTTTCAACTGGATTTCTCCTTCATAGGAAATGCCGTTTTCTCTTAAAACCGCATCCGCATTTTTGGAGTCCGTGATCACCGGCTCGAATTCCGGACCTTTGATTTTTTCGGGTTTTTCGACTACACTATTATCATTTTCTTCTGTAAAAACTATTTCCAAATCTTCTTCCGACATCTTCTTTTTCTCCGGACCCAAATCTTATTCTTATAATATTTTACTTCCGTTTGCTGTGAGCCGGAATCTTGCTCCCAGTAATTCCGCAGCTCTCCTGCACATCATCATTCTGCCTAAGAAGATCTCAAAATACTCATACATCGTACAGATTTCCTCATCAATCTGCAGATTCAGCGTGATCAGATGTTTTTCCATATTGATTTTTACCGTCGCATTTGTGACGGCATAATTAACGCGGTCGTGCTTATCGAAGCTTGACTTATCCTTGTTTCTCACACGGTTGCGTCTGACATCCGTTTTATCCGCCAGGATCAATGCAGCGGATACGGCATCAACCGCCCCGCCCGTGGATTCATCGTGATTCCCGATCGCAGAAGCAATGATCACTCTGTCTTCGAGTGGCATCCCCAGCTTCTCCAGAACGGAATTTGCCAGAATGGCACCGTATTCCCCGTGGCTCTTGCGATTGATGACATTTCCGATATCATGGAGTGCTCCGGCGATCTCCGCGAGCTCTATCTCATGCTTGGAATATCCAAACTTGGATAAAATGACTCCCGCCTGCTTTGCTACGATCGCACAATGCTTCTCCGAATGATCTGTATATCCGAGCAATCCCAGATTTTCATTTCCTTTTTTCAGGAATGCTTTTACTTCTTTGTTCTGTAATATTTCTTTATAGTTCAATTCTTACCGCCTTTTAAATCTTTTTCTGCATTACTGTAAGCCAGCGCATAAAACATTTCCTGGGAATTCAGTTTCACATCGCTTAACTCTCTGTCAACATACGTTCCGTTTGCTGTCAGGCGCTTTCCTTTTTCGTTGTCGCTCATTATTGTCTTAAACATCCAATCAAGATGTTCCTTCAATTTCTCATCAAATACCGGCGCGGCTACCTCTACCCTGCGGACAGTATTGCGTGTCATGAAATCCGCAGACGCGATATACACTTTTTCACGCTCCTTTGTTCCAAACCGATAGATCCTGGAGTGCTCCAGATAACGCCCCACAATGCTCACTACCTTGATATTTTCTGTATATCCCTTTACTTCCGGGAGCAGACAGCAGATTCCTCTGACAATCATTTCGATCTTTACTCCTGCCTGGGAAGCCTCTACCAATTTGTCAATGATCACCTTATCCGTCAGGGAATTGATCTTGATCCCGATATATGCTTCTTTGCCTTCTTTGGCATAGGAGATCTCCTCCCCAATCATATCCACCACTTTGTTTTGCAAACATTTCGGCGCGACAAGCAGCAGATTTGTATTCTCCACCGTTTCTCCCTTTAACAGAGCGGCAAACACATCGGCTGCTTCTTTTCCGATCTCATAGTTCGCCGTGATCAACGATAGATCTGTATATAATGCGGATGTTTTCTCATTATAGTTTCCGGTTCCGATCTGTGTAATATAGGAAATGCCGGCGTCCGTTTTCCTGGAGATCAAACAGAGCTTGGAATGCACCTTATAACCGTTCAGTCCATAGATCACCCGACAGCCTGCCTCCTCCAGCTTCCTGGAATATTCGATATTGCTCTCCTCATCGAACCGTGCCCGCAGTTCCACCAGGACGACCACTTCTTTTCCGTTCTCAGCCGCCTCCACCAGCGCGTCCACGATCTGGCTTTTGTATGCGAGGCGATACAGCGTCATCTTGATGGATACGACCGTATCATCTTTTGCTGCCTCATTCAGCAGGTTGATAAACGGCTTGATACTTTCAAACGGATAGGACAGCAGCACATCCTTTTTCATGATCTGCGGAATCAAAGGATTCTTCTCATCGAGCTGTACCGTCATTCTCGGTGTGCGTCTCTGATAAAACAGATTCTCCTGATCTGTGTTCTTCAAATAACTCTGAATGGAAAATACAAAGGACATATCGAGCGGAACCTTGGACAGAAATACGTGGTCTTTCTCCACCTGAATGGTTTTGCACAGGGAATTGATCATTTTCTTGTTCAACTCTCTCGAGAGCTCCATCCTCACCGGATTCATCCGCTTCCTCTGTTTGATCAGATTTTCCATCGCATCACGGTAATCAAGATCCTCATCATAGATCGTCTCCGTATCGATATCCGCGTTTCTTGTGATGCGAAGCAGCGATTTCTCCTTCACTTCATAATTCTTGAACATCTTGGGCAGGAAATGGAGAATCAACTCTTCTGAGAGCATGAACGTCCCTTTTCTGGTCGGGATATCGATCAGACGCCTAAAAACGTTATTGCTGCAGGGAATGATGGCGGTTCTCGTCTTACCGCCCTTTGTTGCCAGCAGTGCCACGGCATAGATATCTTTATTTTTGAGAAAGGGAAACGGCTGCTGTTTGCTCACAATATTTGCCGACAGATACGGAGCAATTGTCTGGTCAAAATAGGTTTCCAGAAGCTTTCCCTCCTCAGCCGATAATTTATTGAAGTTGATCAGACGGATTCCCTTTGGCTCCAACTCTCCCATCAGCTGCTCATAGATCACGGCTTTCTTCTGATCCAGTTCTCTCGTGGCTTTGAGAATCTCTTTGACCTGTTCTTTGCTGGTCATATTTGTCTTATTTTCACGAATCTCTTCCACCGATTCCATCTGATCCATGAGTGTGCCGACTCTCACCCGGTAGAATTCATCCAGATTTGACTGATAGATGGCAGCGAATGTCAGCCGTTCCGCCAGGGGTACTCTTGGATTTCCGGCTTCGTTTAATACTCTCTCGTTAAATTTCAGCCAGGAAATCTCCCGGTTCATCATATATGGAGGTTTTGTCGTCTTTCCTTCCCTTTTCATCTTCCTTTTCCTTTCTCATAGGTTTTTCTTTTGCTTATGAGAAAGCCTTGCCGCATTGTGCACAATTCATTCCCATACTATAAAAATTGTAATACCCGCATGTAAAAATCTGAGAAAGGATTTTGTTAAGTTTGTGTAAAAAAAGAAAAAGCTTTAACGCATGCAATATACGTTAAAGCTTTACTTCATTTGAACTCAATACTAATCCGGAATCACCGGCTGTGCATCCTGCGGAATCGGACATACAAATCCTTCCGCGGTGCGCATTTCAAATTCTGTTCTTGCCTGTGCAAGCAGATCCGGATTGCGGAACAGATCAACGGCACCCATCGCAATCACCTTTCCCGCATGTACCGCTGCCTTATGACCGATCCCGGTACGATCACAGGATACATTCTGCCAGCTGTGTCCGGGACATCCGTTTGGCCAGGATGCCACATGAATCTGCACCGTAGGCGTCAGCCAGCTGACATCTCCCACATCGGTGGAGCCGGGTTCAAAGGCATCTCCCTGATATAAGGGCATCAGAAACTGATTCATGGAATGCCCGAATTCCTGTCTCATTTTTGCCACTTCCATGTGCATCTGCATATCATTGGCTGCCGCGATTCCGGACACGGCATTGCTGCCGGAATAGGTCTTTGCAAGTGCATCCGCATAGCGGAGTTCCTCCTCCGTGTACGTCGGAACCCCTAACAGTTCAAAATTCTCATACATCACCTTTTCCAACACGTGATTGGTCACGGTATCGGAACATCCATCGATAAATTTTCGCTCATAGGATGTCTCCGTCATCAGCGCTGCGCCCTCTGCTATCTTATCGACTCTTGCCTGCAATTCTACAGCTTCAGCCACATGATTGGAGCGCACCATATAGAGAACCGATGCCTTGGGCTGCACTACATTGGCACTGATACCTCCCGCATCCGTAATGGCATAATGTACTCTTGCACGGTCACTCATATGCTCCCTCAGAAACTGCACGCCGATATTCATCAGTTCCACCGCATCCAGTGCACTGCGTCCTTTTTCCGGAGCACCGGAGGCATGGGAAGCAACCCCAGTGAATTTATACTGTACCTGAATACAGGAATTGGTGGACCCGGTCACAACTTCGTTGCAGTCATCCGGATGCCAGGTAAGCGCTGCATCCAGATCCTTCCAGATGCCGTCCCGTGCCATAAATGCCTTGGCGGCACCGCCCTCTTCGCCGGGGCATCCGTAGAGGATCACGGTTCCGGGGGTTTTTGTCTCCTGCAGAAATGCTTTCACACCGATTGCCGCTGCCAGGGCTCCCGCACCCAGAAGGTTGTGTCCGCACCCGTGACCGTTCCCTCCTGCAACACACTCTTCCTGTTCCAACGCTCCGCTCTTTTGGGATAGACCGGACAGCGCATCGTACTCAGCCAGAATCCCGATGACAGGTCTGCCGCTGCCATAGCTTGCACAGAAAGCTGTTTCGATGCCTGCGATTCCCCTCTGCACATCAAACCCTTCCTGCTCCAAAATCTCACAATAGAGAGCGGCAGATTTAAATTCCTGCAGAGAAAGCTCTGCATATTCCCAAATTTGATCCGCTGTATCCGTTATCAATGATCTCTTTCGATCAATTTCATCGATTACAATCTGTTTCTCTCTTATCATCCTAATCTTTGCTCCTACAATACTTTTGACAGAAAATCCTGAAGTCGCTCACTCTTCGGATGTTCAAAGATATCCTCCGGTGTTCCCTCTTCGATCAGCATTCCGTCTGCCATGAACAATACCCGGTTGCCGACCTCCCTGGCAAATCCCATCTCGTGAGTCACAACCACCATCGTCATACCTTCCTCTGCCAGATTTTTCATAACATCGAGAACCTCTCCGACCATCTCAGGGTCGAGCGCGGAGGTGGGTTCATCAAAAAGCATCACATTCGGTTCCATCGCAAGCGCACGTACGATCGCCACACGCTGCTTTTGTCCGCCGGACAGCTGGATGGGATAAGCATCGGCACGATCCTTTAATCCTACACGATCCAGGAGCTCCAAAGCTTTCTGTTCAGCCTCTTCCCTGCTCATTCCCTTTACCTTCATGGGAGCAAGTGTCATATTTTCCAGAATCGTCATATGCGGAAAAAGATTGAAATGCTGGAAAACCATTCCCATTTTCTGCCGCAGTTTATCGACATCAAGGCGAACTGTTTTTCCGTTTTCATCCTTGTACTTCTTCCTGGTGATATCCGTTCCTTCGAATATGATCGTACCGCCGGTTGGCTCCTCCAGGAGATTCAGGCTGCGCAGAAATGTAGATTTGCCGGATCCCGAGGGCCCGATCACCACGCATACATCTCCGGGATGGATCTCTGTTGTGACTCCAGCCAGTGCCTTAATGGCGCCGCCGTGATAATGCTTCTGCAGATCCTTTACTTCTATCAGGTTATCTCTTGTCGCCATGGCTCATTCTCCTTTCAAAGTATGCGATGATCTTGGAGGTCGGGAAGCACAGGCAGAAGTAGATTGCCGTTGCCACTAGCAAAGGCTCAATGATGATAAAGGTTGCACCCTTGACCGCATTTACTGCAGACATGATATCCTGAACTCCGATGGTATAAGTAATTGCCGATTCCTTGATGATCACGACAAACTCATTAGCGATCGCCGGCAGAATATTCTTCAGCGCCTGAGGCAAAATGATATAACGCATATTCTGCCTCTGTGAAAGTCCCAGAGAGCGCGCAGCTTCCGTCTGTCCGATGTCAATTGACTGAATACCGGCACGAATGATTTCACACAGATAAGCGCCGGAATTCATACCCAATGCAACGATACCGGGAAAGAAACGATTGAATTTAATAAAACCAAACAGATCAAAGGCAGGAAGCTTGATGATCCCGAAAACACCGAAATAAATGATAAAAATCTGCACGATGACAGGAGTAGATCTTATAATCTCGACATAAGCCGTTGCAATAAAAGAAAGAGGATTGAACTTACTGATCAAAACCAAAAAACCTTTTTCTCTCTGATGACCGTCCTTATCAATTCCCAGAGAACGGAACGGCCGAATATTTGACATTCTCATGAGCGCCAGTATCAGCGCCAGACAAAATCCGATCGCCACCGTAAACAAAGAGAGTAACACCGTTACCAGAAGTCCCTGTTTAAAAAGATCTACATAAGGTGCGATCTTGGAAAAATTTGACCATTTAATAAATTGATCCATTGGTACA
>JALFTO010000167.1 GCA_022779165.1 Lachnospiraceae bacterium
AATGATGGAAGATGTGCGTAATGGTCTGCTCGACGCCGTTATGGTCTATAAACTCGACCGGATCAGCCGCAATGTGCAGGAGTTCTCCGCGATGTATGATGTCTTCCAGAAGCATAACGTTGCCTTTGTATCTGTAAAGGAATCGTTTGATACTTCCACGCCGATGGGCCGGACTGTGATGTACATCCTTGCCGCCTTTGCGCAGCTGGAGCGTGAGAACACTTCCGAACGTGTTGCTGACAGTATGCTCGCTCTCGGCACGAGTGGCAAATGGACCGGCGGTATACTCCCGACAGGATTTGTGTCTGTGCGCCGCAAATCGGGCGCAAAAGAGCATTCTTTTCTTGAAGTCGATAAAAATACCATCGGGCTTGTAAAAATGCTCTACGGGCTCATTTTGGACGGATACAGTATCACAAAAGTCGAGAGGTACTGCCGCGATCATAACATCCGGAGTCGATCCGGTCATTTTATGAGCACTTCTCAGATCCACAACATCCTCATAAATCCTGTCTATTGCCAGAACAGCATTGAGGCATATTATTACCTGCAGGCAAAAGGATGCACGCTCCCGGATAAGGCTCTCTTTGACGGTAAGAAAGGTCTGATCGGTTACGGTCGCACCAAAACAGGCTCATCGAAAACACAAACTACTGATAAATGGGTGATCGCTGTCGGGATCCATGAACCTGTCATTTCGGCAGACGACTGGATTGCCGTACAGAGCCGTCTTGGCATCAATAAATCCGTGAGATCGGCCAAGCACGAGTGCGGCATCCTGAAGGGTGTCCTGCGCTGCCGGTGCGGATCCAGGATGGAGGTGCGCACCTATATCAAGAATAAGATCACATTCTCGTACTATTACTGTGCCGCTATGGCAAGACAGGGAAAGCAGAAATGCAATACCGGGTATATCCGGATCGAAGATGTCGAGGAATCCTTCCTGCAGCAGCTGCACAGCATACGGCTGAACCCGGAAGGGATCCATCTGCGCAGCCGTCCGGAATCGCTTCTTGATGTCAAAGTGCTCCGGACAGAGATCCGATCCGTGGAAACGTCCATCTCCAACCTGACATCCGCTCTTGCCCAGGCAATGGATACCGCTGCGTCCGGCTACATCATCAAACAGATCACTGATCTGGATCATAAGAAAAGTCTTCTGGAATCTTCCCTGCGCAAAGCAGAGGTACAGGCTCTTGCTGCCAAGTCTGCAGATGAGGCAGAGCAGGAGATCTACTCCGGCATATGCTATCTGCTCGACAATTTTGATGATATCAGTTTCTCCGGGAAAAATGAGCTGATCAGAAAGATCGTAAAGACATGCGTGCTGGATACAGAGACGAAAAATCTCCGCATTATTTTTTAATGTTACGTTCAATTTTATATTCCGGTCGGCGTACCGATCTGACCCATCATGTCATGTCCCAGGTGAGGTCTTGCATACCCGTAGCTTCTCGATGCCCCAAAGTCATCGTAATCATTATAATAGAAGCCTTTCGCGATCGGAGAGAACGCTTTAATCCCGTAGCATTCCTTCCACTGCACCTTTCCCGCTTCATCCGCGCACTGGATTCGGTATTCTCCCACGAATCCTCCGAGTACCGCCTCGTAAGCCTCCTTATAATAGGAATAGTATTTCATGTCCGCTGTGGCCTTCTCTATTGTAGTTTCACCGCTTATCAGTTCTTCGGCAAACTTGTCAAGCTCTTTCGCGCAGCCGGACGGAAACTCGCCACCATGCTTTGCAGCCAGCCAGGCAAGCAGATCGATCCAACACAGATGCACCGGCTTGTCATATGTCTCCACGTCAAGCCGGTATGCCTGTGTCATCAACTCCTCGGTCGGGTGGAATTCAACCCACCTGATATACTCCTTTTTCCCGTCCGGTTCCGCATTTGTCTGAGTCACGCGGAATTCCTGTCTGAAGTAAAACACCCCTGTCAACACCAAAAGAAGGCATTCTGCGAGAATCCCTCTTCTGAGCCATTTTCTATTTTGCATATACAGTCCGGATATGATATATTTCTATCAGTATATGACTTCCGGTTTGCAGATAGTATCGAAAGGAACCGGGCAGTTTGAAAAAGGAGACCTACTATGGCAGGCAATATTGATTTTACATCGGCAGAACAATTAAAGGATCTGGCCGGAAAAGTCCGTCGGATCATACTTGACACCGGACATTTCCTTGCGGAAAGCACCCTTTCCTCGATTGAACAGAAAGAAGGGCACGCAAACTTTGTCACCGACATGGATGTGAAGGTACAGGAAATGCTGGTGAGCGCGCTGACTCCCCTCGTACCGGATGCAGCCTTT
>JALFTO010000168.1 GCA_022779165.1 Lachnospiraceae bacterium
GAGCGTGTGGCTTGTGCTCGGCGCTGTGATCATCCTGTTATGCGGCGTGTGCGTGTGGGGAATCTTCGGAAGGCTGGATTCCACGATCCGGGCGGCGGCGCTGTGCGAGAACGGGAAGCTGACCTGTTATGTCAGGGAGGCAGACGGCGGGGAACTGTCATCCGGTCTGACAGTGCGTGTGGACGGTGCGGAGTATACGATCAATGAGATCTCCGAGATACCGCAGCCGGTGACGAAGGATATGGATGCATACCTGCTGCACATGGGCAGTCTCACGGAGGGAGAGTGGGTCTATGCGGCACAGGCTGACACGGCTCTGCCGGACGGTGTCTATGAGGTGACGATCGTGACGGAGAGCATTTCACCGATCTCTTTTGTGATGAACTAAATGGATGAACTAAATGTAACTGTTAAAATATAGGGATAAAACATTCGGTCAAGGGCAAAAGGGAGATGGGTATTTTGGTCATACATAATGACAGGCAGGAAATTGAGCAGGCATTAAATTATGTGGAAGAGGAACTTGAGCGGTTTCATCTGAAACGGCGTGACATCATCAAAGCGATGCTGATGACGGAGGAGTCACTGATCTGTATCATGGATCATGCGCCTGAACAGGTGGAGATATCGCTCACCTTTAAGAAGTTTCTGGGAAGCGTCAGCCTGAATATCAGCGCACCCGGTGAAGCCTTCGACGTGACGGAGAGTAGTAACGTCATTGGAAATCTTGACTTGGAAGGCGTCGGCGCCGATATGGAGAATGCCATCAGGGGCCTGATTTTCCGATCTCAGGCGGACATTTTCTGCTATAAGAACAGAATGCACCGCAACACAATACAGATCGCGGTTAAGAAGTCCGAACGAATGCAGCTGTATCTGACGCTCGGAGCGCTCGCGCTGGCGATAGTCCTCGGCTGTCTGTTCAAGGTGATCCTGCCGCAGACGGCGCAGGAGGCGTTAAATTCCGGTCTGCTAAGCCCGGTTAAGACGATGTTTCTGAATGCATTAAAGATGATCATCGGACCGGTCGTGTTCTTTTCCATCGTCTCCTGTCTGTCGCAGTTTGACAGCCTCCGCGATCTTGGGAAGATCGGCGCCAAGGTGATGGGGATGTATCTGTTCACGACGCTGCTCGCGATTCTGGTAGGTCTGTCGGTTTTTGCCGTGATCCGTCCGGGGAATGATGCGCTTGCCTCCCTCGTGACGGATGCCGCGAATGAGACGATCAAGGCGGCAGGCAGCACGAATATTTCCATACGTGATACGATCATCGGGATCGTTCCGTCGAACTTTATCAAACCGTTTCTGGAGACGAATATGCTGCAGATCATTTTCATGGCGATCCTGTGCGGGACAGCAGTTGGCATGATCGGGGATTATTCCAAACCGCTGAGACGTTTCTTTGAGAGCTGCAACATGCTCTTTCTGAAGATCACCACGCTGATCGTGCAGGTGATCCCACTGGCGGTCTTGTGTTCGATGACTTCGCTCGTGATGATGACCGGGACGGACATGCTGCTCTCGATTATGAGTTTCACGGGAACGTTTATCCTTGCATTGGCAGTTATGCTTGGCGTCTATTGTCTGCTGGTGCTCCTGATCGCCAGGCTGAATCCGGTTGTCCTCTTAAAAAAGCATGCACCCACCATGCTGACCAATTTCAGTCTCGGATCCTCCAATGCTTCCATGCCGTTCAACATCAGTTCCTGTCAGAAGCTGGGAATCTCATCCAAGATATGCGCATTCTCCATTCCGCTCGGCGCGACGGTCAACATGGACGGTTCCTGTATCTATATGATGGTTGCGGGATTGTTTCTGGCAAAGGTATTTGGGATCACGGTTGACAGTTCCTCTTTATTTTCCATGATCTTTTCTGTGATCGTGCTGTCCGTGGGGGCTCCGGGCATCCCGGGCTCCGGTCTCGTGTGTCTGTCCGTCCTGCTCGTGCAGCTCGGTGTGCCGGCAGAGGCGCTGAGCCTCGTCATGGGAATCGATTCCCTGCTCGGCATGTTACGCACTGCTGTCAATTCTACGGGCGATGTGGCGGTGTCTCTGATCGTTGCCAAGACGGAGAATCTGCTTGATTGTGAGAAATATTATGGAAAAGAATCTGAATAGACGTGAATTTTGTGAATAGAAGATATTATTCATACAAAACGAAAAACCTCCGGGGTAACGGAGGTTTTTCTACTTATGAGGGGGGAGATAGTGAGTGTTATCAACTATCCAAGAACTAATATAAACAAAAAATGTGTTCAAAATATGTCCGTTCTCTGAAATAAGTCATAAATTTCTAAAGAAAAAATAAACTTGAAATGAAAAAAGCGGGAAGATATGGCCATCGTTGAAAAGGGAGGGCTTTTGTGCTATCTTAAAGGGTATAGTGTGTCTATGAAAAAGGAGGGGAAGCTTATGCTGGCTTCAAAAATGTTTGAGAAGCTTACATATGAATGTGTCAGGGGAAATGTGGACAAGGAGATCACGGCGCTTGTCTACGATTCCCGTAAGATAGAGAAGGGATGCATGTTTGTCTGCATCGCAGGCGCCAATTTTGACGGGCACAGTTGTGCCGGTGAGGCGGCAGAGAAGGGGGCGGCGGTTCTGATCACACAGAGCGATGTCACGGTGCCTGAGGACAGTGATGTGACCGTTGTGCGGGTGGACGATACCAGATACGCGCTGGCATTTCTCTCAGCGGCCTGGTTTGGCAATCCGGCGGAGCGCATGCGGATCATCGGGATCACCGGCACCAAGGGAAAGACGACGACCACGTATCTGGTGAAGTCGATCCTGGAGCATGCGGGCAGGAAGGTTGGTCTGATCGGGACGATCGAGGCCGTGATCGGGGAGAAACATATCCCCGCAAACAATACGACGCCGGAGTCGTATATCATACAGGATTATTTCAGGCAGATGGCAGATGCGGGCTGTGATACCGTGGTGATGGAGGTGTCCTCACAGGGACTGATGATGCACCGCACACAGGGCTTTTTGTTTGACATCGGTATTTTTACCAATATCGAGCCGGATCACATCGGCCCTAACGAACACAAGGATTTTGAGGAATATATGGCATGCAAGGGACTTCTGTTCAAGCAGTGCCGGATCGGAATCGTCAACGGGGATGATCCGCATTATCAGACCGTAACGGCGGGACATACATGTGAACTGGAGACGTACGGCTTTTCGGATGGCGTCGATCTGCAGGCATATGATATGCAGCTTGTCACGAAGCCGGGAAGTCTCGGCGTGGATTTCCGTGTCAGAGGACTTCTGAATATGGATGTGGAAACGAACACGCCGGGCAAATTCAGTGTGTACAATGCGCTGACCGCCATGGCGATCTGCCGTCATTTTGACGTCAGCGAGTCGGATATGAAGGAAGCACTGCTGCAGGCGCATGTGAAAGGCAGGATAGAGCTGGTGAAGGTGTCGGATCAGTTTACGCTGATGATCGATTATGCCCACAACGCGATGGCGCTGGAGAGCCTCTTAACCACGCTGAAGGAATATCATCCGCACAGGCTGGTGTGTCTGTTCGGGTGCGGCGGCAACCGCTCCAAACTGCGGCGCTATGAGATGGGGGAGGTCAGCGGCAGGCTTGCCGATCTGACGGTCATTACCTCAGACAATCCCCGATTTGAGGAACCGCAGGATATCATCGACGATATCAAGACCGGCATCGCCAAGACTGACGGAAAATATGTGGAGATCTGTGACAGGACAGAAGCGATCGCCTATGTGATCGACCACGGCGAGCCGGGGGATATCATCGTTCTGGCGGGAAAAGGTCATGAGGATTATCAGGAGATCAAAGGGAAGAAATATCCGATGGATGAGCGCGTGATCATAGCCGACATCCTGAAGGAGAGAGGAATACAGGTATGACACAGGGCGTTTACGCCAATGTAATCGTAGATATTTCCCAGGAGAAGCTGGACCGGCCGTTTCAGTACAGGATACCGGACGAACTTAAGGGGAAGATTACCGCAGGGACGGCCGTTATCGTTCCGTTTGGGGCGGGCAACCGGGAACTGGCGGCCTATGTGACGGAAGTGACGGACAGGGCGGAGATAGACCCGGCAAAGATCAAGGATATTCTTCAGATCTCGGAAAAGCGTCCCACGGTGGAAACGAATCAGATCCGTCTTGCCGGGTGGATGAAGGAACATTACGGTTCCACGATGATCGCCGCGCTTAAGACAGTACTTCCCGTGCAGCAGAAGAACAAGACGCCCGAGCGGCGGCGGATCCGTCTGCTTGTCGGAAGGGATGAGGTGGCAAAACTTCTGGAGGAATATAACCGGAAGCATCAGAGCGCCAGGGCGCGTCTGGTCGCCGGTCTGCTTGATGCAGATGGTGTGCTTCCTTATGAGAAAGCAATCCATGAGCTCTCAGTGACACTGTCCGTGATCAGGGCGATGGAGCAAAAAGAAATCGTCCGGATCGAGAGTGAGACGGCGTACCGCAATCCCGTCAATCGCGAGGGAAGGCACAGAGAGCCTGTGGTGCTCAGCACAGCGCAGCGCCATATTGCGGAAGATATCCTGACAGAGTACAGGAGCGGACATCACGGGACTTATCTGATCCACGGCATTACCGGGAGCGGTAAGACCGAGGTTTATATGGAACTGATACAGGGTATGATTGATCTGGGCAGGCAGTCGATCGTGCTGATCCCGGAGATCGGGCTCACCTATCAGACCGTATCCCGCTTCACACAGCGGTTCGGACAGAGAGTATCGGTGCTTCATTCCAGACTTTCGATAGGAGAGCGCTCCGATCAGTGTGAGCGTGCCAGACGGGGAGAGATCGATGTAATGATCGGACCGAGATCCGCATTGTTTACGCCGTTTGAGAAGCTGGGACTTATTATTATTGATGAGGAACAGGAATCCAGTTATAAGAGTGAGCCGGTACCTAAATATCATGCGAGAGAGACGGCGGAGGAGCTCGCTTCCTATTACGGCGCAAGCGTCGTGCTGGGGTCGGCGACACCTTCGATGGAATCATATTACCGGGCGGAAAAAGGTGAGATCAAACGATATGAGCTGACGGAGCGTCTCACGGGAGGCAGTCTTCCGGAAGTATATGTGGAGGATCTCAGGGAAGAATTAGAAAAAGGAAACCGTTCTATCTTCAGTAGAAGATTACAGAAACTGATGGAACAGAAGCTTGCGGCGGGCGAGCAGATCATGCTCTTTTTAAACCGCAGGGGATATGCGGGCTTCGTATCCTGCAGGTCCTGTGGACATGTAATGAAATGTCCGCACTGCGATGTGTCCTTATCGGAGCACAGGGGCGGGAGACTGGTATGTCATTACTGCGGCTATGAACAGCCTGCGGTGGACAGATGCCCTTCCTGCGGTTCCAAATATATCTCAGGCTTCAAGGCCGGAACGCAGCAGGTGGAGGATTTGGTGCATAAACGGTTCCCACAGGCGCGTGTGCTGCGCATGGATGCGGATACGACCAGAAAAAAGGACAGCTATCAGGAGATCCTGTCATCCTTTGAGAGGCAGGAGGCCGATATCCTGATCGGCACGCAGATGATCGTCAAGGGACACGATTTCCCGGGCGTGACTTTGGTCGGAATTCTGGCGGCGGATCTGTCGCTGCATGCGAATGATTACCGTGCGGGCGAGAGGACCTTTCAGCTGCTGACGCAGGCGGCGGGCAGAGCCGGGCGCGGGAGCAGCCCGGGACAGGTTGTGATTCAGACGTATCAACCGGAGCATCATAGTGTCCGCTTTGCCGCGAAGCAGGATTATAGGGGTTTTTATCAGGAGGAGATCGTCTACCGGGAACTGATGGAATATCCCCCGTCATCGCATATGCTGGCGGTACTGGTATTGTCGGGCGATGGTGAGAAGGGTGAAACACTTGCTAAAGAGTTGGCAGAACAGGCGGAAGCGTTTGCAGCGGGTACTCCGCTTAGGATCCTCGGACCGACACCGGCATCTGTCGGGCGCGTCAGCGATATTTTCCGGCACGTCCTGTATGCAAAATGCAGGGAGGAGCGCACGCTCATTGCATTGAAGGACAGGCTGGAAGCATTTTTGGACAAAAAAGAGGGAAGAAAAGAGATCGTACAGTTCGATTTTGATCCCATGAATTTATATTAGGCAGTACGAGATAAGACAAAGGAGAGAAAACAATGGCAATCAGGAGTGTCCGTGAAATCGGAGATGAAGTTCTGACAAAGAGATGTAAGGAAGTAAAGGAGATGACACCGCGTACCAGACAGCTGATCGATGATATGCTCGATACGATGTATGAGGAGAACGGTGTCGGACTGGCAGCCTCCCAGGTGGGGATCCTGAAACGGATTGTGGTGATTGATGTCACCGGCGAAGATCCGTATGTGCTGGTCAATCCCAGAATATTGGAGACAAGCGGGGAACAGACAGGGTATGAAGGGTGCCTGAGCGTGCCCGGCAAGACGGGAGTCGTTACCAGACCGAATTATGTGAAGGTGACGGCATTCGATGCGGATATGAATCCCTACGAACTGGAGGGAACGGAACTTCTGGCCCGCGCTATCTGCCATGAACTTGACCATCTCGACGGTCATCTGTATGTGGAAAAGGTGGAAGGCGAGCTTCAGAATGCTGACCAGCTTCAGGAGGAAGGGGAATGAAAATTGTTTTTATGGGAACGCCCGAGTTTGCGGCTGCATCGCTTGAAGCGCTGATCCGGGCGGGACATGAGATCACGGCGGTGGTAACCCAGCCCGACAAGCCGAAGGGACGCGGCAGACAGATGCAGTTCCCACCGGTGAAGGAGTGCGCCGTCCGCCATGGGATCAGAGTGCTGCAGCCGGTTAAGATCAAGACACCGGAAGCCGTGGAGGAGCTAAGGCAGATCGAGGCGGATCTCTTTGTGGTGGCAGCTTTCGGGCAGATCCTGTCATCGGAGATTCTCCATATGCCGAGATTCGGCTGTGTGAACATCCATGCATCGCTCCTTCCGAAGTACAGGGGGGCTGCACCGATCCAGTGGGCGATCTTAAACGGGGAGACACAGACGGGTGTGACAATCATGCAGATGGACGAGGGACTGGACACCGGCGATATGCTGACAAAGGTTGCGGTTCCCATAGAGGATCATGACACGGGAGACAGTCTCCATGATAAGCTGATGGAGGCGGGCGCGAAGCTGATCGTTGACACGCTTCCTCTGATCGAAGAGGGAAAAGTAACGCCCGAGAAGCAAAGCGATGCGGAATCGTGTTATGCTTCAAGGCTTTCCAAGGAACTTGGCAGGATCGACTGGTCTAAGAGTGCCGGAGAACTTGCAAGGCTTGTGAGAGGGTTAAACTCCTGGCCGGGATCGTACACAACCTTCCGGGGTAAGAACTTAAAGATCTGGGAGGCGGAGGCAGACGAAGCGGCGTCAGCCGGGCGGGATGAAACGGCACCGGGCACTGTTGTGGAGGTGACAAAAGAGGTAATCAGGGTACAGACAGGAGAGGGGCTTCTGGTAGTGAAGAGTGTGCAGCCGGAGGGTAAGAAACGGATGCAGGTGAAGGACTATCTCTTAGGATATCAAATCAAGACAGGAGAGAGATTATTATGATGTATGGACGCGGTATGTATGGAATGTACGGAATGTTTTATGACCCCACTTATGTTCTGGTATTGATCGGAGCGCTGCTTTCGCTGTGGGCATCGATGAAGGTAAACAGCACCTACAGCAAATATTCAAGAGTGCGGAGTATGACGGGGATGACGGGAGCCCAGGCGGCTGAGCGCATTTTGCGGAATGCGGGGATTTATGATGTGCGGATCGAGCATGTGAGAGGGAATCTGACCGACCACTACGATCCGAGGACTAGGACGGTGCGTCTGTCGGATTCCACCTACAATTCACCTTCGGTGGCAGCAGTTGGGGTGGCGGCTCACGAGTGCGGCCACGTGATGCAGCATGAGACCGGTTATGTGCCGTTAAAGATCAGGACAGCGCTTGTCCCGGCGGCAAACTTAGGCTCCATGCTCGGCATTCCGATCATTTTGGTCGGTATTTTGTTCGGCCTGTCGGAAACGCTCGTTCCCATCGGCATCTGGGTGTTCAGCTTGGCGGTGCTGTTTCAGGTTGTCACGCTTCCGGTGGAATTCAATGCTTCCAGACGGGCGGTGGAGACGCTTGACAGACAGGGGATCCTCGCGGGAGAAGAAGTCAGACAGTGCCGCAAGGTGCTGGGAGCAGCGGCGCTTACCTATGTGGCGGCAGCGGCCGCATCTATCCTGCAGCTGCTCAGACTGCTGATATTATTTGGCGGAAACAGGAGAAACGATTGAGAGATACAGACAGAACACAGACCGCAAACGGGCGGGAACTGGTACTTGACATATTGATGACGGTAGCAAGGCAGCAGGAGTACAGCCATATCGTGATCCGGAGCGTGCTGGAGAAGTACGATTATCTGGAAGCCCGGGAAAAGGGGTTCATCAAGCGCCTCGCGGAAGGAACGCTTGAGAGGCAGATCCAGCTGGATGATATGCTGAACCGTGTTTCCAACGTAAAAGTGAATAAGATGAAGCCGCTGATCCGCTGTCTGCTTCGGATGAGTGTGTATCAGATGATGTTCATGGACAGCGTGCCGGACAGCGCCGTGTGCAATGAGGCTGTGAAACTGGCGAAAAAGCGCGGGTTCGGGTCACTGACAGGTTTTGTGAACGGCGTGCTCAGAAACCTCGGGAGAAGGAAGGCAGAATTGATGAGGCCGGCAGGGGATCCGGAAAGTGCGGAGTATCTGTCCGTGAAATATTCCATGCCGCAATGGATTGTGGACAAATGGATTGCAGAGCAGGGCAGGAAACGGACGGAGCGGATCCTGACGGGACTTCTCATGGAAAGACCGGTGACGGTAAGGGCGGACAGCCGCCTGACGACAGCGGAATATGAGACACTGAAGTCAGAACTGGAATCGGACGGCGTGACTGTGCATGACAGTGGAATCCTGCCGCGTGCATGGTATCTGGAGAATACGGAAGGCTTGAAGCGTCTGCCTGCTTTTGCATCAGGGAAACTGAAAGCCCAGGATGTGAGTTCCATGTTGGCGGTCATGGCTGCGGATATCCATGCGGGAGATCTGGTGGTGGACGTGTGCGCCGCACCGGGCGGAAAGACTTTTTTTGCTTCGGAACTGGCTGGCACAGGCGGGCATGTGATCTCCAGAGATGTGTCGGAATATAAACTTTCTCTGCTGCAGGAAAGCAAGGATAACTTCTGCGCGGAGAATGTGGAAATACAGATGTGGGACGGCAGGGAATATGATGAGAAACTGGAAGAAAAGGCAGATGTGGTACTTGCGGATGTCCCGTGTTCGGGACTCGGTGTGATCGGCCGTAAGAAAGACATCAAATACCGGGTAACGCCGGAGAGTATAGCGTCACTTCCGAAGCTGCAGAAAGAGATTCTTACCAATGCACAGAGGTATGTCAGACCGGGCGGCGTTTTGTTGTTTTCCACATGCACCATCAATAAAGAAGAGAACGAAGAGATTCTTTCGTGGCTGCTCTCGGAATTCCCGTTCCATGCGGAGAGCATTGTATCCCGGATGCCGGAGTGTATTCTGAGGGAAGAGCCGGAGCGGGAGAGTGCCGGGAACGGGTATCTGCAACTCTTGCCGGGGATTCACGGGACGGACGGATTTTTCCTGGCAAGACTGGTAAAGGACGGAGGAATTTAGCAGGATGGATCAGAAGACGGATATGAAATCCCTGACCTTTGGGGAACTGAAAGCAGCGCTTATCGATATGGGGGAGAAGCCCTTCCGGGCAGCCCAGGTCTATCAGTGGATGCATCAGAAACTTGCGGGCAGTTTTGATGAGATGACGAACATATCCGCAGAACTTAAGGGAAAACTGGCAGAGCGGTTTACGTATACATGTCTTACGCCCGTGCAGGTTCAGGAGTCCAAACTGGACGGCACGAAGAAATTCCTGTTCCGTCTGGCGGATGACAATGTGGTGGAGAGTGTGTATATGCGCTATCACCATGGGATTTCCGTGTGCATTTCCTCACAGGTGGGCTGCCGTATGGGGTGCCGGTTCTGCGCCTCCACGCTGGACGGACTGGAGCGGAACCTGACACCGTCCGAGATGCTCGATCAGATCTATGCGATCAGCCGGTATACGGGAGAGCGGGTTTCCAATGTCGTGGTAATGGGGACAGGGGAACCACTCGATAATTATGACAATCTTGTCATTTTTCTAAAATTGCTCAATGACGAGAGAGGACTGCACATCAGCCAGCGCAATATCACGGTGTCCACTTGCGGCATTGTGCCGAATATGAGGCGGCTGGCGGACGAGAAACTGCAGATTACGCTGGCGTTGTCACTGCATGCGACGACGGATGAAAAACGTAAGCGGCTGATGCCGATTGCCAACCGTTACAGCCTGTCGGAAGTACTTGCAGCATGCGCGTACTATTTTGAACAGACGGGAAGACGGATCACGTTTGAATACAGCCTTGTGGGAGGCGTCAATGATACGGATCAGGATGCGGCAGAGTTGTCGGAGATTGCATCGGGGCTCTGCTGTCATGTGAATCTGATTCCGGTCAACCCGATCAAAGAGAGGGATTATGTACAGTCCGCTAAAGCGAGGATCGCAGCATTCCGGGAAAAACTTGAGAGAAATAAGGTTACCGTGACAGTGCGCCGGGAGATGGGGAGAGATATCGACGGTGCCTGCGGTCAATTGCGCAGAAGGCATATTGAGAATGCTTAAGGGACGGTATTCTTGAAAATGAGTAATACATGTGATAAGATAATACAATATGTATACATATATGGAGGCAGCAAAGTGATACAATCATTTTCCATAACGGATATCGGAAAACGCAGAAAACTGAATCAGGATTATGTTTTTTCGTCAGTATGCCCCGTGGGGAAGCTTCCGAATGTATTCGTGGTGGCAGACGGCATGGGAGGACACAATGCCGGAGATTATGCTTCCAAATGTACGGTGGAGAAGATGGAGCAGAAGATTCGGGAATCTTTTGAAGAGAATCCGGTCCGTGTTCTGCGGAGTGCCATTGAGTATGCCAATGATTATATCCGGAGACAGGCGAAAGAGAATGCGAGCCTGGCCGGGATGGGTACGACGGTGGTGGCAGCCACTGTGTGCGGGAATGTGCTTGATGTTGCAAATGTAGGCGACAGCAGGCTCTATATCGCGAATGACAAAGAGATCAGACAGATTACAAGAGACCATTCTCTGGTGGAGGAGATGGTGCGGATGGGCGGCATTGACAAACAAGCGGCAAAGGTTCATCCGGATAAAAATATCATTACGAGGGCAGTCGGCGCTTTCGATACCGTGGAGGCCGATTTCTTTCAGACTGTGCTGCAAGAGGGAGATATTGTTCTGCTGTGTTCGGACGGGCTGACAAATATGCTTGAGGACGAAGAGATCCGTCAGATCATATGCAGTGGGGAGAGTCTTAGGAAGCGGGCGGAGATGTTGATCGATGCAGCCAACAACAACGGGGGAAAAGATAATATTTCAGTGATATTGGTAGATCCGTTCGCAGATGAGGTGAAGGAATGATTAAGATAGGAATGCTGGTAGGTGACCGGTATGAGATAGTGGAAAAGATCGGCACCGGTGGTATGTCTGATGTATATAAAGCAAAAGACCGCAAACTGAACCGCTTTGTTGCTGTCAAGGTTTTGAAGCAGGAGTTCAGTGAAAACACAAATTTTGTTTCCAAATTCAGGAGTGAGGCGCAGGCTGCTGCAGGGCTCATGCATCCCAACATCGTCAACGTCTATGATGTCGGGGAGGATAACGATATCTATTATATCGTGATGGAGCTTGTGGAAGGCATCACCCTGAAGAAGTACATTGAAAAGAAGGCGAGACTCTCTGTCAAGGAGTCTGTCAGCATTGCCATACAGGTTTCGATGGGTATTGAGGCTGCCCACAACAACCATATCATTCACAGAGATATCAAGCCTCAGAATATCATTATTTCCAAGGACGGAAAAGTCAAGGTGACAGACTTCGGAATTGCAAAGGCTGCCACCAGCAATACGATCACCTCCAATGTGATGGGATCGGTTCACTATACTTCACCGGAGCAGGCGAGGGGTGGCTACAGCGATGAGAAGAGTGATATCTATTCGCTCGGCATCACACTGTTTGAGATGCTGACCGGGCGTGTTCCTTTTAACGGGGATACCACGGTTGCCATTGCGATCAAGCATATTCAGGAACCGATGCCCTCTCCGAGGGAATATGTGCCGGAGATCCCGGTCAGTGTAGAACAGATCGTATTCAAATGTACGCAGAAGAGCCCTGACAGAAGATATCAGAAGATGGCAGAGGTGATCGATGACCTGAAGCGTTCGCTGATCAGTCCGGATGAAAATTTTGTCGTGATCGATACGGAGGATCTGTCGGGACAGACTAGAGTCGTGACTCCGGAAGATACTGCCAAGGCGAAGAAACGGGAAAAAAGGGAAGATGATTCGCTGCGGCTCAATGATACCGGCAAGGTGGCTGTGAAGAAGAATACAAAGAAGCCGAAGCAGGCAGAAAAAATTGTCGAGGAAGAGCCCGAGGATGATTATGATCCCAGGATGGAGCGCGTGACGACCATACTTGCGGTGGTTGCCGCCGTGCTGATCGGATGTATCATACTGCTTATTGCAGGCAAGACGTTGGGCATTGTGGATCTCGACAAGATCAGATCGGGGATCACCGGTGAGAAAAAAACGGAGATCGAGATGCCCGATGTGGTCGGTATGTCTCTGACACGTGCCAAGAGTACCCTGAGTGATGTAGGACTGGATTATGATGTGATTTATGAGGAATCCTCGGAATACGAGCAGGATATCGTTATGGAAAGCAACATCAAAGCCGGAAGGACGGTGGAGACCGGAACCAAGGTGAAACTTACCGTCAGCGCCGGTGCAGAGGGTGTTGCCGTGATCGATATCACAGGCAAATCCCAGGCGGAAGCAACCGCTCTGTTAGAGAAGGAAGGGTTTCAGGTCAGCAAGACGGAGGTGCCGTCCGATACTGTGGAGAAGGGCAATGTTGTGAGTCAGTCCCCGGCGGCCGGAGAGAAAGTGCCGAGAGGCGCAACCGTGACAATCCAGATCAGTACGGGACCTGATACGAATAAGATCAGTGTGCCGAATGTTGTGGGGATGTCTGAGATGGATGCCACAGTCACATTGACGGAGGCAGGATTGCTTGTGGGCAACGTTGAGGAAGTCAATTACGAGGATGCCGCGTTTACGGGACTCGTATGCTATCAGAGTTATTCTGTCGGGACTTACGTGGATGCGGGAACACCGATCGATATTAAGGTGAGCATCGGACCGGCGGATCTGACATATGGATATAATGCAAATGTGGAGAGCCCGGCGCTTGAGGATCCGGCGTTTGTGGCAGGGACCCCGGTGACGGTGATCCTGTCCACTGCGGACGGCAGGGAACTGGTGCGCACCAACACGACATCTTTCCCGGTTGCGATGAATGTATCCGGTATCAAGGGAAATGCGATCGGCGTGATCACCTTCCAGTATACCCTGACGACTGCGCCTACGACGACGACAGATCCCGCAACGGGAGAGACGGTGACGGTACCGGGCGGTTCGGAGCCGAAGACTGTCCAGAGAGCCGTTACATTTACACAGGAATAGACGGATGGCTGGTATTGCATGAAGGGTAAGATAATCAAAGGAATCGCGGGCTTTTATTATGTGCATACGGGCGCAGGCGGTGTCTATACCTGTAAGGCGAAAGGAATCTTCCGCAAGGAACAGAAGAAACCGCTTGTCGGCGATGATGTGGAGATGACAGTATTAAACGAGGCTGACAAAGAGGGCAATATCGACAAGCTTCTGCCGCGCAGGAATGAACTGATCCGCCCGGCGGTCGCCAATGTGGATCAGGCGCTCGTGATCTTTGCGATCAGGAAACCACAGCCGAACCTGAATCTGCTGGATCGTTTTCTGATCATGATGGAGCAGCAGCATGTGCCCAGCATCATCTGCTTTAATAAGCAGGATATTGCGGATGAGGAAGAGAGGCTTGCACTGGAGCATGCGTATGAGCGTAGCGGGTGTCTTGTGGTCAGCGTCAGTGCCGCCGAACAGGAAAATATTGAGGAACTGCGGGCACTGCTTGAGGGAAAGACGACAACAGTGGCGGGACCGAGCGGTGTGGGCAAATCTTCGCTGATCAACAGCCTGAAACCGGATAAGTATATGGAGACAGGCGCTATCAGTGAAAAGATTGACAGAGGAAAGCATACAACCAGGCACAGCGAACTGATCCGACTTGGCGAGGACACCTATATCATGGATACGCCGGGATTCACTTCGCTGGGACTGTTTGCTTTGGAAAAAGAAGAACTCCGGTATTATTATCCGGAGTTTGATCCTTATGAAGGGAAATGCCGTTTTCAGGGCTGTGTTCATCTCCATGAGCCGGACTGTGCGGTAAAGCAGGCACTGGAACAGGAGAACATAAGCAGGATACGATATGACAATTATTGTCTGTTATATGAGGAACTGAAAGGACAGAAGAAGTATTGAGGATCGTTCCATGGCACAGCGCGTGTGGTGAACCAAGGGTTGTGCACGGTGGAAGGATCAGAATGGAGAGGAAGAGATGATGAAATATAGGAAAGGTTTATTATCGGCAATTCTGGCAGTGACTGTCATGTGTATGGCAGGTCTCACGGGATGTGGAACTAAGGCGGACACTGTGCAGAAAACAGAGACAAAGGAGGAGTCGGAGGCTGCTGAGGAGGAACAAAGCGGAATGGATGCGTTTGTTCAGGCGCAGGCTGAGGCGGCTAAGGCTCAGGAGGATGAAACGGAGGAAAGTGAATCATCCGATACAACTGCGGTAGATTCTGAGAAGCTGTTAAGGCAGTATTATGATCAGGTAATTTCCCAGGAAGAGGGTGTGATGGATCTTCCGTCAGGCTATGAGGTGCTGAATAAGGAGACGCATTTCGAGAATTATACGGTCGGAGAGGCGTTTTTTCAGGAGACCGGTGTCTGCTATCAGGCAGTGTGGGATTACGATAAGGACGAACAGGATGAACTGCTGGTTCTGGTTCTTGATAAGGATGAGGATTATGATCGCAGCAAGCTGTATGCCAGAATGTATGAGGTGGTAAACGGTGAGGTTGTGCAGGCGGCAGAGTTGGAAAGCCTTTTCGGATGGATGGAGTATGATATCAGTCAGAGCACGGAAGTGCTGCTCAGAGAGACAAAGGACTGGTTCTATCTGGCAGAACAGGCAAGAGGTGCATCAGGAATCTATGCGGACGGCGTGTGCTATGCGATCCGCGTTGCCCATTATGACGGAACGGATTTTGTGGTCGATGTGGCAAAGCAGATGCAGGGCAGTGATTTCTCGGAGACGGATGAG
>JALFTO010000200.1 GCA_022779165.1 Lachnospiraceae bacterium
GGACGAACGACTTCCAACAGCTCTTCTCTGGAGATCTGCTGCGGAAGTCCCATGATATCCTTGTAGGAGACCGTCTCCATTTCTCCGCAGTCACGCTTGATCTTCTCCGCCGTGCCAAAATCTACCAGACAGTGCTGGGCGATCGCTTCGGTAAGTCCGTCGCCTGCTGCCGGAATCATGCCGTATGCCACGATACTGCCGCCCTGCGTGATGGAGATATCGGAGGTTCCCGCTCCCACATCCACAAGGGCGATATTTAACGTCCGATACATCTCCGGGATCGCAACCTGGATCGCGGCGATAGGCTCGAGTGTCATATTCACGACCTGCAGATCTGCCAGTGCCACAGCCTTGTTCAGACCATCCACAACATCCTCCGGCAGGAAAGTAGCGATCAGATCCGCTCCTACCGCCTTTGCCTTATGGCTCTCAAGGTTGCCCATCACATAGCCGTTCATATAATAGCGCATCACGGAATAGCCGACACAGTAAAAGGTTACGTCGGTATCGTTGTCCTGCATGAATTTGCGGTAGGCGGCCTCGATTCCCTGGGACTCCAGTCCGTAGATATCCTCTGCGGTGACTTCCTTCTCTGCCTCGTATTCCTGTTCCGTATGTATGGTGACTGTCTTTAGCACACGGCCTGCCGCCGCGATACAGACATCGGTCAGTTTCCGTCCGATCGCCAGCTCCAACTCTTCCTTCACCTGGGAGATCGTATTGCCGACTCTGCCGATATCGTGAATCTGGCCGTCCAGCATGGCTCTGGTCTCATGCTCCCTCACACGCTGTGCCACCACATAGAATTGATCTCCCTGTCTGTACCCCACTGTCCCGACGATGCTTCTCGTTCCGATATCCAGTCCGAACACGAGCTGTCCGGGATATTTCTTTACTTCTCCCACAGGTATTCCCCCATCTTTTTCTCTATCTGTCTGTATGTTTCCTCAAGAGCCACGCCGTTATCGATCACTGTGCTGCAGTGCGCCCTGTACTCTGCATCGGAAAGCTGTGATCGCAGGATCTTTTGAATCTTCTCATCGCTGTACTGTCTGTTTGCCTTAAGCCGCTCTGCACGGACCGCTTCGTCCGCATAGATATACCACAGCTCGTCCACAATGGACTCATATCCCTCTTCAATCAGAAGCGCCGCCTCCAGAAACAGAAAGTCGATCTTATCTCTGCATCGTTCCTCCTCGATCGCCTGAAGGATATATTCCTTTACCGCCGGATGGATGATCTCATTGACGCGCTGCAGCAGTTCCCGATCGGAAAAGATGCGCTCCGCCATCTTCAATCTGTCGATCGTGCCGTCCGGTTTCAGGATCTGTGTGCCGAGTAGCGTGACGATCTCTTCATAGCACTTCTGCCCCGGCTCCTTCAACTGATTCGCCACCTCATCTGCCAGAATGATCCTGCAGGAATAATGCTCTGACAGATACGTCAATATCTTTGTCTTTCCGGCGCCCACACCGCCGGTTATGCCTATGACATGCATTTATTTCGCCTCGTAACGGTTTCCCATACTTCTATTTCGCCTCGTACCAGTTCTTTCCCGTGTGGAGATCCACCTCAAGTGCTACCGACAGATCCGCCGCATTCTGCATCTCGTCCTTAAGGATCTGCGCCACCCGGTCCTTCTCCTCCGGATAGGTCTCTATCACCAGTTCGTCATGGATCTGCAGGATCAGCTTCGACTTGAGCCCTGCCTCCTTGAGCGACCGGTACACCGCGATCATTGCGATCTTGATGATATCCGCCGCCGTCCCCTGGATCGGAGAATTCATGGCAACCCTCTCCCCGAAGGAGCGCTGCATGAAATTGCTTGAGGACAGCTCCGGCACCGGTCTGCGTCTGCCGAACATTGTCGTGACGTAGCCATTCTTCTTTGCCTCCTCCACCGTCCGGTCAAGGAACTGCTTCACGCCGGGATAGGTGGCAAAATATTCCTTGATATAACCCTCAGCCTCCTTGCGCGAGATACTCAGATCCTGACTGAGTCCGAAGGAACTGATGCCGTACACGATGCCAAAATTCACTGCCTTGGCATTGCGCCGCTGCAGATCCGTGACCTCGTCAAACGGCGTGTGGAACACCTTGGAAGCCGTGATCCTGTGAATGTCCGCATCCATGTGATATGCCTCGATCAGCTGCTCATCTCCCGACATATGCGCGAGGATCCTAAGCTCGATCTGGGAATAGTCCGCGTCCGTAAAGAGGTTCCCCTCCTTCGGCACAAAGACCTTGCGGATCAGTCTGCCGAGCTCCATCCGCATCGGGATATTCTGAAGGTTCGGCTCGGTGGAACTGATCCTTCCCGTTGCCGTGATCGTCTGGTTAAAGTTCGTGTGTATCTTCTGATCCTCCCCGATGTAAACACTGAGTCCGTCAGCGTAGGTGGATTTTAATTTCGTAAGTCCTCTGTACTCAAGGATATCTGCGATGATCGGCGCCTCAGGCGCAAGCTTCTCCAATACATCGGCCGCCGTGGAATAGCCGGTCTTTGTCTTTTTGCCTCCCGGCAGCTTCATCTTGTCAAACAGAATCTCACCGAGCTGCTTCGGAGAATTGATGTTAAAGGCGACGCCCGCCTGCTCATGGATCGAATGCTCCAGCTCCGTGATCCTGTCCGTAAGCGCGTCCCCGTAAGCGCGCAACGCCTCCGCTTCCACGCGGATGCCCTCCCGCTCCATGTCATAGAGCACATAGGACAGAGGCATCTCGATCTGACGGAAGAGATCCGCCATCCCGGTCTCGGTAAGTTTGGATTCCAGTACAAATGATGCCTTGTAAGCCGTATAAGCGGCATAGCAGCCGTACTGTGCAAATTTCTCAGGCTCTGATTCCATCGCCTCCGACATGGACTTCTTGCCGAAATTCTCGGCATATCCCGGGAACATCAGACTCAGATGTTCATTCGCGATATCTTCAATGGTGTAATCGTTTTTTAACGGGTTGAGCAGATAGGCTGCAATCTGGATATCAAAGCACTTGTCCGTGTTATCCGAAACAAAATAGGGATACAGATTCTTCATATGGAAGCCGCAGAGCATCGTCTGATCCTGCAGTCTGCCAAGCTTCTCCGACAGATATTCTCCCGTGAGGAATCCTTCTGATTTTATGACGCACATGTCATTATCCGACCAGCACAATGCAGCAGCGCATACTTTTTTGCTTGCCTTATCCTGCATCAACAGATAACCCGTGTGCTCCGCCTTCTCACACGCTGCAAAAGCCGCCTCGGCCCCGGCCAGATCGGTGATGGTCCGGAAGTGCTCCGTGATCTCCTCCCCGCGAACCGTATTTTCCGCTTCAAAGCGCCCGAGGAAGTTCTTGAATTCCAGTTCCTTAAAAAGTGTATATGCCTCCGGCGTGTACAGATTGCCGAGTTTCGCATCCTCCAGCGTAAAATCAAGCTCGCAGTCTGTCTTGATCGTCGCAAGCGCCTTGCTCAGATCTGCCAGCCCCCTGTTTTCCCGCAGGGATTCCCGGATAGATTTCTTAGTTATATTCTCAAGATTCTCATAGATACGATCGATGGAGCCATACTCCGTCATCAGCGCCTCAGCCGTCTTCTGGCCCACCTTCGGCACGCCGGGAATATTGTCCGCCGTATCACCCATCAGCGCTTTCAGTTCGATGAACTGAATTGGTGTGACGCCGTATGCCGCCTTGACATCCTCCGCATAGTAATCCTCGATCTCCGTGCGCGCTCCCTTTGTCTTGGGGATCCTGATCTTGATCCGCTCCGTTGCGATCTGAAGGAGATCTCTGTCACCCGATACTAAGGAGACATCTATCCCTTCCCGCTCACCGGTCCACGCAAGCGTCCCCAGGATATCATCCGCCTCCAGTCCTGCCTGTTCGCAGATCTTGACTCCCATGGCAGTCAGAACCTGTTTCATCACGGGCACCTGCTCCCGCAGCTCCTCCGGCATGGGCTTCCTGGTTCCCTTGTATTCCCGGTACATCTCATGGCGGAAGGTCGGTGCGCTGACATCAAAAGCCACTGCCAGATACTCCGGCTTCTCCTCCTCGAGTATCTTGAATAAAATATTCAGGAAACCATACACGGCATTCGTGTGCAGTCCCTTTGCGTTTGACAGGAGCGGTATCCCGTAAAACGCCCTGTTCAATATGCTGTGTCCGTCTATCAGAACAATCTTTTTTGCTTCCATTTTCCGATCCTTCTATTTCAAAATTACAAGTATTGTCATCAGTATGACCGCCAGGATGGCAAGCGCCTCCATCCCGTACATGAACCAGAGAACTCTCCTTCTGGCCCGAATCCTGCGGTCGGCCTTGTTGATCTTTGTCTCCAGCTCGCTTTGCAGGTCAAAGGTACTGCCCTTCTCCAGACGCTGCATACCCTCCGCAACCAGATACTGGATATCCAGCTCCTCCATGCATTCCTCACACTGACCGATATGTTCGATAAATGCCTTGATCTCCTTGTCCTCCAGATCATCCTGAATGAACCGGGGAATCATTTTCTGTATCTCTTTACACTCCATAGCGCATCTCCCACGAAAAGACACCTAGTCTTTTTTACTATACACCAAAATCGCCTGTTTTGGAAGATGAATCTCGCTTTTGAAAAAGGATTCTCTTTTCCAAAAAACAAAGAGGAAATCCATTTCTGAATTTCCTCTGTCCCGTAACTGCCAATCAAAGATTCTCTTTCAAAAAAGCTTCCAGTTCCTGCGCAGCCTGCTCCTCATCATCACCCTCTATGGTGAGTACGATCTTCTGCCCATTCTTTACACCGAGTGACATCACGCCCATGATCCTCTTTGCATCAGCGCTCTTGCCCTTCTCTGTGTTCTCCACTGTGATCTTACTCTGAAAGGCTGCCGCCTTTTTTACCAGGATTCCCGCCGGTCTTGCATGAAGTCCCATGGGATCCGTCACTGCATATTCGATTGTTTTCATATTCTTTCTCCCTCCTGTATATGATTGCTCTCTATTTCCTTCAACCGATGTTCCGTACCCGGTCTCTGATCTTAAGTACGCTGGACGGCGATACCGACAATTCATCCATTCCCATATCGACAAACGCTTCCGTCAGAGTCTCATCCGCGCCGAGTTCGCCGCAGATCCCCACCCAGATACCTGCCTTATGCCCGTTCTCCACAGTCATCCGGATCAGGCGCAGCACCGCCTCGTGATGGCTGTCATAGAAGGGATCCAGTTTCTGGTTCTGCCTGTCGATCGCCAGCGTATACTGTGTCAGATCGTTCGTCCCGATACTGAAGAAGTCCACCTCCCCGGCCAGCTGATCGCTGATCACAGCCGCTGCCGGCGTCTCTACCATGATGCCCAACTCCACTTCTCCTGTCGCAATATTTTCCGAAGCAAGCTCCGCCTTTACCTGCTCCACGATCGCCTTGATCTTACGGATCTCATTCACGGATATGATCATGGGGAACATGATCGAAACCGTTCCGAATGCGGATGCTCTGTAGATCGCACGCAGCTGTGTGCGGAAGATCTCCTCTCTCGTGAGGCAGATCCTGATCGCGCGATACCCCATCGCCGGATTCTCTTCCGGATCCAGTCCGAAATAGTCTGCCTTCTTGTCTGCACCGATGTCAAGCGTCCGGATGATCACTTTCTTCCCTTTCATCGCGGATACCACTTCCTTGTATGCCTCGAACTGCTCCTCCTCGCCGGGAAAATCCTCCCTGCCCAGATACAGGAACTCACTGCGGAACAATCCGATTCCCTCCGCATCATTTTTCAGCACCTGTGCAACGTCCTCCACGTTGCCCATATTGGCATAGATCTTGATCTTTCTGCCATCCTTCGTCTCCGACAGCATACCGACCAGCTGCTTTAACGCTTCCTCCCTGCCGGCAAGTTCCTTTTGTTCCTTCTCCTTCTGTTGCAAAAGCTCCGGCTCCGGATCGATATAGAATACGCCTTCCACGCCGTCCACGACAGCCTGCCTGCCGTGATATTCCGGTTTGATCTCGATATCCGTATTCACCAGCGATGCGATATTAAGCGACCTCGCCAGGATTGCCGTGTGGGAATTCGCGGACCCTTTTTGTGTCACGAACGCCAGGATCTTGGACTTGTCCATCTGGATCGTCTCGGCAGGCGTCAGATCCTCTGCCAGTACGATCACCGGCTCCTCCGGATGGAAACCATCGTCCTGCCTGCCCTCCAGGATCCTTACCACTCTGTCGGAGATATCCTTCACATCGGCGGCACGCGCCTGCATATACTCATCATCCATCCCCGCAAAGATCGCGGCGAATTCCTCGCCCGTCGCAGTGACCGCATATTCCGCATTCACTTTGTCGGTGCGGATCTTCTCCTCGATCGCTTCCAGATAATCCAGATCCTCCAGCATCACCTTGTGGGTGTCAAAGATCATCGCCTCTTCCTCGCCCACCTGTGTGAGCGCCTCCTGATACAACTGATCCAGCTGACTCATGGCCTCTGATCTCGCAGCATCAAACCGTGCCATCTCCTGGTCTGCATCCTCGATCGTCCTCTTTGTCAGACTGCTCTCTTTCTTTGCAAATACATAAATACTGCCTACTGCAATTTCCTGTACGACGCTCTTGCCGGTATACTGCTCCATACTCATCCTCCTGTCATATCTGTTTCGCATTTCCGCCATATCTCTTTCTGTATGTTACCTGTCTGTATCGTTAACCGAAAATGTCATGCATCCTCTTCACCTGGATCGCCAGATAAAGCTGTTCCTCCTGAGACATCTCACAGTGGTATTTCTCACGGATCATCTGTTTCAATGCCTCGGTTGCCTCCCATGCTTCCGGAGCTTCCTGCCGGATGAAGGCTGACAGCTTCGGATCTCCGTTCTCCTTTAACGGCTCGGAAGTTAACAGCCGGTACGCCAGAAATTTGAGTTCCGATACCACGATATCCCTGACAAGGCTCTCCTGTCCCATCACCGGCACATACTGCGTCAGCACTTCCACCATCCTGCCGATGAGATTCGTCATATAAAAGGTGTCCCGCACCTGGAGGTTATACTCCGCATTGACAATATGCAGTGCGATCGATGCCGCCTCATCCTCCGGCAGTGTGATCTGCGTCTGCTCCCTGATCAGTTCCAGCGCATGCACTCCGATGGAAAACTCCTTGGGATAAAATCGCTTGATCTCGTGGAACAATGCGTTCTGGAACAGCATTCCCTCACGGAACCGCTCCAGTGCAAAGCTGATATGATCCGTCAGCGTCAGATAAATGTTATGATTCAGTTCCACACCCATCTGCTTTTTGGCATAAGAGATCACATCATTGGAAAGGCGGATATATTCCAGCGGAAGCTTGGCTAACAGATCCTTGAACCGCTTCCTCGCCGCCTCATCCTCCAGTCGGAAGATCTTCTCCACACGTTTCTCGTCGATCCGGTCTCCCTTTTTCCTGCCAAATCCCACACCGGTGCCCATGACAACGATTTCCATGCCCTCTTCATCCCGGGAGCTGACCACATTATTATTTAGGATTCTCTCAATGACCAATTTTATCCCTTTCCGATCATAAACAAAAAAACCAAATTTCATAAATCAACCATGATCTGATTAACTTATAAAATTCGGTTTTGCCTGTCACCAGTAACAATCCGTTTCGTATCTTTTATACCCTTATTTATCATATCAGTTCTTTTGCTTTCTGTCAATGACACCTTGTATATTTGTTTCCATTTCTATCTGTTTTTATCAGAAATATTTGGCATTTTGCACAAGAACCGCACAATCCGTGCGGTTCCCGTGCGGATACCATCTATTCTATATCGGATCTGCTGTCTTTCTTATGTCCCGTTCCTTTGTGGCTTATGGCCACTACTGCGCCGCCACAACGTTCTGCTGCTTTCTCGTCGCAAGCAGGAAAAGTGCCAGAAACGCCAGCGCGATCACAATTCCCACAGGATATGCGATAGATGCGCCGATCCCGAACGCACCGAGACATTCGGGCGCCATCAGGAAATACGTAGCGGACACAGCGCTCATGAAGGTTGCCGGCACCGCCGTGATCCAGAACAGCTT
>JALFTO010000218.1 GCA_022779165.1 Lachnospiraceae bacterium
GTGGTTGCATCCTCCTGCAGATCCATGCCGCGCACCAGCGCGTTTTTGCCGAATTTTTTCTTGATGGAGAGGGCAGCTGCCTGCAGCCGTCTGTCACGCTCCAGTTCGGCGGGATCGGTAAACAGATCATACTGCTCGTAGCTCTCCGCGGCGACACGGTTACAGGAGATGCCCAGTCTGCGGATGGACAGATCTTTATCCGTGATTTGTTCGTAACGTTTGAGTACGTGAGGGATGATCTGCCGGTATGAGTTGGAGAAAGTGGGCAGCGCCACAGTTCCGGTGGCGGGCTTTTGCTCCGCATGATTGGAATATCCGATCATCAGGGAAAGGGAGTTGGTTGTGAGCCTCTTTTCGGACATATTGAGACATAGTTCGTCTACCATTTCCTTGACGATCAGGAGGCTCTGCTCATAGGTGTAATCGCGGGCAAGCACCTGACCGCTGGTTATGCAGTTGCTCTGGGGCTTGTAGTGCTTAATATCCGCGATCGTCACGGGTTCCACACCCCAGGCGTGGTCGATGAGCAGCTCGGCATCGATGCCGAAGGTGCGGTAGAGGAGCTCCTCGTCCGCGAGCGTGATATCCTCCATCGTCAGGATACCCAGACTGTACAGGCGTTTCTGGATGCCGGAGCCGATGCGCCAGAAGTCCGTGAGAGGACGGTGGCGCCACAATGTCCGCTGATATTCCGCTTTGTCCAGACAGCCGATGCCGTCCGAGACATGCTTGGCGGTGATGTCCAGTGCAATCTTGGCAAGATACAGGTTGGTTCCGATGCCGGCGGTGGCAGGGATCCCCGTTGTCCGGCGGACGTCGTCCATGATCCGCAATGCGAGTTCTCTGGCGCTGATCTGATACAGTGACAGGTAGTCCGTGACATCCATAAAGACTTCGTCGATGGAGTACGGGTGGATGTCCTCGGCGGACACGTATTTTAAATATACGCCGTATACCTCGGCGGACACGTCGATATAGCGCTGCATACGGGGCGGCGCTGTGATATAGTCAAGTCCTGCGGGAATCTGAAACAGGCGGCAGCGGTTCTTGATCCCGAGCGCTTTCATGGCGGGCGAAATGGCGAGGCAGATCGTCTTTTCGCTGCGGCTGCGGTCGGCAACTGCCAGCAGTGTAGTCATCGGATCGAGCCCCAGGTCCACACATTCCACAGATGCGTAAAATGATTTCAAATCAATACAGAGATATCGTCGATCTTCCATAATTTCTTCCTCTATTGATATTCTACATATTGATATTTTACAATGTCGAACATATGTTTGCAAGCGCAAAAATAAACTGTACATTTTATGGTACACATAAAAACGCATACTATACATAGTGAACGGCCTGACGGGAAGTTAGACGGAGAAATAGAAACCATAAAATAGCAGAAAAGAGGAGAAAACGATGACAGGAACAGCATTCAGGACAATGGCAGTGAGCGCGGTATTCGTATTGGTGGCAACATTTTTTGTGACAATGACGGTGAAAAGCCAGTCAAATCACGATGAACTGATGGAACAGAAATATTATGACGAACTGGAGAGCAATTATATCGAGCAGGTGGAGGCGGTGCTGGAGCGAAACGGTCTGTCAAACAGTGGGATCAACATGACAAGGGTGTCAGACGCGGACGGATCTAGAGTCTATACGGTCGTGATCCATAACAGTTATTTCGGACGGATGGAAACAAAGAAGCTTACGCGGGTGGAGCAGGAAGTGAGAGCGGTCTCTTTTGCGGATGAAACTAGCAGATTTTGTCATGAATTTATGGGTGGTAAAAGCAGTGGAAAGGGATTATAATAAAGGTTCAAAGCAATACGAATAATTCCTTTTTGGGAGAATGACAGGAGCGTAATAACATGACAGACATTCCAAAGTCGAATGAGATATACAGACATTTTAAGGGGAATCTTTACAGGATCATCACGGTTGCCACGCATTCCGAGACGAGAGAACAGATGGTGGTATATCAGGCGCTTTACGGAGATTATCAGGCGTATGTGAGACCGCTGGAAATGTTTGTCAGTGATGTGGACAGGCAGAAGTACCCGGACGTGGCACAGAAGAAGCGGTTTGAGAGGATCCCACAGGTGGGTGAGACGGTGCGGCCGCCCGTTGCAGAAGTGATTCCTGTGGCTACCACGGGACAGACGCAGTCAGGGCAGGAAGCGGCATCCACGGAGCAGGAAACACTCAGGACAGCCCATTCTGAATCGGCCACAGAGACCGCAGCAGAGGTGCCGGCCGCTGAATCCGAAGACGAGTCACAGTTGGATCCGTTCCTGTTAGGCTTTCTGGACGCCGATACGTATGAGGAGAAGCTGAATTTCCTCGTGGGTCTTCACGCCAGACTGACGGATCATATGGTAAACACCATGGCGGCATCGCTTGATGTGGAGCTTAACGAGGGCAGCCTTGAGGAACGTTATGAGGTGCTTAAGAACTGCCTCCTGACGCTGGAACGCTATGAATGCGCGCGGATCAGATAAACGCAGCAAGGCAGGCCGGAGCAATCGCGCCGAATACACAACAAACAGAAACGGAATCAGATAATATATGTTTGAATTACAACAGATTGTAGAGCCGCTCCTTAAATGGTATGATGGCTCTCATCGTATTCTCCCGTGGAGGGAGAGCCCGACGCCCTATCATGTGTGGATATCGGAGATCATGCTGCAGCAGACCAGAGTCGAGGCGGTCAAGCCTTATTATGACAGGTTTCTGCGGGCATTGCCGGACATTGCCTCGCTGGCGGCGGTGGATGATGAGGAACTCCTGAAGCTGTGGGAGGGGCTGGGCTATTACAACCGTGCCCGCAATCTCAAGAAAGCGGCGATTCAGATACAGACTGAGTACGGCGGACAGATGCCGGGAGAATATGAGGAACTCATGAAACTGTCCGGCATCGGCAGCTACACCGCAGGCGCGATCGGCTCGATCGCTTTTCACAGACCTGTTCCCGCAGTGGACGGCAATGTGCTGAGAGTGATCGCGAGGGTGAGCGCGGATGACGGAGATATCATGGATCAGAAGGTTAGGCGATTGGTGGAAGAGCGCCTGCTTGGTATTATGCCGAAGGACCGGCCGGGAGATTTTAACCAGGCGTTGATGGAACTCGGGGCGGTGGTGTGTATCCCAAACGGGGCACCGCACTGTGAGGCCTGTCCGTGGCAGAGCTTCTGTCAGGCAAGACTTGCAGATCGAATCGGAGAGTACCCGAGAAAATCGCCAAAGAAGCCGCGCGTCATAGAAGATAAGACGGTTTTGCTCATTCGAGATGAGAACCGCACGGCGATCAGGAAGCGCCCAAACAAAGGATTGCTTGCCGGAATGTATGAATTTCCGATGCTCGAGGGGCATAAAGAGGAAAAGGAAGTTCTCGAATATGTAAAAGGTCTTGGCTACGGCGTGATCTATATCAAAGAGCTGGAGCCGTCAAAGCACATTTTTACCCA
>JALFTO010000219.1 GCA_022779165.1 Lachnospiraceae bacterium
ATAACTGCTTCCCGCCCGGGAAGTATACATATCCCCGGCCACAATGGCACAGTCCGGCTTCAGATCAAGGATTGCCTCCGCCAGCTTCTCATTGTGTTTGCCGTAAGACTTATTATGCAAATCGGACAAAAGCACAAAGGAGAACTTTCCCTTCACCTTTGGCGATTTCACATGATAAGATACCACCACAAAACGGTTCATATCCCGGATAATAATCCCGAGAAATATCAGTGCAGCAATCACTGCACACAATACCAAAATCCAAATCATCTTCTATCCTCATAATCGTAAAACTAAAATGAATTTTATCACACTTTCCCGATCCATGAAAGAACATCTTTGCAAAATCAAAAGAATTTTACAAACACCCTCTTCACATAATCTTTGTACACAGCCTTCGCAATATCGGAATCAAAAAGGATCCTCACACTGCCGATTTCTTTTCCGTTCAGTTCATATACCACTTTCCCTGCCGTTTCGCCTTTTGCTACCGGCGCTTCCGCTGTTTCCGGCAAACGGATCTTTTTCGTGACGGCACTCAGGTCATTCCCCCGGATATCCAGATACCGGAAAGGCTCTTCTATCCTGAGTGCAACCTCATCCACAACTCCTCCCGTCACCATCAGGTTCGACAATTTTTCCTGATTTTCATCCGTATAAAGGCTGCTCACCGCATAGCCGTATTCCAACAACTTTGAGGCATCCTGAAAACGCACTTTATAATCGGGTGCCGCCATGATCACAGCGATCAGATCAATGCCATCCTTGCTTGCCGTCGCCGACAGACAGTATTTTGCCTTACTCGTAGAACCCGTTTTCAATCCTGTTGCATAAGGATACTGTTTCAGGAGTTTATTGGTGCTGGACAGGGTAAAGTTCTTTGTCCCCTGCTTTGTGACATGCGTGATATCCTCCATCCAGATCTTTGTATAATCAAAAATTTTCGGATAAGATGTGATCAACGCTCTTGACATGATCGCAATATCTCTTGCCGTCGTATAATGATCATCTGATGCCGTCAGACCACAGCAATCGGCGAAATGTGTATTTTCCATTCCAAGCTGTGAAGCTTTTTCATTCATCATCCGGACAAATTCTTCCTCACTTCCGGCAATATACTCTGCCATCGCCACAGAGGCATCATTTCCGCTGGCCACTGCAATGCATTTGATCAGCGTATCTACCGTCTGTACTTCTCCCTCTTCCAGGAAGACCTGCGATCCTCCCATGGATTTTGCATGCGCGCTTGTTGTAACCTGATCCTCTAAATGAATCTTTCCCTGCTCCAGATTCTCAAAGATCAAAAGAAGCGTCATGATCTTGGTAATACTCGCGGGACTCCTTCTGGAATCTGCATCCTGTTCATAGATCACGCCTCCCGTGGATGCTTCCAGAAGGATTGCGGAAGGCGAGGCCAAGCTGAGCGCGGCGCCCTGCCCTTCCCCTTCTGTTCCCTGCTCTGTCTGCGCTGTGACGTGATAGGAAGCCGGATTTCCGAGCAATATACAAACGGCCAGAAAAACCGAAAAGAAACGCTTCAATCCAAAATCACTCCTGCCTTTTCCTGTTATCCTATTTTATGTTTTACTGCCATGAAATATTAACATAAAAAGACTGTTGTCCGGGCTTCCCACACCTCAGACAACAGTCCTTATCATTCATCACTTTTCTTAGTCAGTTTATAAAAACATTCTTCCTGCTACACCTTAAAGAAGCTTACGCTTGCCTGCAGCGCACTGGCGATCTCATTGAGCTCAGCCGCACTTTCGGAAATATTGGCAACAATATTGTTTACCTCAGTAGCCGATGCGCTTGTCTCCTGCGTGCTTGCCGCATTTTCTTCTGCGATCGCAGTCAGGTTCTGGACAATATCGACAACCCTGATCCTTGCCTCATCCATGTTCGCCGTGTGCTCCGCAATCGTGGTCACACCGTTAATCGAGTGGCCGATACCATCCATCACTTCGGCAAACATCTTACCGGTAGCATCCACCTTCTCACTCTGCTCGTTCATGATCTGTCTGACATCATCCATCGTTGCCACAGCCTTCTCGGAATCTGTGATCAACTCATCAATAATCGCCTCAATCGCTCTGGCAGATTCGTTGGACTGCTCGGCAAGCTTCTGAATCTGACCTGCCACTACGGCAAAGCCTCTGCCCTGTTCTCCTGCTCTCGCTGCCTCAATGGAAGCGTTCAGTGACAACAGATTCGTCTCCTCCGCGATGGAGGTGATCAGTGTTGTTGCCTCACGGATCTTCATCGCAGACTCATTCGTTGTATTGGTCTGCTGATAGATCACATCAATGGCTTCCTTCGTCTTGGCATTGATCTCTTCCAGTTCACCCAGTGTCGTATTTGCCTGCTCACCCATGCGGCGCATCTCTCCGGCATTCTGGTTCAGGCTCTCCGCCTCTTTGCTGGTCTCCTCGACCATATTGCCGATCACGATAACATTCTCGGTTGCCTTCTGTGTCTCCTCAGCCTGCGAGGTTGCTCCGTCAGCCACCTCTGCCATTGCCTTCTCAACCTGCTCTACGGTATTTCTTGTCTCCTGAGCCTCACCGTTCAGCGCCTGAGCAGCTGCGGTAAGGGAGTGTGATTTATCCACGATATCGCTCACGACATCAATCAGTTCATTCTTCAGGATCACAACATTGCGAAGCATATCACCCACTTCATCCTTGCCGATCTTACTCTCGTCAACCTGTACGCCGAGATTACCCTGTGCAACCTCATGTACGACTGCCACACCCGATTTCACGCCTTTGACAATCCTGCCTGCAACAATGACTGCAGCAACGGCACATATCAATGCCACAACCAGAATAATTCCCATAAGACCGAACAGGATCGCATTGATCTCCGCCTGCAGTTTTTCCTGACTCATGCCTGCAAAAACCATACCGGCCGGTTTGGTGGAAGCATCGTTATACAAAGGAAGATAATATGCAAAGAACTTCTCTCCCACAACATCCACATTCTCCGCAAAGTAGCTTTCCCCGCCATTCAGAACCTTCTCAATCACCGCATCACTCGCTTTTGTGCCGAGAGCCCTCTTGCCGGACTCATCCAACACCGTGGTCACATAACGGGTATCTCCGTAAAACAATGTGATCTCAACTCCGGAAACACTTTTTACCTGATCAAATGTCTCTGTGCTCTCGCTTACATTTAATGTCTTGCCGTTCCAAAGATTGCCGCTCTCATCTACAAAAAAGGCATTGCCCGACGGCAGTGAGCAGTCGTCTCTCGTCAGTTCGGCAATTCCCTCCAGTTCATTCCGAACAATGTCCTTCGTCACAGACGTGATCCGGATGGAACCCACAATATAAGTCGCTGCTCCGATGATCAAAATAGGAAGCAGTACAAGTAACAAAATCTTTGTCTTTAATTTCATATGTTTCCGCCCTCCAGTTTCAGTATACACAAAATACTGTTTCCACATTTGTATACTTCTTTGTCTTATTATGATTGTATTATAATTTTCCGCTAACATCAAGCAATTTTTGTATATTTTGCCAAATTTTTGCCAAAAATACATTTGTAAAATGTGCAAACAGTTGTAAAGCTATTTTTATTGACAAAAAAAACATCTGCACAAAGCAAATGTTTTTTACTCTTCCCGCTTCATTACGAGCTGCCGTTTAATTCCATTTTGTCTTGAAATGTTCATAAAGCTGCAACACCTTATCTCTGGAATCCGCCAGATTAAAGTGAAGCGCCTGAAGCAGCTGATAAGTAAAGTCGATCGTTCCTAATACGATGACGATCTTGCACGCCCGAACGCCCATCTCATAGGAATAGACATCAATAAAATGCATCACCTTGCCGTTCAGGAAACAAATGATGATCACCGCGTAGAATCCCCACGCGATCGTACTTTCCAGACAGATGATCCCTTTGTAATTGCAGGGCTTATCATTGTAATCCCACCAGAGTTCTCCAAAGAGCTTCACCATGAGCTTTCCCACCAGGAACTCAAATACCGTTGCAAGGATCGCTCCCGCAAAATAAAGTTTCACATAACTGCCTGCCAGAGGATGCAGAATCAGATATCCTACCACGCCGCCAAACCCATAGATCGGGCAGAACGGTCCTTTGGCGAATCCTCTGTTCGTGATCCTTCTGTTACAAAAAGACATATAGATCGACTCAACAAACCAACCCAGAACACTGTAGATAATAAATGCGGAAACCAGATGATAAACATCCGTTCCGAACAATTCTTTTGTCCACATAATGTTACTCCCAAATATCTTTCCGCTACTATGAACAAAAAAGTCCAAGACAGCACTGTCCGGACTTTTAAGTTTCAATTACAAGCTTAGTTGTATTTGCGTTTTCTAGCCGCTTCCGATTTCTTCTTACGTTTTACGCTGGGTTTCTCGTAATGCTCTCTCTTGCGGATCTCCTGCTGGATACCTGCTTTCGCACAACTTCTCTTGAAACGACGCAAAGCGCTATCTAAAGTCTCGTTTTCTTTTACGATTACGTTTGACACGACTACACCTGACCTCCCTTCAGTCCCTTCGTACTCATACGACTGATTGGGTTTCTAATGTGAATCTACACACATCAAACATTATAACATATTTTATACATTCGTCAACTATTTTTTTGAACAAGCCCTACAGCTGCCCTTCCAGTACCTTTGCCGCTTCCGCGATGGCCTGATCGATCCCGGCAGGATTCTTACCGCCGGCCTGTGCCATGTTCGGTCTTCCGCCGCCACCGCCGCCTACCAGTCCTGCGATGCCTTTGATCAGGTTACCCGCATGAGCACCCTTCTTCTGTGCTTCCTCTGTCGCCATGGCAACGATATTCACCCTGCCGTCCTGCTCAGACAACAGTACGACCACACCTTCGCCCAGCTTTTCCTTCAGCTGGTCGCCCAGATCACGCAGACCGTTCATGTCCACGCCGCTTAACCTTACGGCAAGGAGCTTCACGCCTTTTACCTCAGCCACCTGATCCATGACATCTCCGAGGGCATCCTTGGCCGCCTTGGCTTTCAGGGACTCATTTTCACTCTGCAATGCCTTGATCTCTGCAAGCATATGGCCAATTCTCTCATTCAGAGTAGCAGGTGTCGCCTTTGCCAGTTTCGCCGCCTCTTTTACCGTATTCTCGAGTTCTTCATAGTATTTGAACACGCCGTTTCCTGTCAATGCTTCAATTCTCCTGACGCCTGCAGCCACACCGCTCTCGGAAAGGATCTTGAACGCAGCGATGTTTCCTGTGTTTGCCACATGTGTACCACCGCAGAGCTCCACAGAGAAATCACCCATCATGACAACGCGGACCTTTTCGCCGTACTTCTCACCAAAGAGAGCCATCGCGCCGGTCTTCTTGGCGTCTTCGATCGACATCTCTTTTGTGACTACCGGAAGGTTATTCTGAATCTCCTGCTTGACGATCTCCTCAACCTTTGCAAGCTCCTCGGGAGTCATCGCTGAGAAATGGCTGAAGTCAAAGCGCAGTCTCTCGCCGTCAACATAGGAGCCGGCCTGCTCCACGTGCGTTCCCAGCACAGTGCGGAGCGCTTTCTGCAAAAGATGCGTTGCACTGTGATTCCTGCAGGTATCGGCGCGTCTGCCCGCATCGACACTGAGTTCTGCCTGCTCACCGACACGCAGCATTCCCTTTGTGACGGTTCCGATATGTCCGATCTTGCCGCCAAGAAGCTTCACGGTATCCTTCACCGCGAACTCGCCCTCCGCGGTACGGATGATACCGGTATCGCCGCACTGACCGCCCATCGTTGCATAGAAAGGTGTCTCTTCCACAAATATCGTAGCATTCTCGCCTTCGGACACAGCCTCCGTCAGTTCTGTCTCTGTCGTGATGACTGTGATCTTCGAGGAATGCGTCAGTCTGTCATATCCCACAAATTTAGAGGTAACGGATGGATCGATCGACTCGTACACGGTCACATCCGCGCCCATATAATTCGTCACCTTGCGGGCCGCACGTGCCTTGTCCTTCTGCTCCTGCATCGACTTTTTAAAGCCTTCCTCATCTACCGTGAAGCCTTTTTCCTCAAGAATCTCCATCGTGAGGTCAAGCGGGAATCCGTAAGTGTCATACAGCTTAAATGCATCTTCTCCGGAAAGTTCTTTCTTTCCGTTCTCTGCCATCCCGGCTTCCAGCTCTGCCAGAATACTCAGACCCTGATCAATCGTCTTGTTAAATTTATTTTCCTCCTGAGTGAGTACATTGAAGATAAAGTTTTTCTTCTCCTCAAGCTCCGGATAGCCGTCTTTACTGCCCTCAATCACCGTACTGCTCAAATTTGCGAGAAATTCTCCTTCGATTCCGAGCAGCCTGCCATGACGTGCCGCACGGCGAATGATACGTCTGAGTACATAGCCGCGTCCCTCATTGGAGGGCATGATGCCGTCTGAGATCATAAAAGTAGCGGAACGGATGTGATCCGTCACGATACGGATCGACACATCCCACACATATTCTTTCTTATACTCTTTGCCGGCAAGTTCACATACACGGTTGCGCAGCGCCTGGATCGTATCCACATCAAAGATGGAATCCACATCCTGCACTACTGTCGCAAGACGCTCCAGCCCCATGCCGGTATCGATATTTTTCTGCTGAAGTTCCGTGTAATTTCCTTTTCCGTCATTGTCGAACTGTGTAAACACATTGTTCCAAATCTCGATATAACGGTCACAGTCGCAGCCCACGGTACAGCCCGGCTTACCGCAGCCGTATTTCTCGCCTCTGTCATAGTAAACCTCAGAGCAGGGACCGCACGGTCCCGAACCATGCTCCCAGAAGTTGTCCTCCTTGCCGAACCGGAAAATCCTCTCCGGCGCAATGCCGATCTCTTTGTTCCAGATCTCAAACGCTTCATCATCATTCTCATAAATGGAAGGATAGAGCCTGTCCGGATCCAGTCCCACCACCTCGGTCAAGAACTCCCATGTCCATGCGATCGCCTCATGCTTAAAGTAATCGCCGAACGAGAAATTGCCCAACATTTCAAAGAATGTACCGTGTCTCGCTGTCTTGCCGATATTCTCGATATCGCCGGTACGGATACACTTCTGACATGTCGTCACTCTCCTCCTCGGCGGGATCTCCTGTCCCGTGAAATAAGGCTTCAGGGGCGCCATACCGGAATTGATCAGGAGCAGACTGTTATCATTGTGAGGCACCAGCGAAAAACTCTTCATCGCCAGATGTCCCTTGCTCTCAAAAAATTCCAAAAACATTTTCCGCAGTTCATTTACACCGTAAGCTTTCACTTATCTTTCCTCCAGAATCACTTTGTTCTAAAATGTAAATTTATCCTCAAAATACTTGTCCAGTTCCGCGATCGCAACACGCTCCTGCTCCATGGAATCACGGAAGCGCACGGTCACACACTGATCCGTTTCGGACTCGAAATCGTATGTAACGCAGAACGGCGTGCCGATCTCATCCTGACGGCGGTATCTCTTACCGATATTGCCTCTGTCATCAAACTCGCAGTTATACTTTTTGGAAAGTGATGCGAACACCTTCTCGGCGCCCTCATTCAACTTCTTGGAAAGAGGAAGCACACCGATCTTGACAGGAGCAAGCGCCGGATGGAAATGAAGCACAGTTCTCACATCGCCCTCACCGATCTCCTCCTCGTCATAAGCCGCACAGAGGAATGCAAGCACAACACGATCCGCCCCGAGCGAAGGCTCGATGACATAAGGAATGTATTTCTCATTCTTGGAATCATCAAAGTAACTCATATCCTGTCCGGAAGTATTCTGGTGCTGGGTCAGATCGTAATCGGTACGGTCTGCGATTCCCCATAATTCACCCCAGCCGAACGGGAACAGGAACTCAAAGTCCGTGGTCGCCTTGGAATAGAACGCAAGCTCAGCCGGATCATGATCTCTCAGGCGCAGTTCCTCATCTTTCATGCCGAGGGAGAGCAGCCAGTTATGGCAGAACGTTCTCCAATACTGGAACCACTCCAGATCCGTTCCCGGCTCACAGAAGAACTCAAGCTCCATCTGCTCAAACTCTCTGGTACGGAATGTAAAGTTACCCGGTGTGATCTCATTTCGGAAGGATTTTCCGATCTGGCAGATACCGAAAGGCACTTTCTTTCTTGATGTTCTCTGTACATTCTTAAAATTCACAAAGATACCCTGAGCGGTCTCAGGTCTCAGATACACAGTATTCTTCGCATCCTCGGTAACACCCTGGAATGTCTTGAACATCAGGTTGAACTGACGGATATCCGTGAAATCATGCTTTCCGCAGGAAGGGCAGGGAATGTTATTGTCCTCAATGAACTGCTTCATCTTCTCCTGGCTCCAGCCATCCACACTCTCTTCAAGCGTGATGCCTTTCTCCTCACAGTAATCCTCGATCAGCTTATCGGCACGGAAACGCTCGTGACATGCTTTACAGTCCATCAGAGGATCGGAAAAACCTCCGAGATGTCCGGAAGCCACCCATGTCTGCGGATTCATCAGGATCGCGCAGTCTACTCCGACATTATAGGGGTTCTCCTGCACAAACTTCTGCCACCATGCCTTCTTTACATTATTCTTGAGTTCCACGCCGAGATTGCCGTAATCCCAGGTGTTGGCAAGTCCGCCGTAAATCTCGGAACCGGGATAAACAAATCCCCTTGCCTTTGCCAGCGCAACAATTTTGTCCATGGTCTTTTCCATCATTCATTCCCTCTCATCTTCCTGAATTGATTTCTATTTACACACAAGATACGAAAGCTCCTGCTGCGGAAAAACGGCTGTATCCTTCCCTTCCGCCTGTGCAGCGCCCCCTGTGTATAAGATCTTTCCGCTTGCCTTTACAATGATATCCTCTTTCTGAAAGCCCTCAGCAATGATCAGTTTGCGGCTTCCCATCTCCAGAAGTTCTGCCTTTGTGATGCTGCCGTCTCCTCCGTTTTCCTTCCAGGCAATATCCATATCATATCCGGCATCATAGGCATCCGACACCGTTCCATAGAAGAATGCGTGCTGATTAAAAGCCCCGAAATCCTCCGCGGTCTTGAATTTCATCACAAGCTTTACCGCATTTTTCTTGATGGAGAGCTTCTTGACTTCCACTCTGCTCTCCCCCGCCTCCTGATTATAATCTGCCACCTCGCTCAGGATCAGATCTTTCAGCCTTTCCTCGCTGTAATATTCCTGTTCAAAAGGTTCCTCTATCGTATTGATCACAGATCCGTCCTTCTTCACATCCACCACATTGTACGCACCTGTGTCGGACGGCTCCTGCTCCTGCTCCTTCTGTGCTTTCCCACATCCGTTTAGCACGAACAACAAAAAAGCCAGAACCAGAAGCATTATTTTACGTTTTCTCATGTTCTCTCCTCCCAGCTTTCTTATTATAACGGAGTTACTCTACATTTTCAACACACAATTTATCCAGCACTTCCAGGCTCTTGAATTCCCTGTCAAACACCTTTTTTCCGGCTTTTTTCGCGATTCCGCCAAGCTCTGTCAGCACTTTGTCCGTCACCTTAAACGTGTATAGTTTTTCGATCGTGGCATGCACGATATAATCCACGGCATACACAGTCGAAGGATCGAGTTCTTCCCCGCTGTCAATACCCGGGAATTCTCCGTTCACTGCCATCGCCTTGATCTCAAATATGTAGCGTACCAGTCTGTTGTCATACCCCGGATGTACCAGTGCGCGCAACGACTGATAAAGGAGCTTCAACAGATCTTTTTCGTCATTATTTTCTCTCGTATAATAATCCGCAATCTCCAGAAAATAGATACCGTAATATGCCCCCTCAAAATCTTCCCGAAGTTCTTCAAAATAATTTGTAATCTCCGCATCCAGGATCGTGTAGGAACTTTTCCCGACAAACAGCTTGAAAGTACCAAAAGAAAAGGGATTCGCCGCCGCAGCCAGCCGGTTCCCCTGTCTCCTGGAACCATTGGCAAAGGCGGAAAGCTTCCCCCTCTCCTTGGTAAGTATTGTGACACTTCTGTCATAATCCTTGACGGGAGCGGTTTTTAAAACCATTCCCGTCACCATGATATAATCCTGCATAACGCCCTTCTTCCATCCTGTTCCCGGCACTGTCCTCCTCGGAATGTCCCTCTATCCGTCCGCTACCGGTCTCCTTATAAGAAAGGTAATCCTCCACCCTGCCGGAGCAGGCAAAGCGCTCCCACTCATCCCTGTATTCCATCGTGCATTCCCCCTGTCGTCCGTTGTCATATGACACTGAAAACCTTTTCGTGTCCCTCACATTTAGGTTCTGCACAATCCGCTATTTCTATGAGTGGGAAAAGCTGGCATGCACTACTGTGCATCCTCCTGCCGGTATCCGAAATTCTTCAACAGGAAATCGCTGTCACGCCAGTCCTTTTTCACCTTGACCCACAGTTTCAGGTTGACCTGTGATTCCAGCATTTCCTCAATATCCATTCTGGCGGAGGTTCCGATCCGCTTTAACATGGATCCCTGTTTTCCGATGATGATCCCTTTGTGGGATTCTCTCTCGCAGATGATGGTCGCCTCAATATCAACAATCCGTTTCCGGTATTTCATGCTCTCGACTGCCACAGCGATCCCGTGCGGGATCTCATCCTCCAGACACCGCAGCGCTTTCTCCCGGACCAGTTCCGCCACGATCTGGCGTTCCGGCTGATCGGTGATCACATCCTCATCGTAAAACGCAGGTCCGTACGGCAGATATTTCATAATACAAGAGATCAGTTCATCCGTATTGTCGCCTTTCAAAGCTGACACCGGCACAATCTCCGCGAACTCCATCTCCTTGCGGTAGGTATCGATAAAGAGAAGCACCTCTTCCTTTTTCACCGTATCCGTCTTGTTGATCACGAGGATCACCGGCGTGGTGCATTTCTTCAGAAGCTCTATGATATGGCGCTCCCCGGCGCCGATATAGGTCGTGGGCTCCACCAGCCAGAGCACCACGTCCACATCCCGCACCGTGTGCTCCGCCACGTTCACCATGTAATCTCCCAGTTTGTTCTTGGCCTTGTGAATTCCCGGTGTGTCCAGGAATACAATCTGCCCCTCCTCCGAGGTATAAACGGTCTGGATTCTGTTTCTGGTCGTCTGCGGCTTACTGGACGTGATCGCAATCTTCTGTCCGATCAGCCGGTTCATCAATGTCGACTTTCCCACGTTCGGTCTGCCGATCAGCGCAGCAAAACCGGATTTAAATGTCTGATTTTCACTCATCCTTCTTTTCCTTATCTGTCTGTTGATTTTGAAAACGATTGGTAAATACCGGCGGAAGTTTTACTTTCTTTCCCTGCACGCCTCTCTTGGCCCTGCTCTTATCGACCGCTTTGACAATCAGGCGTACCACAAGGACAAAGATCAGAATGATGATCACCCAGAGAGCGATAAACGGCAGATAAATCACAAAATTAACTGCGAAATTCTTGAGGCCTGCTCCCACTTCATAAAGGCTGTTCATAAAGCCGGTTCCCATCTTTTCAAATGCACTCAGTTCCTCTGTCGGTGTGATCGTCTCAGTTTCCGTGATATCTATGTAAATCGTGCTGTAATCAATCTGATTGTCAAACGTACGCAGCTGGGACTCCATACTTTCCAGTTCATAGCGCACATCGGAAAGTCTCGACTCGATCTCGATGATATCAGAGACATTCTCCGCCTGCTCCATCAGCTCAAGCAGCCTCTCCTGCTCTGTCACCAGCGCCTTCTTGCGACTCTCCATATCCACGTACTGCAGCGTCACATCCTCTGTGGATTCACTCAGATTCACGATGTTCGCCTGCTCCCCGACCTCATCCACAAAACTGTCCAGTTTATCGACCGGCACTCTCGCCGTCACATAACTGTAATGACTCTCCCTACCGATTGTATAATCCTGGATATAACCTCCGAGCTGTGCCACTCTGTTCTGGATGTCTGCAAGCAGACCATCCAGATCCTTTGTTTCCACAGACAAATTGACCGTGCGGATCAGTTTCCTGCCGCTTGGAACCTGAGGCTGTACCTCGCCGTCCATCTCTGATACAGGCTCTTCCGCCGCAGCCTCATAGCTGTCATATCCCGCGTCATCATTG
>JALFTO010000013.1 GCA_022779165.1 Lachnospiraceae bacterium
CAGTTGTGTTTGACTGACGCTTTCGCTATAATGATGGAGAAAGTTGGAGGAAATCATATGCTTTTGATAAAGAACGGATATATTGTGGATCCGGCTTCCGGAAAAGAGGGAAAGCAGGATATCCTGATCAGTGATGAGAGCGGCAGAATCCTGCGCATGGGAGACGGAAAAGCGTGGGATATTGCGATATCTGCTGCGGAACACATAACAGTCTATGATGCGGAGGGTTTGACGGTGGCTCCCGGGCTGATTGATACTCACGTACATTTCAGGGATCCCGGATTCACTTACAAGGAGGATATCGACAGCGGCAGTCTGGCTGCGGCAGCGGGCGGTGTGACGAGTGTGATCCTTATGGCAAACACAAAGCCAACGGTAGATAATGAAGAAACGCTGCGCTATGTGCTGGAAAAGGGCAGAAGTACGGGGATCCGGGTGGAGTCCTGCTGTGCCGTAACAAAGGGACTGCAAGGACAGAAACTGACAGATATGTCAGCACTGCTCCGGGCAGGAGCCGTCGGATTTACGGATGACGGGATCCCGATCCTGTCTGAACAGATGGCGAAACAGGCAATGGAGCAGGCACAGCGGTTGGGCACTGTCTTAAGCTTCCATGAGGAGGATCCGGCGTATATTCACAACAATGGGATCAATGCGGGGAAGGCCTCGGAGCATTACGGGATAGGCGGTTCCCCAAGGGAAGCAGAGATCACGATGGTGGAACGGGATATCCGGCTGGCGGAAAAGACCGGAGCGGCGATCTGCATCCAGCATATCAGCGCGCGGGAATCGGTGGAGTTGATCCGTCAGGCAAAGAAGAGAGGAGTTCATGTCCATGCGGAGGCGACGCCGCATCATTTTACGTTGACCGAGGAGGCGGCGATCCGGTATGGGACGCTTGCCAAGATGAATCCGCCGCTCAGGGAGGAAGCTGACCGACTCGCCATTATTGAAGGACTTAAGGATGGAACGATTGATATCATTGCGACGGATCACGCGCCTCACAGCAGGGAAGAGAAGGACAGGCCGATCACCGAGGCACCGAGCGGGATCATCGGGCTGGAGACCTTGCTTCCCCTTGGAATCACTTCGCTTGTGGAGACCGGGCAGCTTACCGTGATGGAGCTTCTGCGCAGAATGACCTGCAATCCGGCAAAGCTATATGGGTTGGACAGAGGATATCTGGCAGAGGGAGCGGTCGCGGATCTGGTGTTGTTTGATCCGAAGGAGGAGTATGAGGTGAGGGGATTTGCCTCCAAATCATGCAATTCACCATTCCTTGGTTGGAAATTGACAGGGAAAGTGGCAGCGACGATCTGTGACGGAAAGATCATTTATGATACGCGGGATACAACAGAGCAGAAATGAGAAACACATAGGAAAAGATGTAAGCGGACAGGAAAGGAACAGGGATGGAACAAAAGACAGCTTTGAAGAAAAAAGTGACAGCAAAAGTGATGTCCCAGACGCGGATCGCGCCGGGAATCTATGACATGTGGATCGCAAGCGACCTTGCCGCACAGGCGAAGCCGGGACAGTTTATTGCGGTTTATCCGAAGGACAAAAGTACGCTGCTGCCGAGACCGATCAGTATCTGTGAGACGGATCCGGACAGGGAAGCGCTCCGCATCGTGTACCGTGTGGCGGGGAAAGGAACGGAGGAGTTTTCAAATTATCGGGAAGGGGATTCCATAGAGATTATGGGGACGCTGGGAAATGGATTCCCGATGGAAAAAGCGTCCGGGAAGACGGTTCTGCTCATGGGCGGTGGGATCGGCATCCCGCCTCTTGTGGAATTGGCAAAAGAACTGAAGGAGCAGGAATTTGCAGAACAGATCCTGATCACAGCAGGTTATCGGGACGGCAATCTGTTTCTGGCGGAGGAATTGTCACAGTACGGTGCGTTTTATCCGGCGACGGAGGACGGCAGCGCCGGGACGAAGGGAAATGTCATGGATGCGGTGGCGGAACAGGGCTTAAAGCCCGATGTGATCTTTGCCTGCGGTCCGATGCCTATGCTGCGCGCCATCAAAGGGTATGCGTCCGAAGCCGGGATTGAAGCGTATATCTCTTTGGAGGAACGCATGGCATGCGGTGTTGGGGCGTGCCTGGGCTGCGTGTGCAAAACAACAAAGAAGGACAGTCATTCTCATGTGAACAATGCAAGGATCTGCACCGACGGTCCGGTGTTTGAGGCGAAGGAGGTGGAGATCTGATGAAGACGGCAGTGACAATTGCGGGTGTGACCTTTCAGAATCCGGTAATGACGGCATCGGGAACCTTTGGCTCCGGAATGGAGTACAGTGAGTTTGTCGATTTAAATAAACTGGGCGCTGTGGTGACCAAAGGTGTTGCCAATGTGCCATGGCCCGGCAATCCCACGCCCCGTGTGGCGGAGGTGTATGGCGGTATGCTCAACGCCATCGGCCTGCAGAATCCTGGGATTGATGTTTTTATCCGGCGGGATATTCCTTTCCTGAAGCAGTATGATACGAAGATTATCGTGAATGTGTGCGGCAAAACGGTGGAAGACTATCTTGAGGTTGTGGAGAAACTGGGTGATACGGATGTGGATATGCTGGAGATCAATGTATCCTGTCCCAATGTGAAGGAAGGTGCGATTGCTTTCGGTCAGAAGGCAGACTGCCTCTATGATATTACCGATCAGATCAAAAGACATGCAAAGCAGCCGATCATTATGAAACTGAGTCCGAATGTGACGGATATCACTGAGATGGCGAGAGCGGCGGAGGCTGCGGGAAGCGATGCAATCTCCCTGATCAACACCATTACGGGTATGAAGATCGACATTTACAAGCGGCAGTTTGCGCTTGCCAACAAGACAGGAGGCATGTCAGGCCCTGCGATTAAGCCGGTTGCGGTGCGCATGGTTTATCAGTGCGCGAATGCGGTCAAGATCCCCATTATCGGAATGGGAGGTATCGCAAGCGCCGAGGACGCCATTGAGTTTATGATGGCGGGAGCGACTGCTGTCAGTGTGGGCGCGATGAATTTTGTGAATCCGTACACCACGATCGAGGTGGCGGAAGGGATTGAACATTTCCTGGAAGAGCAGCATATCGGGGATATCAATGACATCATCGGCTGCGTGAAATAAGATACGATTTTGGGTGGAATATACCTCCATGCTTCTGCATACCTTAGTGTTAAGCAGACGTATGGAGGTATTTTGATGGAACTGGTAAAAAAGAATATACATATGGATCGGATCAAATGTAAAGCCAGCACCCAGATTACCCTGGAGGATGATTGCAATGTGCCGGACAGCAAACCGGATGTGGAGCGGCTGATTCTCGATAAAGGTGAAATCAGAGTGGAGGAGATGAAAGCATCACAGGATCACGTGAGTGTGCGCGGCAAACTGTGCTTCAAGATCCTGTACCGCACACAGGAAGACAGGGAGAGTCTGTGCTGTATGGAAAACAACATTCCTTTTGAGGAGCAGATCCATATGGAAGGTGTGGAAAACGGAGATCCGTTGTCCGTTCAGTGGCTTCTGGAGGATATGAAGGTCAGCATGATCAATTCCAGGAAGTGCAATGTTCAGGCGGTTGCCAGCCTGAGCCTTTCCGTGGAAGAGTTGTACGATGAGGAGGCTGCAGTGGAACTGTATGCCGAGGAGCCGGTGGAATCCCGGAAGAGATTGGCTTCTCTTGCGGAGATCGCCGTGCGCAAAAAGGATATTTTCCGGTTGAAAGAGGAGCTGGAGGTTCCCAGGGATTACCCGAATATTTTCCAGATTTTGTGGGATGACATCAGTCTGAGTGAGGTGGAATTCGTTTCGAAGGAAGAGAAGCTGTCAATCCAGGGAGAACTGCAGATTTTCCTGTTATATGAAGGGGACAGCGAGGAGCGCCCGGTGAAATGGTATGAGAAATCCGTGCCGTTTGACGGTACGGTGGAATGCCATGACTGCAGGGAGGATATGATCGCGGATATTTCCTGCCAGCTCAGCCACGGTGAGGTGGAGATCAAAGAGGATTTCGACGGGGAAGAGCGCATCTTTGGAGTGGACATTGTGCTCGATCTTGACATAAAGTTGTATCAGGAAGAACAGGTGGATATGCTTGCGGATGTGTACGGTGTCACGAGAGAAGTGCAGCCGGTCACAAGACAGGGCTGCTACAATACGCTCCTGACCAGAACAGATGGCCGGATGAAGCTTGCGGAGAGAGGAAAGCTTCCCTCCGGAGCACCTTCTGTCCGACAAATCTGTCATTGCAACGCAAAGATCATGACAGATTCCGTGATGGCTACGGAGAACGGCGTGGAGATTGGCGGAACCGTGGCTGTGGAAGCACTGTATCTCACCGGTGAGGAACCCTCCTTTGCGTCATGGCATCAGGAATTTCCCTTTCAATATACGTTGGAAGCAGAGGGAATCACGGAGAAATGCCGCTATGAAACGGTTCCTTCGGTGGAACAGCTCTCCGTGTCAGCGCTGGACAATGAGGAACTGGATGTGAAAGCGGTGCTGCAGTTCAAAATGATCGTTTTTGACTGTGTGGCGCAGGATATCATTACGGATATCGATGTGAGAGAGATCGATATGGAAGCCAGAAGGGAGCTGCCCGGTATCGTGGCCTATATTGCGAGAGACGGAGATGATCTCTGGCAGCTTGGCAAGAAGTATTACGTGCCCATGGATCAGATCAGGGAAACCAATCATCTGACAGGGGATGAACTGAAGACGGGAGATAAAATATTGATCGTCAGATGACGAAACAGGCGGGACTGCTGCACAATACGCGGCAGTCCTTTTGTTGTTTTCACAAAACCTGTGTTGACAAATTGTCAGAAAACTTTTATGATGTATCCACAAAAGGGAAGGAGTGATCTTCCCGAAAAAGGAGGTTCCTGTTATGAGTAAAAATTTTGTAATTGCCATTACCCGTACCTGTGGAAGTGGCGCAACATCCATCAGCAAGCAGCTGGCAGATGATCTCTGCATTGATCTGTATGACAGAAAGCTTTTGCAGCTTGCATCCGATGACAGCGGCATCAATGAAGCACTGTTTGCCCAGGCGGACGAGCATGTGAAGAACAGTCTGCTGTATCGGGTTTCCAAGAAGGTATACAATGGCGAGCTGATCCCGCCGGAGAGTGATGACTTTACTTCCAATGACAACCTGTTCAATTATCAGGCAAAGGTTCTGAAGGAGCTGGCGGAGAAGGAGTCATACATATGCATCGGACGTGCTGCGGATTATATTCTCAGAGATAATCCGAATCTGATCACAGTGTTCATCTACGCACCGTTGGAAAAATGTATTGATAAGGAGATGGATCGTCTGGGCATCAACCGCAAGCAGGCAGAGAAGCATATCCTCTCTACGGATAAGTACAGAAGGGAATATTACAAATATCACACCGGCAGAGAGTGGGAGAATCCTTACAATTATGACCTGTGCCTCAACACCGGCAAACTGACGTATGATCAGTGTGTCGAGGTCATCAAGAACTATCTCCACACCCGCATCGACTGACAGACGTTATCCTGAATCTTTTGTGCAATATAAAGTTTCTTGAAGAATTTTCAAAATTCTTATTGCATTTTCACAAAGATTTATTTATAATACACATCATTAACAGGAACGAAGGAGTTTCATCATTTTGGTGAAGCTCCTTTTTTTGCTGTTAAGTGCGATGAAAAGCAAAAGGAGGAGAAATTATGAAGAAAAAAATGTTATCCATGTTACTGGCTTTGACTGTAACAGCTTCCCTTGTAGGTTGTGCGACCACTGGAGGAACTGAGACAGCTGCTCCCGCAGCGGATGCTCCGGCAGAGACAGAAGCAGCAGCTTCCGAAGCGCCGGCAGATGAGGCTGCTCCCGCAGCAGAAGGCGATACCATCAAGATCGGTGTATCCGCTCCGATCACCGGCGGCCTTGCACTTTACGGTGAATCCGCTGTGAATTCCGTGACAATGGCTGTTGATGAGATCAACGCAAACGGCGGTGTGCTTGGCAAACAGCTTGAGGTTGCCGAGTTTGTTGATGACAAGGCTGATTCCACAGAGGCTGTAAACGCATATAACAGATTGGTCAGCGACGGTGTTGTTGCCGTGATCGGTACTTATACATCTTCCTGCTCTATCCCGATGGCTGAGCGAGCTCAGGAAGAGGGAATGCTTCTTCTTTCTCCCTGTGCTACCAATGCAAAGCTGACACAGATCGGTCCCAACATCTTCCGTGCATGCTTCATCGATCCCGTACAGGGACCTATGATGGCGAAGTTCGCTAAGGAAGAGATCGGCGCTACCAAGGCAGCGATCATTTTTGCAAAAGATGATGATTATTCCAACGGTCTTCATGAATCTCTTACCGAGGCATGGAGCGGATACGGACTGGATGTTGTATATGACGGCTCCTGCTCCATCAAAGACGTTGACTACTCTGCACAGGTATCCCAGGTTGTTGCCTCCGGTGCGGACGTACTCTTCTATCCCTGCATGCTTGATACCGTGCCGATTCTGGTACAGCAGGCAAGAGAGGCCGGATTTGAAGGCGCGATTGTAGGCGGCGATGCTTGGGATTGCTCCGATACTTCCGGTAAAGAAGAATACTTCAACAATACATATTACACAAACCACTATGCACCTGAGGATCCCGCGGAAGCAGTTCAGAATTATGTAGCAGCTTATAAAGAAGCTTACGGTGCAGATACACTGACAGCAGCAGGCGCTTGCTACTATGACAGTGTCAAGATGGTTGCACAGGCAATTGAAGCAGCAGGAAGCGCTGAGACATCCGCGGTCATCGATGCCATGACAGGCATGACATACGAAGGTGTTACCGGTTCCTTCACGCTGGATGAGAACGGTGATCCCAAGAAGCCGATCACATTCGTAGAGTTCCAGGATGGCGCTCCTGTATGGAAGTCCAACGTTATGCCGGAATAATAGAAGGCAGATACCGATTTGAATCTTTTATACTAAGAAATATATAAGAAAACAGATCAAATGAGTCAAATGCGACATGGAGAGGGAATGCTCTCCATGTCGTTTTTCTAAGGAAAATTACTAAACAAGAAAGGGAGTGACGTTATGTCATTGTTTGTACAAAGCATCATCAATGGGCTCAACCAGGGCGCCGTCTATGCGCTGGTGGCGCTGGGATACACCATGGTATACGGTATTCTGCGTATGATCAACTTTGCACATAGTGATTTTATCATGGTGGGCAGTTATACGCTGTTTTATACGATTCCCCTGATGGTGGCTGCCGGCATGCCGGCATGGCTTTCCGTAGTGGTTGCCATAGCCGTCTGTGTGGTTGTCGGTGTAACGGTAGAGCAGGTTGCCTATAAGCCGGTCCGCGGCGCGGGTTCCATGTCAGCGCTGATCACCGCGCTTGCCATGAGCCTGTTCCTTGAGAACCTGGCACTGGTGCTTTTTGGTGCTAATCCCAAATCCGTACCGGAGATTTTCTCTCTTCCTACTTTGAAAGTTCTCGGCATTACACTGCCGTCAAAATATCTTGTGACACTTGCCATCGGTATCCTGATCATGTTCGGGCTGCATATCTTTATCAAAAAGACAACGCTCGGCAAGGCAATGCGTGCCGTTCCGGAGGATAAGCAGGCGTCCACCCTGGTCGGTATCAATGTAAACCGCGTGATCACAACCACGTTCGCGATCGGCTCCGGACTTGCCGCTGTCGCAGCGCTGATGTATTGCTCCACCTATCCCAGATGTACGACTGAGATGGGTACCATGCTCGGCATCAAATCCTTTATCGCAGCCGTGCTTGGCGGGATCGGAAGTATCCCCGGCGCTATGATCGGCGGTATCGTCATCGGTCTTCTGGAAATCTTTATCAAGGTGTATCTGGCTCCCGGTTGGTATGAGGCAATCACATACAGCATCCTGATCGTTGTGCTGCTTGTAAAGCCTGCCGGTATCATGGGCAAGAACGTCGGCGAGAAAGTGTAGGTGGTAAATATGTCAAAAAAAATGAAGATATCCTATCTGATCAATCTGATCGGAGTTATTCTTTTGTATCTGGCGATGACCTTTGTTTTTGACAACGGTGTTCTGGGAGCAAAGACAACCTACATTACGGGTATCGCGATCATCGCGATGATGACGATCATTATCGTGTGCTCCCTGAATCTGCTTACCGGATACATGGGCGAGTTTTCCCTGGGACATGCGGGCTTTATGTCCACCGGCGCCTTTTCCTCGGCAGCCGTGACGATCGCAATGCTGGAGGCACACATTGCGCTCCCCACACTTTTGTATTTCATCATTGCGATTCTGGTGGGCGGTCTGTTTTCTGCTTTAATGGGCTTTGTGGTCGGCATTCCGGCGCTGCGCCTCCGGGGTGATTACCTGGCAATCGTTACCGTGGCATTTGCAGAAATCGTTCGTGTGGCATTTACCAATTTCCCCATCACAGGCGGTGGTAAGACGCTGAGCGGTATTCCGAAGGTGTCCGATTATCATTACATTTTCTGGGTGACGGTGATCTGTGTCACGCTGATGTATATGTATATCCGTTCCCGTTTCGGCAGAGCCGTGATAGCGATTCGTGAGGATTACATTGCGGCTGCGGCATCCGGTATCAATGTGACCCGCTATAAGGTAATGACCTTCGTATTGTCCGCATTTTTTGCAGGAGTGGCAGGCGGCATCTATTCCCATTACATGACCGCGATCATTCCCACATTCTTTAACTTTATGAAATCATCCGAGTTCCTGACCATGGTAATTCTGGGAGGTTCCGGATCACTGACAGGTTCCATTATCGGTGCAGCAGTGCTTGCATCACTTCCGGAGGCACTCAGAGATTTCAGTATCTACCGTATGCTGATCTACTCCGTGGTGCTGGTGATCGTCATGATCTTCAAGCCGTCCGGAATTTTCGGCACCTGGGAATTCTCACTTCCCAGAATCATCTTTAAACTCTTCGGGAAAAAGGAAGCTAAGGGAGGTGCTGCGAAATGAGTAAAGAAACACCTGTACTGGAAGCAAAAGGACTTGGAATCCAATTCGGCGGTCTGAAGGCTGTGAATGACTTCAGCATTTCCATCGGAAAAAGCGAACTGGTAGGTCTGATCGGCCCTAACGGTGCCGGCAAAACCACCGTGTTCAATCTGCTGACCGGCGTATATCAGCCGACGGAAGGAACATATTATCTGAACGGAGAGAAGATGAACGGCAAACAGTCACATCAGGTGGTTGCTGCCGGAATTGCCAGAACCTTTCAGAATATTCGTCTGTTCAAGAAAATGACTGTTTTGGAAAATGTAAAGATCGCATTTAACAAAAGCATGAAATATAGTCTGGCATCGGCATTCCTGCGCCTTCCTTCCTATTGGAAAGAGGAGAACGAGATCGACCGGAAGGCACGCGAGCTTCTGGCATTGTTTAAACTGGAGGACTTGGCCGATCAGGCGGCGGAGAATCTCCCTTACGGGCAGCAGAGAAAGCTGGAGATCGCCAGAGCGCTTGCCACAGACATGAAGGTGCTGCTGTTAGATGAGCCCGCTGCCGGTATGAATCCGACCGAGACAGCGGAGCTGCTCGAATCCATCAACCTGATCCGGGACAAGTATCATATCTCCATCCTTCTGATCGAGCATGATATGAGTCTCGTAATGAATATCTGTGAACGAATTGTGGTGCTGAATTACGGTGAGATTCTTGCCACCGGAACACCTGAGGAGATTTCCCGGAATCCCAAAGTAATAGCAGCCTATCTGGGCGATGATTAGGAGGTGCACCATGAACTTATTGGAAGTTAGAGATTTGAATGTACATTACGGTGCGATCCATGCGATCCACGATGTATCCATTGATGTAGAGGCGGGACAGATCGTGACACTGATCGGTGCGAACGGCGCCGGCAAGACAACGATCCTGCACACGATCTCCGGACTGCACAAGGCGACCAGCGGCAGCGTGACTCTGGAGGGGCATGATCTGATCAAGACGGAGCCGAGCAAGATCGTGACGTTGGGTATGGCACATGTGCCGGAAGGCAGACATGTATTTGCCCATATGACCGTGGAAGAAAATCTGGAGATGGGCGCGTTTATCTTTTCCAAAAACAAAAGCGCGACAACAGAGAGCATTCAGGATGTGTATAACCGTTTCCCGAGACTGAAGGAACGCCGCAGACAGCTTGCCGGCACACTCTCCGGAGGCGAACAGCAGATGCTGGCGGTGGGACGTGCACTGATGGCAAAGCCAAAGCTCCTTCTGATGGACGAGCCCTCGATGGGACTTTCTCCGATCCTCGTGAAGGAGATCTTCAAGATTATTGAAGAGGTACACAAACAGGGGATTACAGTTTTGCTGGTAGAGCAGAACGCCAAGATGGCGCTGTCTATCGCAGACAAGGCATACGTCCTCGAGACAGGCAGGATCAAGATGAGCGGTGACGCCAAAGAACTGATGAGCAACGATGATGTGAGAAAAGCTTATCTGGGAGTATAATAATTCTGGGAGTATAATAATAAGGAAAGAGGCTGTTGTAGTGCGATTTGATGCAACGGTCTCTTGATTTTTTGTGGTTTATGAAATAAGAGCAGCATATTGCTTTCGAAAAGTGTCCTAGTAGCTTCCATTTTCGAGGAGGATGATGAACAGGGCGGCGAGGACTGTCTGAGCACTGCCGGTTTTCAAAACTTTGGATTCCCGGAACCTTCGCGGGGATTTCCTAATTGTTTTCGGGCGGACCGCTTATCGTGCCGCTTCTGCGGAACTCGCGTTGCTCAGACAGTCCTCGAAGCGGCGCATATCCGCCCGTTAAAACAATAAGGAAATCCACCGCTTGATTCCAATGTCATACAAAGAATTGAAATACCGGCAGATGCGAGTTCCGCAGACGCCCTGCTATCGAACATCCTTTTTCCGAAAACGCTCCAGACACTTGACACTTTGAGACGCAGTTGCCGCCTTATTATAAAAATGTGAAAGAAAACGATCATCCAAAATCCCGCAGGCAGTCGCTGTTTGTGAGGTATGAGTATGAATAATCTGGAGTATTATAAGGTGTTCTACCACGTGGCGAAATACGGCGGTCTGACAGCCGCCGCCGAGGCACTGTCCATTTCGCAGCCCGCAGTGAGTCAGAGTATGAAGCAGCTGGAGGAAGCTCTGGGGACGAAACTTTTTTCCAGGACGGCAAGGGGCATCCGGCTCACGCAGGAGGGCGAGCTGCTTTACTCTTATGTCGCAAAGGGCTATGAGCAGATTGAGCAGGGCGAGAAACTGCTGCAGCAGATGCTCCACTTGGAACTCGGCGAGATTCGCATCGGCGCCAGCGATATGACATTGAAATATTACTTGCTCCCTTATCTGGAGCAGTTTCATGAGAAATATCCGGGGATCAAGGTCACGGTCACCAATGCGCCGACCCCGGAGACACTCTCTTTCCTGGAACAGGGGAAGATCGATTTCGGTGTGGTGAGTACTCCGATTGAGCAGGCACCGGACATGGAAGTCCGCGTGGTCAAGGAGATCGAAGACACGTTTGTGGCGGGTAGACGCTTCATTCAGTACAAGAACAGGATGCTTGACCTGCAGGAGCTTGAGAAGCTGCCGCTCATTACGCTGGAGAAGAATACCAGCACCAGACGGTATATGGATGAGTTCCTCAGGGAGAACGGTGTGGTTCTGCATCCGGAATTCGAGCTCGCCACCAGCGATATGATCGTCCAGTTTGCGCTGCGCAGTCTGGGCGTGGGCAGCGTCATGCGGGAATTTGCGGAGGAGCATCTGGAATCCGGCAAGCTGTTTGAACTCAGATTTAACAAGCGTATTCCAGGGCGGCAGTTCTGTGTCGTGACCAGACCGAAAAATATCGTGTCTGCAGCGGCGAGAAATCTGCTTGACATGCTGCATGATAATGAGGAAAATTGAGATAGGATTGAGAGTGAATCAAGAGTAAGAAAGAATCAGACCGGACATATGACCCGGGTGGAAAGGATGAAATGATGATTAAAAATATCGTTTTTGACATCGGAAATGTTCTGACGGAATATGCCTGGAATGCGCATATCCATAAATTCGGTTTTCCGGAGGAAATCTGTGAGAGAGTGGCCAATGCCACGGTGAAGAGCCCCAAATGGGGAGAATATGACAGAGGCGTGCTCTCCGATGAGGAGATTGTTGACAGCTTCGTGGAGAATGATCCGGGCATTGAGCGGGAGATCCGCCTGATGAATGAGGATCTGTCCACACTCGTGACTAAAGTGGATTACGCGATTCCCTGGATACAGGAATTGAAGGCGAAGGGATTCCGCGTCTTTTATCTGTCTAATTTTTCCAGAAAGGCAGAGGAGGAATGTGCCGAAGCACTTGATTTCATCCCGTATACGGACGGCGGGATTTTATCCTATAAGGTAAAGCTCATTAAGCCGGATCCGGCAATCTATCAGTGCCTCACAGACCGGTACGGACTGAAGCCGGAGGAATGTGTATTTCTCGATGACCTTGCGGAAAATGTGGAGGCTGCGAAGCACTGCGGCTGGCAGGGAATCGTATTTACCGGCAGGGAGGAAGCGAATAAGGCACTCGAAGCGTTAACGGTCTGAGAAAACAATCCTGACTCCGAATGATCAATCGCCTGAGGAGTCGTCCCGGCGTTCCGTGAATTTCTGGTATAGCCAGACATAGATCCAGATCAGGATCGGCACACCGATGGTGGCGATCAGACATGCCTGGAAGAGCCTGTCCCATCCGGGAATGTGCAGGAATGCTGTGACCAGCGTGGCGAGATACAATAACACTAACAGAATGATGCCGATCCAGGCGACAATTCTTTTTCCGGTCATTTTTTTCATAATCAGGTATCCTTTCGTTCAACTATAAGGATATTATATAGAAAAGAAACAGAGAAGAAAAGATAAATTTAAAGGAGGATGTATCATGGACAACAAAGCAATGTTTAAAATTGGGTATGGTCTGTATGTGTTGACCGCATCGGACAACGGAAAAGACAATGGATGTATCATCAATACGGCAATGCAGGTTACGAGTACACCGAACCGCATTTCCGTCACAGTCAACAAGCAGAATTACACACATGACATTATTGCCGCAACAGGCGTATTCAATGTGTCAGTGCTGTCACAGGAAGCAAATTTTGAGATGTTTAAGCGTTTTGGCTTCCAGAGCGGCAGAGATGTGGACAAATTTGCAAACTACGGTTTCTGCAAGAAGGCTCCGAACGGGATCTATTTTATCAGCAATCAGACAAACGCATATATTTCGGGAAAAGTGGAGCAGAGCATTGATCTGGGAACGCACACAATGTTCATTGCGGCGGTGACGGATGCGCAGGTACTCAGCGATGCGCCTACCGTAACGTATGACTTTTATCAGAAGGAGATCAAGCCGAAGCCGGCAGCGCAGGAGAAGAAGGGCGGATACCGCTGCAAGATCTGCGGATATGTCTATGAAGGCGATGTGCTCCCGGAGGATTTCGTATGTCCGATCTGCAAGCACGGCGCGGCTGATTTTGAAAAAATATAATGACGGGTGTTTGCGAGTCTGGGGAAAGACAGATGAAGATTGACAGAGAACGCGTAAAAAAAGCATTTGCGGAATATACAAGACAATATGACAGTGAAGATGAGAAGATTAAGCTAAAGATCGTCCACACCTATAAGGTGGCAGAGCTTTGTGAGCGCATTGCGGTGAGCCTCGGGCTGTCCGGTGAGGACATTGATCTTGCCTGGCTGATCGGTATGCTGCATGACGTCGGCAGATTTGAACAGGTACGCAGGTACAACACTTTTGAGGATGCAAAGAGCGTCGATCATGCGCAGATGGGGATCCACGTACTCTGGGAGGAAAAACGGATCCGCGATTATATCGGTGACTCTGCGGAGGATGATCTGATCCGTCTGGCGATCACGCAGCACAATGTATACCGCATTCCGGAGGATCTGACGGCGAGAGAGGCGATGTTCTGCAATATCATCCGCGACGCGGATAAGGTGGACATTTTCCGCGTCAACACAGAGGTGGCGCTTGAGGACATCTACAATGTGTCAACGGAAGAACTGTACAACGCGGTGGTCACTGACCGTGTGATGGAGGATTTCTATCAGCATCACGCAGTGCTCAGAGCACATAAGGCCAGTCCGGTCGATCATGTGGTCGGTCATATTTCGCTGGTATTTGAGCTGGTTTATCCCATCAGTCTCCGGATTGCATTGGAACAGGGGTATGTAGACAGACTGATGCATTTTGCGTCACACAATCCGGTGACAAGACAGCAGTTTGGTGAGATCAGACAGGAGATGGAGCGTTATCTGAAAGAGGGGAAGATATGTTAGAGAAAGTCATTTCACTGGAGCTTCCGGTGGGAGAGAAATTGGTGATAGAGAGAAACCGGCTGCAGCCGCAGACGCTTACCGGCAGGGAGGGGCGGATCAGCGTTGTCACCGGGATTCACGGGGATGAGCTCGAGGGGCAGTACGTCTGCTATGAACTGATCCGCAGGCTGAATGAACAGCCGGAGCATTTGAAGGGAATCGTTGATATTTACCCGGCATTGAATCCCCTTGCGATCGATATTCTGAACCGGGCGATCCCCAAGATGGATATGGATATGAACCGCATTTTCCCGGGAGATGCAAAAGGCAATCTGATGGAGCGTGTGGCGGCTGCAGTCGTTGACAGCATCATCGGCTCGGATGTCTGCGTGGATGTCCATGCGAGCGACACCTTTGTGCGGGAGATCCCGCAGGTGCGTGTCAGCGAGGATTTTGCCCAGAAACTGCTTCCGTTTGCGAAGCTTCTGAATATGGATATGGTCTGGATGAACGCGACGGCGACGGTACATGAGGCGACACTTGCGCATTCTCTGAATGTGCTCGGCGTGCCGGCACTGGTGGTGGAGATGGGACTCGGCAACCGGATCAACAGCACTTACGGCAATCAGTTGGTGGACGGCATTTTTTATCTGATGAAGGAGATGGGACTGTGGGACGGTGAGGTGAAGGAAATTCATTACCCGGTCATCTCCACGGACGGTGAGGTGGAATTTATCCGGGCGGAGGAAGCGGGAGTGTTCCTTCCCAATATCGCCCACAACCATTATGTGCAGGCCGGAGGACTGATCGGCAGGATCGTGGAGCCCAAGACGGGAACGGTCAGACAGGAGATCCGTGCAGGGCGGGACGGACTGATCTTTACCCTGAGGGAATATCCGATGGTCTATAAGGGAGCGCTGCTTGCGCGTATTCTAACAGAGATTAAGAAGGGAGAGCAGTGATATGTTTGAGCATATACTTTTTTCCATGGAATCTCCCTATCGAGAGAATTATGAGGTGAAGGGCTACAGCTTCGGCAAAGGGGAGAAGGCGGCATGTATCTTGGGTCCGCTGCGCGGCAATGAGATCCAGCAGCTCTATATCTGCTCCCAGCTTGTCAGGACACTTAGGGAACTGGAATCCAACCGCTGCATCAGTCCGGGCAAGGAGATCCTGGTGGTGCCTGCGGTCAATAATTATTCCTTCAATACAGGAAAACGCTTCTGGGGTGTCAACAACATGGACATCAACAGGATGTTTCCGGGAAATGATTATGGCGATACGATGGCACGGATGGCGGACACGGTGCTTCGGCAGATCAGGGAATACAGCTTTGGGATCCAGTTTGCCAGCTTCTATATGAGTGGCGAGTTCGTGCCGCATGTGAGGATGATGGAGACGGGGTATCAGAACACTTCCCTCGCCAATCTGTTCGGGCTTCCGTATGTTGTCGTGCGAAAGCCGACTCCGATTGATACCAAGACATTGAATTACAACTGGCAGAGTGAGACGACGGCGGCATTTTCCGTCTACACCAATACGAACAGCGAGATCGATGAGCACAGTGCCAGACAGGCTGTGGCGGCAGTTCTTCGGTTCCTGAAGCGGATGGGCGTCATCAAATATGAGAGTCACAGCGGGTATATCAGCCATGTGCTGATGGAGGAGGATCTGAGCGATGTGGCCACGATGTGCGGTGGGATATTCAGACGTCTGGTGAATCCCGGCGATGAGGTGCACTATAAACAGCCGATGGCGGAGATCATCGATCCGTTCCTCGGCAATGTGAAGGAAACCATACTGGCACCGACGGAGGGAATCGTATTTTTTGCCCACACGGAGCCGCTCGTCCATGAGGGAGATACGGCGTACCGCCTGATCCACAGACTACACGAGTAGAGAATGGGAAAACGCGCGGGCGTGACAGACTTGAAAAGTGTTTTGTGCAGAGACGCAGATGAATTGTGTATTGCGTTTCCTTCGCAAGGATGGTAAAATGGTGACAGAAATGGAAACAAGCGGTAAGACTGTGTGAGGAAAGGAGAACGTCTATGGATATTCCTTCATTGTCGATGTCATTGTCACAGAGCAATACGATGAATCAGGTAGGGGCAAAGGTGCTCGGTATGTCGCTTGATATGGCGGAGAGCACGGGAGAGGCCGTAGCTTCCATGCTGGATTCCGTGCCGGTGGATACGGCGGCGATGGAACGTTCCGTCACACCTTATCTTGGCGGCAATTTTGATATGAGCGTGTAACGATACGGATATCCGCGGGAGAGGATGTTCGTCTGATTTTGAAATAGGTTTAATATGGAGGGCTGTTGCATCATGCAGCAGTCTTTTTCCGTGGAAAATGATGACAGGGAAAAGTGCCGGATTCGTGCCGGCATCTTTTATATGGCAGAAATTATGGATCAGACAGCGATAAAAAGAGATCGAAACAGCATGAGCGCGTCAGCGCGGATTCGTGAGCGTCGTCAGAACAGAGGAGGGCAAAATGAAACGCGAAGTGGATCTTGCCGAGATTTCGGATGGAAGACTGTATGGATTAAATGACATGGTTAGGGCGGACTGCGGAGACTGTGAAGGGTGTTCCGCCTGTTGCCATGACATGGGTGTCAGTATTGTGCTGACTCCGCTCGATTGCCACAGGCTCAGTAAGTTCACCGGAGTCAGTGTGGACGGACTGTTGCAGGATAAATTGGAG
>JALFTO010000067.1 GCA_022779165.1 Lachnospiraceae bacterium
CCGCCGAATTTCGGCACGATCACGGAATTGATCATATAGGACAGCACGGCAGGCTGTAAGCCTGTGGTGTAGGAGTTGATCAGATAGAACAGAGCGTCCTCGGAGAGGATCTGCGCTGTCAGTTCGATAAAGGGATAGATCGATTCCTCGATTTTCCAGATCTCGCCCTTTGGGCCTCTGCCGTAGGAGGGGGGATCCAAAATGATGGCATCGTACTTGTTGCCACGCCGGATCTCACGTTCCACAAATTTTGTACAGTCGTCTACCAGCCAGCGGATCGGGGCATCGGACAGACCGGAGGAAACGGCGTTCTCCTTGGCCCAGCCGACCATTCCCTTGGAGGCGTCCACATGCGTTACGCTGGCGCCTGCTTTTGCCGCCGCAAGTGTTGCACCGCCCGTGTAGGCGAACAGATTCAGTACTTTGATGGGACGACCTGCCTGACGGATCTTTTCCGAACACCAGTCCCAGTTGACCGCCTGCTCCGGAAAGATTCCGGTGTGCTTGAATTTAAAGGGCTTCAGCCGGAAGGTCAGCTCCCGATAGGAGATGGTCCACTCGTCCGGCAGATCAAAGAATTCCCATTCTCCGCCGCCTTTAGCGCTTCTGTGATAATGCGCGTTACGCGTTTTCCAACCTTTATTTTTGCGCGGCGTGTTCCAGATCACCTGCGGATCCGGTCTGACCAGCAGATAATCTCCCCAGCGCTCCAGCTTTTCTCCGCCGGAGGTATCCAACACTTCATAATCTTTCCATTGATCTGCAATCCACATAAAGAACTCTCTCTTCCTATAAAAATATGCTATACTATATTTACTATACAACAGACGGAAATGCAAAGCAAATCTTTCGCGGAAACGACAGGAGAGGAATCTGCCATGGCAAAGAAACATGTGAAGAAAACAAAGAGCCGGATCGTCAGCGCAGCATGGAAGCTCTTTTACGATCAGGGCTATGAGGATACGACGATTGAGGAGATCATTGCCGAATCCGGCACATCCAAAGGCTCCTTTTATCATTATTTCGAGGGAAAAGATGCCCTGCTGGGCTCGCTTTCCTATATGTTTGATGAGAAATACACGGAGCTTGAAGAAGAGCTGACGGAGGAGATGAGCGCCTGCGAGATCCTGCTCTTTCTGAACCGGGAACTGTTCGAGATGATCGAGAAGAGCGTAGACATCGAATTGCTTGGCAGGTTGTTTTCCACGCAGCTGACGACGAAGGGGCAGAAATATCTGATGGATTACAGCCGTGAGTATTATAAGCTGCTCAAACGGATCGCGGTGGAGGGCAAGGAGCGCGGCGAACTGACGGATGAGATGTCTGTCAGCGAGATCGTCAAATATTATGCCATGTGCGAGCGGGGAATCCTTTATGACTGGTGTCTCTGCGACGGAGAATATTCGCTCAGTGAATACAGCAGCAGGGTCATGCCGATGTTCCTGTATAAATTACAGAAATAGTCCAATACATATTCTTGTCAAAAATCGCGAAAAATCAATAAAAAATGAGATAGAAACAGAACGTGGTACAAACTAAAGTCCAAACTTTATTCTGTATTGCGTTCTGTTTTTGTATGTGGTATAACATAACAAGCTACGAAAGAGAGAGGAGAAGTTAGTGTTATGTTTATGACAAGTAATATCTGTATTCTGATCGCGATCATCGCTTATCTGGCGCTTGTGGTCGGAATCGGCATCAAGTATGCTAAAAAGAATGAGAACACAGAGGATTTCTATCTGGGAGGAAGGAAGCTGGGACCGTTTGTGACAGCTATGAGTGCGGAGGCTTCCGATATGAGCAGCTGGCTCCTTATGGGATTGCCCGGCGTTGCTTATGTGTCGGGACTTGCCGATGCGGCATGGACGGCGATCGGTCTGGCAGTCGGAACGTATGTCAACTGGCTGATCGTGGCGAGGCGGCTTCGCCGTTACACAGTGGTGGCGGGCAATGCGACGACGCTTCCCGAATTCTTTTCCAACAGATTCCATGATGATAAGAAGATACTCAGCGTGATCGCTGCGGTTGTGATCATTATTTTCTTCGTTCCATACACGGCGTCCGGATTTTCTGCCTGCGGCAAGCTGTTCGCCAGCCTGTTTGGCATGGATTATATGACGGCGATGATCATAAGTGCTGTCGTGATCGTGGCATATACGACGCTCGGCGGATTTATGGCAGCGAGCACATCAGACTTTTTGCAGAGTATCATTATGAGTATCGCGATTGTAGTTGTGCTTGGATTCGGCACGATGAGTGCCGGCGGTATCGGCGCAGTTGCGGCAAATACACAATCCCTTGCCGGATACTTCAGCCTGACGGCACTGCATGATGCAGCATCCAATGCGGCTGTCAGCTACGGACCGATCACGATCGTCTCCACACTTGCATGGGGACTCGGATATTTCGGTATGCCCCATATCCTGCTTCGCTTTATGGCGATCGAGGATGAGAATAAGTTAAAACTTTCGAGAAGGATTGCCTCCGTATGGGTTGTCATCGCGATGGCAGTTGCGATCTTTATCGGTATCGTCGGCAATGCCATGAGCGCAGCGGGAGCAATTCCTGTGCTCGAGGATGCAGAGACAGTGCTTGTTGCGATTGCAACGCTGCTTAGCAGCCATGGTGTCATTTTTGCACTGCTTGCGGGCGTGATCCTGGCAGGCGTTCTCGCTGCGACGATGTCAACTGCGGATTCACAGCTGCTTGCGGCTTCCTCCAGTGTTTCACAGAACATTATCAAGGAAGTGCTTTTCAAGGATATCAGCGCTAAGACCGGTATGATCATCGCCAGAGTCACGGTTGTATTGATTTCCATTATTGCTGTGTTTATCGCTCGTGACCCGAACAGTTCCGTGTTCGGTATCGTATCCTTTGCCTGGGCGGGCTTTGGTGCGGCGTTCGGACCTGTCGTGCTGTGCGCCCTTTTCTGGAAACGCACAACAAAGCAGGGGGCTCTTGCCGGAATGGTCAGCGGCGGCATTATGATCTTTGTATGGAAGTTCATCGTCAGACCGATGGGCGGTGCATGGAATATTTACGAACTCCTGCCTGCATTCCTTGTGGCGTGTGCTTTCATTGTTATCGTAAGCCTTTTGACAAAAGAGCCTGATGAGAGTATTATGAAAGAGTTTGAGGAAGCAAAGCAGGCGTAGCCGGAGTGACGGACAGCTGCCTGCGTGGCGGCAGGGAGAGAGAATATGCTGGTTTGTGATTATATCGTACAACAGATTGACGGGGACTATGCTCATTTGCAGCGGATTGATCAGCCGGAGGAGGAGACCAAGCTTGTCGCAAGGGCGCTTCTGCCGGATCAGATCCGTGAGGGCAGTACCTTACATTATGAAATGATGCAGTATACACTGTGTGACTGATTGTTGACCCGGTTCTTTCCGGAAGAGATGTTTGTGGATTGAAAACACAAAGCTCTCCGAAGAGAGCCGGGTTGTGCTAATCGGATGCATTATATAATAGGAAGAGTGGGATACGGTCATGTCGATCGAACGTGCAAAAGAGTATCTGAGACAATATGGAATGGAAGACAGAGTCCGTGAGACGGAGCTGTCCAGTGCCACGGTGGAGCTGGAGCAGTGTTCCGGTTACCTGGAATGGATCGATGTGTGCAAGCTGAAGGAGTGAGGCGGTAGTCCGGGATGGCACGGAGCGAAACTGCGCGGACCGAATATCGTGAATGATGTGGATTGTATTAAAAAAAGAACAATTTTTTTGAAAAATAACTTGCAAGAACCAGACTTATCCTATATACTGAATGTTGCTGTGACATTGATAGCTATGAAGTGTGAGGTTGCTGCCCGTTGTGGCAGGTTTTCCGCGGAGCGAATGTCAAGTTAGGAAACTGACGACAAGTCACTGTACAGAATCAGCAAAGTCTGCCGAGGGCAGAAACGACGTGTGAAAGTCTGGTTTGCAAAAATACAGGACACACACGGGAGAGTGTACAGTCACCGCTTGTCGTACTTAAGAAATTAAAAGTGCGAAAAGGAGGCGACTTTTTTTATGGCAAGTCAAGTAATGAGAATCACATTAAAAGCTTACGAGCATCAGTTAGTGGATGCGTCTGCCAAGAAAATCATCGAAACAGTTAAGAAAAACGGATCTCAGGTGAGTGGACCGGTTCCGCTTCCTACCAAGAAGGAAGTTGTTACCATTCTTAGAGCGGTTCACAAGTACAAAGATTCCAGAGAGCAGTTCGAGCAGAGAACACACAAGAGACTGATCGACATCATTGCTCCCACACCCAAGACTGTAGATGCATTACAGAGACTGGAAATGCCTGCCGGTGTTTACATCGACATCAAAATGAAAAACAAATAAGACCCCTACTAGTATGAATGAGGATTCATTCCGCTGTAGAACAAACAGGAGGTAAAAAGAATGAAGAAGGCAATTTTAGCGACGAAAGTCGGCATGACACAGATCTTCGACGAAGTTGGCAACCTGATTCCGGTTACCGTGCTTCAGGCTGGTCCCTGTGTTGTGACACAGGTTAAGACAATGGACAACGACGGTTACAGCGCTGTTCAGGTTGGTTTTGTTGATAAGAAAGACAAGATCATCAACAAAGACAAGAGCGGCAAGAAAGAGATCATCCACAGACACGGAGTAAACAAGGCACTCAAGGGTCATTTTGAGAAGGCCGGCGTTTCTTCCAAGAGATATGTGAGAGAGTTCAGATTTGAGAACGCTGAGGAGTATGCACTGGGAAATGAGATCAAGGCAGATATCTTCGCTGAGGGCGACAGAGTAGATGCTACGGCTACTTCCAAGGGCAAGGGCTTCCAGGGCGCCATCAAGAGACATGGCCAGCACAGAGGACCTATGGCTCACGGCTCCAAGTTCCATCGTCATCAGGGTTCCAACGGCGCCTGCTCCTCACCCAGCAAGGTATTCAAGGGAAAAGGCATGCCCGGACATATGGGCTCCGTAAAGGTGACTGTACAGAACCTTACGGTTGTGAGAGTTGATGCAGAGAAGAATCTGCTTTTGGTAAAGGGCGCAGTACCCGGACCTAAAAAAGCTTTAGTAACAATCAAAGAGACTACGAAAGTAGAAGCTTAATTTTAGGATGAAAGGAGGACCATTCAGATGGCAAACGTATCTGTTTATAATATGGAAGGCAAAGAAGTTGAGAAAATTGACTTAAGCGATGCCGTATTCGGCGTGGAAGTGAATGAGCATCTGGTACACATGGCAGTTGTTCAGCAGCTTGCGAACAACCGTCAGGGAACACAGAAAGCAAAGACACGTTCCGAGGTTTCCGGTGGCGGAAGAAAGCCCTGGAGACAGAAGGGAACCGGTCATGCAAGACAGGGTTCAACAAGAGCACCTCAGTGGACAGGAGGTGGCGTTGTATTCGCTCCCGTTCCGAGAAGCTACTCTTTCAAGATGAATAAGAAAGAAAAGCAGCTGGCACTCAAGTCCGCACTGACAAGCAGAGTGCAGGAGAACAAGCTGATCGTGGTTGACGAGCTGAAGCTTGATGAGATCAAGACAAAGAACTTCAAGAAGGTGATGGATAACCTCAAGGTTACCAAGGGTCTTGTGGTTCTGGCAGAGAATGATCAGAACGTAGTAATGTCCGCAAGGAATATTTACGGTATCGATACGGCACTGACAAACACCATCAATGTCTATGACATTATGAAAGCTGGCACAGTTGTCCTGACAAAGGATGCTGCGAAGAAGATCGAGGAGGTGTACGCATAATGGCAAACATTCAGTATTATGATGTGATCCTCAAACCGGTTATCACAGAGAAGAGTATGGCCGGCATGAGCGACAAGAAATATACTTTCCTTGTTCACACAGAGGCAAACAAGACACAGATCAAAGAAGCTGTGGAGAAGATGTTCGAGGGAACAAAGGTTAAGAGCGTCAACACAATGAACCTTGACGGCAAGAAAAAGAGAAGAGGCATGGTTGTCGGCAAGACAGCCAAGACCAAGAAAGCAATCGTTCAGCTGACAGAGGACAGCAAAGAGATCGAGATTTTCACAGGTCTGTAAAAAGCGATTGACAACCGGCGGCAAGCTGACAGCCGGAGAAGCAACTATGTACACATAAGTACGAAAATAAATGCAGTAACCGAAAGGAGAAACAACAATGGGAATTAAGACATATAACCCATATACACCTTCCAGAAGAAATATGACCGGTTCTGACTTTGCTGAGATTACAAAGAAGACTCCCGAGAAGAGCCTTTGCGTATCTCTGAAGAAGAATGCCGGACGTAATAATCAGGGAAAGATCACAGTAAGACACCGCGGCGGCGGATCCAGAAGGAAATACAGAATCATCGATTTCAAAAGATATAAGGATGGCATTCCTGCTACCGTACTGGGAATCGAGTATGATCCTAACAGAACAGCTAATATCGCACTGATCTGCTACGCAGACGGCGAGAAGGCATATATCCTTGCTCCCGAAGGACTCACAGACGGTATGAAAGTCATGAATGGTCCTGAGGCAGAGGTGAGAATCGGCAATTGCCTTCCTTTATCAGAGATTCCTGTTGGTACTCAGGTACACAACATTGAGCTGTATCCCGGCAAGGGCGGACAGATGGTTCGTTCCGCAGGAAACAGCGCACAGTTAATGGCAAAAGAAGGAAAGTACGCAACACTTCGTCTTCCTTCCGGAGAAATGAGAATGGTTCCCATCATCTGCCGTGCTACGGTAGGCGTTGTGGGAAATGGAGATCACAGCCTGATCAATATCGGTAAAGCCGGACGTAAGCGTCACATGGGCATCAGACCTACCGTTCGCGGTTCTGTTATGAACCCTAACGACCATCCGCATGGTGGTGGTGAAGGCAAGACGGGTATCGGTCGTCCCGGTCCGAGCACACCTTGGGGCAAGCCTGCTCTGGGTCTTAAGACCAGAAAGAAGAAGAAACAGTCCAATAAGCTGATCGTAAGAAGACGCGATGGCAAGGCGATTAAGTAATCGATATTTATAGGAGGAATCAAAATGGCTAGATCATTAAAAAAAGGACCATTTGCAGACAAAAGCTTGCTCAAAAAAGTAGACGCTATGAATGCAGCAGGACAGAAACAGGTGATTAAGACCTGGTCCCGCCGTTCCACAATCTTCCCTTCTTTTGTAGGACATACGATTGCGGTTCATGACGGAAGAAAACATGTGCCTGTATATGTAACAGAAGACATGGTTGGACATAAGCTCGGTGAGTTCGTTGCTACAAGAACTTACAGAGGACATGGAAAAGACGAAAAGAAATCCAAAGTGAGATAATAAGATAATTTTGAAAGGAGGTTCATATCCATGGCTAAAGGACATAGAAGTCAGATTAAGAGAGAGAGAAATGCAAAAAAGGATACCAGACCGTCAGCAAAGTTATCTTATGCTAGAGTATCCGTACAGAAAGCATGTTTCGTGTTAGATGCCATCAGAGGCAAGGACGTGCAGACCGCACTGGGAATTCTGGAGTACAATCCCAGATACGCATCAAGCCTGATCAAAAAGCTGCTTGAGTCAGCGATCGCAAATGCCGAGAACAACAACGGCATGAACAAGGATAACCTTTATGTTGCAGAGTGCTATGCAAACAAGGGACCTACAATGAAGAGAGTTAGACCGAGAGCACAGGGCAGGGCTTACAGGATCGAGAAGAGAATGAGCCACATTACTGTAGTGCTTGATGAGAGATAGGAGGAAATAGAATGGGACAGAAAGTTAATCCTCATGGCTTGAGAGTCGGCATCATCAAAGATTGGGATTCCAAGTGGTACGCTGATGCTGAGTTTTCAGAGTTCTTGGTAGAAGATTACAATATCAGAAAATTTCTGAAGAAAAAATTATACAGCGCTGGTATCTCCAAGATTGAGATCGAGAGAGCGTCTGACCGTGTAAAGGTTATCATCTATACCGCTAAGCCCGGTGTTGTGTTCGGCAAGGGCGGTGCTGAGATCGAAGTGACAAAGAAGGAGCTTTCCAAGCTCACAGACAAGAAGGTACTCGTTGATATCAAAGAGATCAAGAGACCTGACAGAGATGCACAGCTGGTTGCAGAGAACATCGCGCAGCAGCTTGAGAACCGTGTATCCTTCAGACGTGCCATGAAGTCCTGCATGGGCAGAACCATGAAGGCAGGCGCACTTGGTATCAAGACTTCCGTATCCGGACGTCTGGGCGGCGCTGATATGGCTCGTACAGAGTTCTACAGCGATGGCACAATTCCTCTTCAGACACTGAGAGCGGATATTGAGTATGGATTTGCAGAGGCAAATACAACCTATGGCAAAGTTGGCGTAAAAGTATGGATTTACAAGGGCGAAGTACTTCCTACTAAGGGAAACAAGGAAGGGAGCGATAAATAATGTTAATGCCTAAAAGAGTGAAACGTCGTAAACAGTTCCGTGGTTCCATGGCAGGTAAGGCTATGAGAGGCAACACCCTCACTTACGGTGAGTATGGTATCGTTGCAACAGAACCATGTTGGATTAAATCAAATCAGATCGAGGCTGCCCGTATCGCGATGACTCGTTACATCAAGCGTGGCGGTAAGGTTTGGATCAAGATTTTCCCGGACAAACCGGTAACAGCAAAACCAGCAGAAACACGTATGGGTTCCGGAAAGGGTACCCTGGAATACTGGGTAGCAGTTGTTAAACCGGGACGTGTAATGTTTGAGATCGCCGGCGTGCCGGAAGAGGTTGCAAAAGAAGCATTACGTCTCGCAACACATAAGCTTCCATGTAAATGTAAAATCGTTTCTAAAGCAGACTTGGAAGGCGGTGTATCAAATGAAAACTAATAAGTATGTAGAAGATTTAAAGAAAAAATCAGATGCAGAATTAGCACAGGCATTAACAGATGCTAAGAAAGAACTTTTCAATTTGAGATTCCAGAACGCAACAAATCAGTTAGACAATACAGCAAGAATTAAGGATGTTAGAAGAAACATTGCGAGAATTCAGACCGTCATCACGGAAAAAGCTAAAGCAGCTAACTAAAGTATTGTTTAAGGAAGGAGAGCAATCGTGGAAAGAAATTTGAGAAAAACACGTACTGGTAAGGTTATCAGTAACAAGATGGATAAGACAATTGTTGTTGCTATTCAGGACAACGTAAAGCATCCTCTTTATAAGAAGATTGTAAAGAGAACTTATAAACTGAAAGCTCATGATGAGAACAATGAGTGTAACATCGGCGATACCGTAAAAGTAATGGAAACAAGACCTTTATCTAAGGACAAGAGATGGAGACTTGTAGAGATCGTTGAGAAAGCAAAATAAAAGGAGAAAAATAGCATGATTCAACAGGAAAGCAGACTTAAGGTCGCTGATAACACTGGTGCTAAAGAACTTTTATGTATCAGAGTTATGGGCGGATCTACAAGAAGATATGCACGCATTGGTGATGTTATCGTTGCTTCGGTCAAAGATGCAACACCAGGCGGCGTTGTA
>JALFTO010000076.1 GCA_022779165.1 Lachnospiraceae bacterium
GTCTTTATTGCCCATTGTCCGGCATCCAATATGAATCTCTCTTCAGGGATTGCACCGATCAGAAAATATCTGGATCTGGATATGAAGGTTGGTCTGGGAAGTGATGTCGCGGGTGGTCAGACAGAATCCATTTTCCGTGCGATCACGGATGCGATACAGGTATCCAAGATGTATTGGCGGCATGTGGACGAGAAGGCCAAACCGGTTACCTTTGAGGAAGCATTTTATATGGCGACAAAAGGCGGCGGAGAGTTTTTTGGTAAGGTCGGAAGCTTTGAGACCGGATATGAATTTGATGCGCTTGTTCTTGATGATTCTGCGCTTAAGTCTCCAAACGACCTGAATATCCGCCAAAGAATAGAAAGAGCCATCTACCTGTCTTTGGATTTGAACGGAATTGTTGCAAAATATGCTGCGGGACGTAAAATTTGCTAGAAACATGTCATATCTTTTTTAATTTTTTCATAATTTTTCTCATAACTGTTGAAGGGGAAAGAAGAGATGTATATGATAGAGGTATCATATACTTTCTAAGTGGAAAAAGGAGGAGAAGATCATGAAAAAGAGATATCTTATCATCGGTTTCTGCGCGGCGGTGATGCTGCTGCAGTCCATGACTGTTTTTGCGGCGCCGAAGCAGATGAGCGACGGAACGTTCTTTGACGCGGTATATTATGCAAATACATATCCCGACGTGAAGGCGGTCTTTGGTACAAATGAGCAGAATCTGTTTACGCACTATAAACTGTTTGGAAAGAAAGAGGGGAGGAACCCGGTGCCTCCGACGCAGTATCAGACGCCGCTGACACCGAGTGTTTCCAATATCATGCAGAATGGATTTGACCCCGTGTTCTATGCGAACCATAATCCAGATGTCGTGGCAGTCTTTGGCAAGGATCCGCAGCTTTTGTATCAGCACTATATCCTGTTTGGCAAGAATGAGGGAAGGAAGCCGCACTCTGTTTATGACACGACTTCTACGGGCACAACGTCCACCGGTACAGCAACCACCGGAACGACTTCTTCCGGTACGGATGTTTATCAGTTCGGCCTTGACAAGACGCAGTATGACAGAGTGATCCAGCGTGTGGATGACAACAGCGGCAAGGCTAAGACGCTTGTAAGCAAGCTGAATGATTACAGAAGCGGCAATGACAAGAAGAAGGTTTATCGCGATGATTCCCTGTCTCAGGCAGCGACGCTTCTGGCGATGGAGATGGACGATAACAACAAGGCTTCGAGCAAGAGACCGAACGGAAATTCCTACTCCACGGTTTATTCCCAGTTTGGAATCGGAGATTATGATTACCACGGAATGGTTTATCAGAAGAACAGCTCCAGTGATACGGATGATCTGCTGGATGCATGGAAAAATGACAGTGATGACAATTCGGAACTGCTTGACAAGCATTATAAATATGTCGGAGTCGGCAGAAGCAACAAATACTGGGTATTGCTGTTTACCGATTAAGACACAAAATACAGGAGGAGAAAATGAGCGAAAAGAAGATCCCGTACAAAATCTACCTGGAAGAGAGTGAGATGCCGAAGGAATGGTACAATGTCCGTGCCGACATGAAGAATAAACCGGCGCCGCTTTTGAATCCGGGGACGAAGCAGCCGATGACGCTCGAGGAACTGAGCGGTGTATTCTGTACGGAACTGGCGAAACAGGAACTGGATGACAGCACGGCGTATATCCCGATACCGGACGAGATCAGGGATTTCTATAAGATGTATCGTCCGTCACCGCTTGTGAGAGCGTACTGTCTGGAGAAGAAACTGGATACTCCGGCAAAGATCTATTACAAATTTGAGGGTAACAACACGAGCGGCAGTCATAAACTCAATTCCGCCATCGCGCAGGCATATTATGCGAAGAAACAGGGGCTCAAAGGCGTGACGACCGAGACGGGTGCCGGACAGTGGGGAACCGCGCTCTCCATGGCATGTTCTTATTTTGATCTGGATTGTAAGGTGTATATGGTGAAGGTTTCCTATGAACAGAAGCCTTTCCGCCGTGAGGTTATGAGAACCTATGGCGCCAGCGTTACACCGTCGCCTTCCATGACCACTCAGGTGGGAAGGAAAATATTGGAGCAGCATCCGGGCACAACGGGAAGCCTCGGCTGCGCGATTTCTGAGGCGGTCGAAGTTGCGGTATCATCGGAAGGATACCGTTATGTGCTGGGCAGCGTGCTCAATCAGGTGCTGCTGCACCAGTCAGTGATCGGTCTTGAGACGAAGAAGGCACTTGATAAGTATGAGATCGTTCCGGATATTATCATCGGATGTGCGGGCGGCGGCTCGAACCTCGGCGGACTGATTTCACCGTTTATGGGAGAGAAGCTGCGGGGAGAAAAGGATTACCGCATCATCGCGGTAGAGCCTGCATCCTGTCCCAGTTTCACCAGAGGAAAATATGCGTATGACTTCTGCGACACCGGAATGGTATGTCCACTTGCCAAGATGTATACGCTCGGCAGCGACTTTATTCCTTCGCCGAATCATGCGGGCGGACTTCGCTATCATGGCATGAGTTCCACGCTTTCCCAGCTGTATGATGACGGCCTGATGGAAGCAGTCAGTGTGGAGCAGACTTCCATATTCCGGGCGGCAGAGCAGTTCGCCAGAGTGGAAGGAATCCTTCCTGCACCGGAAAGTTCGCATGCAATCCGCGTTGCGATTGATGAGGCACTCAAGTGCAAGGAAACCGGCGAGGAGAAGACGATCGTGTTCGGTCTGACCGGCACAGGTTATTTTGATATGGTGGCTTATGAGAAGTTTCATAACGGAGAGATGAGCGACTACATTCCGACGGATGAAGAACTGGCAGCAAGCCTTGCAAAACTTCCTACGGTGTAATAAAATAAAAGAAATCAGAGGTTACAGCGGCGTTGTCACAGCGCCGCTGGTTTTGCATACGGAGGAGATCGGATCATGGGTGAAGAACGGGAATTTGATGAGATCAGTAAGTTTGCACGGGAATTGGGGGTGCAGGCAGGGCTTGGTGAGGAGTTTATGAGTCCTTTTTTGCAGAAACTCAGTCAAGACAGGGAAGTGTTGGAGGAGTTCGGCTATTATGCACAGCACAATCAGTTCGCCGACCGGATCAAGGTGAACGGATACGGGATTGTGGATGTGCTGGTATGGCAGATCGATCATTTTAAGGCATGGCTTGACCGAGACAATACGCAGACGAAGGAAAACGGCAGCGCCATGCTGCTGCGTGCTTTTGACACCTTTCTCGATATGCGTAAAAACCCCGGGAAATATATCAGAGCCATGGAGTCGGAGACGGGAACCGATTATCCCGATAAATATTAAAGGTGGAGTTTGTGATATGCACAGTAGAGCGGATGAAGGGAAAAGTAAGAAAAAGGGTGGAAGAGCCGTGGCAGCCGGAAGGCAGCAGGCGGACAAGCACCGGATTGAAGCACGGGAGAAGCAGCCGGCAAGGCAGGGGAAGCTGCAGGAACAAAAGCCTGTACGGCAGAGTGCTGGGCAGGAGAAAAATACCGGCTGTCCTCTGGCAAAGAAATGCGGCGGGTGTCAGCACTCCGATCTGCCGTATGAGCTTCAGTTAAAGAAGAAGCAGAAAAATGTGGAGAAGCTGCTCGGCTCGTATGGAAAAATAGAGAAGATTAAGGGGATGTCATCGCCTTATCATTACAGAAACAAAGTCAGCGCAGCATTTTCCAGAGACCGCAAAGGGAATATCTTATCGGGTGTTTATGAGGAGAAGAGTCATCGTGTCGTCAATGTGGACAGCTGCCTGCTGGAGGATCAGCGTGCGGACGCGATCGTGGTGACGATCCGGCAGATGCTCCGCTCCTTTAAGATCAAGGTCTATGACGAGGATACCGGATACGGTCTGCTGCGTCATGTACTGGTGCGCACGGGACATGCCACTGGCGAGATCATGGTTGTCCTGGTGACGGTATCTCCTGTGTTCCCGTCCAGAAATAATTTTGTGAAGGCGTTGCGTGAGAAGCATCCGGAGATCACGACCATCGTGCAGAATATCAATAACCGGGGTGACAGCATGGTGCTCGGTGACAGGGAACATATACTGTACGGCAGAGGCTATATTGAGGATATCCTCTGCGGAAAGCGCTTCCGCATCTCTCCTAGATCTTTCTATCAGGTCAATCCGGTCCAGACAGAAAGCCTGTACCGGACTGCAGTCGAATACGCGGGTCTGACCGGGAAAGAGCATGTGCTCGATGCCTACTGCGGAACCGGAACGATCGGGATCATCGCATCGGACAAGGCAGGGGAGATCATCGGCGTGGAGTTCAACCGAGACGCCGTGCACGATGCCGTAATCAATGCCAGGCAGAACAACGTGAAGAAGATTTCCTTTTATCAGAAGGACGCGGGTGAATTTATGTGCCAGCTGGCAGAACAGCGGGAGCAGGTGGACGTTGTGCTGATGGATCCGCCCAGAGCCGGCAGTGATGAAGCCTTCCTGCACGCACTGTGCACACTTTCCCCGCAGCGTGTCGTCTACGTCTCCTGCAATCCCGTGACGCTGAAGCGGGATCTGGAGTATCTGACAAGGAACGGCTACGAGGTGAAGCGGATCCGTCCGTTTGACATGTTCCCGCATACGGAGCATGTCGAGACTGTGGTTTTGATGTCCCGGAAAGATAAGATTTCGATTTTGATGTGAAAAAATCACGGAATCGTGGAAAAGTGGGAGGTGAATGATATTGGAAAAAGATCCTTTTAAAGAATATATAAAACAATCAGAACCAAGTAAAAGGGATAAAGGCTATGCCTGGCATACAGCTATTGGACTTCAGGCGGTAGATGGGTTAAAACCCTCAAAGTATTTAATTGATACTGCTATCAAAAATATTGAGGGAGATATTTCTATTGATGAAGTCCAAGACCTTTTGAACAGTTATTATGAAGAGAATCCTAAGCGTGATGATGAGGACAGGACAGAAGAGGCAGATAAAGTTTCAGCAAGAATTGCAAAGCTGTTATCTGAGAAAAGTTTTAGTTTTACGCCAAATGAATATATATCCATTCATAAGAAGTTATTCACAGGGATATATAAG
>JALFTO010000082.1 GCA_022779165.1 Lachnospiraceae bacterium
GAGAAAGAAAAGATCGATCTGATCTACACGCATTTCCCGGGTGATCCGCAGCATGACCACCGGGCGCTGGCAAGGGCGACGATCAATGCCGGCAGACATGTCCCCAGGATACTGACGTATCATTGTACCTGGTATCAGTCGGAGATGCCCTTTACACCTAATTTCTACGTTGACATTACCGATACCTGGGCGCAGAAAGAAGAGGCGATGCAGGCGTATGAGACCGGGAATGGCATTGTCAGTCCGGAGAAGATCGAATACTTTAGAAATGATGCCGAGAATAAAGGGCGTCAGAACGGCGTGAAGATGGCGGAGGGCTTCCAGATCATCAAATGGTTGGCACCATGACAGATCGCCGGTTTGACAATGGTCATAAAATAAATAAGAGAGGGGCGGAGCAGGTGATCCTGCTCGGCGCCCTTTTGTTGTTTTTTGGAATGATGTGGTATGTGAGTCCGACGGGAATCTATCCGGATTCCGGGTCTTATATTTCGATGCAGCCGGGAAGAGAGCCGCTCTACCCGACGTTTCTGGCGATTTTCAGGAGAATATTCGGGGAAAATGACAGGATTACCTGGCTGGCAGGCTCAGGTCAACATCTGACAGACGAATTTCTGCCGGAGTTTCTCGCCAACAAACCTTTGCGGATGGCAGCTTTTGTCCAAAATGTGCTTGCGGCATTTTCATGCTGGTTCCTCACGAATGCAGTCTGGCGGGTTTTCCGGCCCGGAAAGCTTCTGAAGCTTTTGACGGCGTGCTGTACGCTGATCCCGTATCTGTTGACGCCGGTTGCGTCCTCGTCCGGAATGGTCCTGACCAATGCCATTTTGACGGAGGGACTTGCGTTCCCGCTGAACGGCTTTTTTACCGGCTGTATGATCCTTGCCCTTTTGGAAAAGGACAAAAAGATCCGCCATTACGGGATTGCCTTTCTCGCATCGTTTCTTCTGGCAGTTACGAGAAATCAGATGCTGGTGATCTTTGCAGTCTGGTGTGTGGCGGTACTGTTTGAGATCTGCAGATGCAGGCGGTGGAGGGCAGTGTTCCTGTTGGCAGCGGCGGTCATCCTGTTTCTTGCCGGGCGCAGGACGGTGACAGAGCTTTATAACCACGCGGCGGACAAGAGTTATGTCGGAGCCGACACCGGCAGTTATAATCTGCTGACAACGGTACTGTATCTGTCTGATCCTGCCGATGTGGAAGCGATCGGGGAGCCTAAGTATCGGGAACTCTTCCTCACATTGCATGAGCAGATGGACGGCGGAGAGATGACGAGCGCATTTGCGCCTGCCGGCGTCCTGAACAGAGCATATCACTATGAGGAATACTATGATGTGATCGGCTTTCAGGTGCAGCAGCCCATTCTGTTTGAATTTGTGCGTGAACAGGGGGTTCCCAAGGAACAGGAACTGACGGCGGTTGTGAGGGCTGCCTCCGATCTGTGCGGGGAGCTTCTGCCGGTGCTTTTCGGAGATTTTGTATCCAATTATTTTGCGACGGTATGCAGCGGTCTGACCAGATCGATCTCGGCAAGTGGGACGATTATGGGAATCTATTCGCTGTTTGCATATTTTATTGCCGTTTTACTTATGGTATATTTATATTATCATAACCGACAGAGCAAGGCAGCACTGCTCATGCTGTTTGCGCTTTTCATGATCTGCGCCAATGTATTCGGAACGGCGGTCATGATCATGTGTCTGTCACGATATATGATTTATCACACAGCATTGTTCTACATTGCAGGACTGATGGAACTTATGGAATTGTGGCAGCTATGGCGATCCAAAGAAATCAATGGAAAGGAAATAGAGAGAAATGGGCTTTCGGAATCTGAAATTTGACAAGGATGCGGTATTCCTGGTGACGGGCGGAGCGGGCTTCATCGGCTCCAATCTGTGTGAGGCGATCACGGATATGGGATACCGGGTGAGGTGTCTTGATAACCTGTCGACCGGGAAACAGGAAAATGTGGACTTCCTGTCAGACAGGGAGAATTATACGTTTATCAAAGGCGATATCAGAGATTTAGACACGTGTATGGAAGCATGTGAAGGCGTGGATTTCGTGTTGAATCAGGCGGCGTGGGGAAGCGTGCCGCGCAGTATTGAGATGCCGCTTCTGTATGAGGAGATCAATATCAGAGGGACGCTCAATATGATGGAGGCCGCAAGGCAGCAGGGCGTCAAGAAATTCGTCTTCGCTTCCAGTTCCTCCGTGTACGGGGATCATCCGGTGCTTCCCAAGGTCGAGGGACGGGAGGGCAATCTGCTCTCACCCTACGCGCTCACCAAGCGTGTGGACGAGGAGTACGGCAAACTTTATAAGAAGCTGTATGGGCTGGATACGTACGGCATGCGCTATTTTAATGTGTTTGGCAGACGGCAGGATCCGGACGGTGCTTATGCGGCGGTCATCCCGAAGTTTATCCGCCAGCTCCTGCACGGAGAGGTTCCGACGATCAACGGCGACGGAAAGCAGTCCAGAGACTTTACCTATATTGACAATGTCATTGAAGCCAATCTGAAAGCATGTCTGGCTCCCTCGGAGGCAGCAGGGCAGGCGTTCAATATCGCTTACGGCGGCAGAGAGTATCTGATCGATATCTATTATGATCTGTGCAAAGCGCTGGATAAGCAGGTGGAGCCGAACTTCGGACCGGACAGAGCCGGAGACATTAAGCATTCCAACGCCGATATCTCCAAGGCGAGGAAGCTGCTCGGCTATGATCCCGACTATGATTTCGCCAAGGGGATCGCGCTGGCAATCGACTGGTATCGGGAAAATCTGGCACAGTAAAGGAAACGTACAGTATGACAAGAATGCTTCATATCGTTGGGTCGATGTCACCCAGCGGCATCGGAAATTATATCATGAATGTGTACCGCAATATTGACAGGAGCAAGGTACAGTTTGATTTTATCGTGCATGAGCACAGGGAAGTCAGCTTTGACGAGGAGATCAAATCACTCGGGGGCAAACTTTACTACGTGACGAGGAAAGCGGTGAGCCCGATGAAAAATTTTGTGGAGATCCGGAATGTGGTGAAGGACGGGAAATACAAGATCGTATTCCGCCATACCGACACTTCCACGGTGGCGCTCGATCTGCTGGCGGCAAAGCTGGGCGGGGCGAAAGTCCGGATTGCGCACTCTCATTCCACGAGCACGCCGAATGTCCGGATGCATCAGACTTTCCAGCCGATGCTCAATGCCCTGTGCACGGGACGATTTGCCTGCTCACAGAAAGCCGGTGAGTGGCTGTACGGGGACAAGCCGTTTGAGGTGATCTGGAATGCCATCAATCTGGACGAGTTCCGTTATCAGGAGAAGTATCGGATGCGGATGCGCACGAAGGAAGGCCTCGAGGGAAAACTGGTCATCGGTCATGTGGGAAATCTCCTTCCGGTCAAGAATCATCTGTTCATGCTCGGCATCATGGCGGCGCTCGTGAAGAAGGAGCCGGAGTCGGTGATGCTCTTTGTCGGTGACGGGGAGATGCGTCCGGCGATCGAGAGGAAGATAGCGGAGCTGGGACTTGAGGAGCACGTCCGGCTGCTCGGTGTGCGGACGGATACCGCGAAGCTTCTTCAGGCAATGGATCTGTTCCTGTTTCCGTCGAAATACGAGGGACTGCCGATCGCGATGGTGGAGGCGCAGTGCAGCGGACTGCCCTGTCTGGTCTCCGACGTGATCACACATGATGTGGATGTGATACCGCTCGTGGAAAGATTATCATTGGAATCCTCTCCCGAACAGTGGGCAGACCGGATCCCGGAACTGTCCCGTCAGGAACGCAAGGCGCCGGACGAGACGGCATTTGTTGAGAAAGGCTTTGACATCAGACAGATGGTAAAGCGATATGAGGAAATGGCATGAGTAAATTGACAGACCGTATCAAAAGAGCGATGAGCTGCGAATACTGGAAGATCGGTTACCGGAAACTGAGAGAGGGGAAGAGTCTGCTTCAGGATGAAGTGATCGAAGGCTTTACCATACTGCCGGGGCATCGTTTTGTGACGCAGGCGGATCCTTTCGTGTATAAGCATCAGGGCAAAAACTATCTCTTCTATGAGAAGCAGAACCTGACCGATATGAAGGGAACATTGTGGTGTTTTGATCTGGACGATCCGGGGCGGAAACCGGTGAAAGTGCTGGAGGAATCCTGCCACCTGTCTTATCCGCAGGTCTTCCGGTACGGAAAATATACCTATATGGTGCCGGAGTCAAAACATACGGAGGAGAT
>JALFTO010000084.1 GCA_022779165.1 Lachnospiraceae bacterium
GCCGGAATGAAAAAAATAAGAAGAATTGTGACAAAAGTGTTTACAATATAACTGCCACAATGAAAAAAGAACACAGCAGAATGCTGTAAAACAAGAATAGCACAGACAGAAAGAGAGTGCAATAAAGTTTTATTGAAAAGCAGGAAGGGAAAGTGGGAAACGATTGACAGTTGCAACATTTTTCTTTAAACTGAAAGAGAAAATAATTGCTATTTATATAATTAGTAATTGTACAATTAGTAAAAGGAAATGGGTGAAATCATGTTTGTCGGCAGAGATAGGGAACTGAAAAAACTAAATGAGATGTATGAGAGTGACCGGTTTGAGTTTGCTGTTTTGTATGGGAGACGCAGGGTGGGAAAAACTACATTGATCCGTGAATTCATGAGGGATAAGCAGGGAATCTACTATATGTCGGTGGAAGGAACCAGGAAGGAGAATCTGACCGGATTGTCCAAAGCCCTGCTGACACAGGAAGACTTGCTGAAGAACACAGCAGAATACCGGGATTATGAGAGCCTTTTGGATGCTATTGATACCATTGCACTGTCCGGAAAGCGGATGATTATCGCAGTTGATGAATATCCATATCTGGCGGCTTCTTATCCGGCGATATCTTCCATGATCCAAAGCCATATAGACAGTTGCTGGAAAGACAGCAGGATTTTCCTGATCTTATGCGGATCTTCCATGAGTTTTATGGAGGAGCAGGTGTTGGGATATAAGAGTCCGTTGTATGGCCGGAGAACGGCACAGTTTAAGGTACATCCGTTTACGTTTTTTGAATCGAGACAGATGCTGACGGTTTTCCCCACGGAGCAGCAGGCAATTCTTTACGGAGTGACGGGAGGAATACCGGAGTATTTGTCACGTGTGGATCAGAAGCTCAGTATGGATGAGAACATCATTCGCCTCTTCTTTGAAGAATCGGGACGGTTGTTTGAAGAACCTGTAAATCTCATGAAGCAGGAATTAAAGGAACCTATGACATATCATTCCATTGTTTCTGCAATCGCATCGGGGGCAAGCAAGATTAATGAAATTGCTACCAAAACAGGATTGGAGACGAGCGGATGCAGTAATCAGCTCTCGTCCCTGATCGCTTTGGGAATCGTATGCAGGGAGGTGCCTGCAACAGAGCCTGTAACAAGCCGTAAGACTTTGTACCATCTGGCAGACAGCATGTTTCTGTTCTGGTACCGGTTTGTGAGACCGAATGTCAGCAGTATCATCCGTGGAGTGGGAAAACAGGTGTATCAGACACTGGTTCTGCCTCAACTGAATGATTTCATGGGTCAGATATTTGAGGAAATCTGCAGACAATATCTTTTCCTTCCGCAGATTTATGAGACATTGCCCTTTCCGATTGGAGAAATAGGACGCTGGTGGGGAAATAATCCCAAAGCAAGAAGACAGGAGGAAATTGATCTTATGTCTGCATTGGATAAAAAAGCGCTATTTTGCGAGTGCAAGTGGCGAAATGAGAAAGTGGGATCCGATGTCCTTGAGACATTGATGGAAAGGGGCGAACTGTTTGCTGATCCGGATAAATATTACTATATTTTCTCTAAGTCCGGTTTTGATGATGCGGTCACATTGTCTGCCAATGCATATACAAATGTGAAGATGGTTGGATTTTGTGATATGTGTTCGGTGTAATCAGTCAAAAATGGAATAGATACATTTTGACGATAAAAAATATTGCAATATAACGAATGGTATGATATCATAATTTCAAAGCATAAGTTCTTTGATCTATTGGTTGCGTGCAGCTGTCTTACAGGGAAATCTCCCGTTATTCAACGAATTCTGTGCTTAATACCCAATAACAATCAAATAAGCACGGAATACGGAGAAGAGCGGGAATGCCGCAACATATGATGTAAGCGGGTAGTTTGGCTCCTCCTATTTTCCGTGCGGAAAAAGGAGGAAAAGGATGAACAAAGAAACTTGTGAACTGACTGTTGTGCCTCAGAAGGCATATCCCGGAGAGGACACAGACCGGCACGGCATCCGCATTGATGTGTATCTCGATGAAAAAGATGGTGATATCGTGGATCTCGAACCGGATCAGAACAGTGGGGCAGAGGATGTCGAGTCATTGCCGCGGCGGGTGCGTTTCTACCATGCCAAGATCGATGCCGGAAGTATCGCCAGCGGGATGGAATACAGTTCGCTCAGAAATGTAGTTGTCATTTTCATCACAACGTATGATCCACTCGGACGAAACCGTATGATCTACACGATATCGAGTAAGTGCGAGGAAATTCCGGATCTGCCTTACGATGACGGCGCAAAGACGCTGTTCCTCTATACTAAGGGAATAGAAGGCAACCCTCCGGAGGAACTTAAGAAGCTGCTGCACTACATGGAACATTCCAGTGCGGAAAATGCTGATACACAGGATCTGCGGGAACTTCATGAAATGGTAACGGAAGTGAAGTGCGACAGGAAAGTGGGGCTGACATATATGAAAGCATATGAATTAGAGCAGAGATTACTTCGTCAGGGAGAGGAGATAGGGGTAGAACGGGGAGAGAAAATTGGAGGAGAG
>JALFTO010000123.1 GCA_022779165.1 Lachnospiraceae bacterium
AAAAGGAACTGACCGCTTCCGGGAGCTGCAGATATTTGAGCAGATCGGAAACCGGCCGCACTATATCACCTATGAACCCTCCGACGAACTGTTTTATGTGTGGAGTTCTCTTACAGGCGAAATGTATCTGTTCGGCCGCACCCCCGGGACAACAGAGCTCGCTCTTGTTGAAACACGTTCTGTTCCGGCATTAAACGGTATGTATGTGCGTTCCTTTACGATCATGGGCGATTCCATTCTTTTCCCTTGTGTGGAACTGGGCATGATCTTGCAGGTCGACCGGTACTCTTTTGAAATAGAGCAGTATTATCCTGTTCCCGACGCAATCGCAGGAATGGTTCAGATCGTTCCCATCGAAGATTACTTTTACATTACCGTTTCCAGTGACCGGAATTATGGCAGATCCACTGCCACGATCATCCGGACAACCGATCTGAATCAGCTGCAATATGGCTGTTACGAAGACCTGAAACATCTGATAGGCTGTAAAGGAACGCCTTATTACATCTCTCAGTTTGACGGCAGCTATTTTATGACCCACCACGATGCTTCTCCCAGCATTTACCGGTTCCAGGTAGAGAACAATATCGTAAAAAATATCAGCGGACTGCATTAACGGTCCGCTGAATAAGAACAGGTATTATTCAGTTGCTGGAACTACATGTATCAAACCAATATTTCCTTCAAATGCAGGCCCGAAAATGTGCTGGGGAACATAATCTGTAATCATTCCATCCCAACTCGAATGAAGATGTCCGGCCAAAACCTGTTTTACCACACTTTCATCTCTATAGATCATATGCAGATATTCTGAAGTATCCTCATTTGGTTGGTAATGCTCTCCCTCCCAATAGTATTCTGTATTGCGCACCTCCATAGAAAGCTTCTTAAGAGACTCATCAACATGCGAAGAATATGGAACATGTGTAAGAACAATGACGGGTTTTCCTGAATTAAACTGCTCTTCCAGTGTCCACATCTGATTTTTTGACATATCCTTATTGGAATAGTCTACGCCCACCATAATAAAGTCATCAAACTCCCAATATTTCTTTTCAATATCGTTCCCATCAATGGACTCTTGAAGTTTCTTCGCATGTCGATCAAGAAATACTGCACCGCCATACCAAGCACCCATATCATGGTCTGCTCTAATATATAAATATGGAACCTGTAGTTGCTCAAGACCTTTCGTCAGAGCATTTATATTTGATTCACTACAATAATCAATCATATCACCGCCAAATACTACACCGTCGATATCCATGGTTCTGAGCTTTTGAACCAGCATAGGCCATAACTCTTCAGCATGTAAGCCTTCTTTATCTACCGGCAAGTCTTCGTATCGCTCTTTAATTTCTTCAAGATACAATCCATCCATACCGGGACCAACCTCATGATCAGTAATCATATGGAGATCACTTACCCACGCAAAATGATATGATTCAGACAAATTCTCAACAGGAACCGTTACCTCTTCAACAGTAAAGTTATACTGTGGTTCCGATAGTTGTTCGCCGGATTCCTCTTCTTCCTGTGTATATTCCTGTTTTTGAATGTCTTCTATTATCTCCCCTTCTATGATATTGGGAGAGACATTTTCCTTTTTTGAGGGTTGGAAAAGTAAGATGATCCATACTGCAACTGTTATGATTGCCAAAAGAATCAATACCGCAATCAGCACAGCCTGCGATCTATTCCCTTTATTATGTCTATTTGATCTACTATTCATATTCATTTTAGTATGATACAGCAGATAATCTTTCTCTAATCCACTGCCTTGATTCCGGTGTCACTCCATTCCAATCTCCATCAGCAACTGTTTCTGAGGAATCACTTCCAAGTTCATTGAAATACCAGAAATGCTCCCATCCAATTGCATCAATATCGATACCATAATCATCATTAAGGTAAGTCTTCACATCATTAAGCGCTAATTCTGCTTCTTCACAATCGAGTCCTGCCTCCTTGCGAAAAGCAACATACTGGCTAATCAGCAACGGGCTATAATCCACTGCCGGGAGAATGCCTGCAATACTCTTTGCCGCTGCACCCGGAGTCTGGGTTTTTTCCTCATGAACCGCTTTGTTGAGCAGTTTCACCTGATAATAAGCCAATGCAAAACAATACCTTGTATGAACAGGATCATCGAAATCATCCGGATCAAACATTCCCTCTGTACCGACCATATCTTCATTTCCACACATGAGGTTATATGTTTCCGTCCTTGACCAATTGCCATCAACGAGCTTCTCTCCCGAATATGTATTAAATTCTTCAATCACTCTCTTTGGATATTCCTCTCGAATTTCATCAATAAGCGCTTCTATGTCTTCATAATTCACTTCGAATCCTGCATCTGCTATCTTATCTCCGATAGCAATTGCATATTCTAAATCTTCAATCATCTGTTCAAATCTTGAACCGGTATCAACTCCGCCTATTGCATTTTCGTTGAGCATCGATACTCTGGAATACACTGCAGTCTGATAAGCAGAATAAGCAATATCAATTTTATCCACAATATAATCCGGATCACCAATCTCTGGCAGCTTTTCGAGGTATGTCTCTATCGCCTCCTCAAGGCTATTTAGACCATCATATACTGTTTCATCTGATTCAATCTGTTCCAAACCCAGTTCTACCAGTTCGTCTGCATCAGACAAAAGAGCAGCAATCTCTTCCAGGCTAATTTCCTCTTCTTGCTCTATTACTTCCGTAGTTTTTTCTTCCTTATCGCCCTTCTTTGACTTTGAGGAAAACATACCACTCTTAAAAATTAAAAGTCCTAACCCGACAATCAAGAGAAACAGCAATATTGCCACAACTGTAAGAACAATAACCTTTACGTCAGGCGATTCTTTGCTCTTCCTTTTCTGTGTAGTCTTTGTTTCACTCGTAAACTCAGCGTTAAGAGATTTTATCTCAGGAACCTCGTGATGATTAAGGTTGACTGCAGATCCCGTAGACGTTGTGCCTACCGGGTCGGGCGCACTGTTATGCATTACCGTAGCCTGATCATCATTGCCATATACAGATTCCAGTACTTCTGGGACGGGCGCACTGTTATGCATCACCGTAGCCTGATCATCATTGCCAAATACAGGTTCCGGTACTTCCGGGACGGGCGCACTGTTATGCATTACTGTATCCTGATTATCATTGCCAAATACAGATTCTGCGGACATTGGTGTAGGTGTAGGTATAGGTACTGGCGCAGGCGTCGGCATAGGTGCTGGTGCAGGTTCTGGTGTAGATGAAAGCATCGGCGCAGGTTCAGGTGCAGGTGTTGGCGTAGGTACTGGTGTCGGTACGGATTCAGCCACAACAGGTGCCTCGGAAGGCTCCAAAGGACCACCGCACTGACCGCAGAATTTGGCCTCTGGACGATAAACCTTATTACATACTCTACACACGCGACCAGTATTAGGTGCCTCCATCTTTACCTGCTTAGGCTCCTCTACAAGAGGTTCTCCACAGTTAGCACAATAATTTTTACCACTCGGATATTTCTTATTACACTTTAAGCAAATCATAATTGTCTCCTTTTCATTTGCAAAACTTATTTCCTATGTCTCCTACCTTTGAACCCAAAAATTCTGATTTCCTCACCCAATCACAACACATCTTCTTCACACTATATGCGACAAAAGTACAATGTTCGCTGCTTCTGTTCATCTCAAAATATCCGTAGATTTCCACCATATGCCCCGAATATTCTGCTCCAACCCGCTCAAGGCTTACTGAATCAAGCGGATTTGTTATAATCCAAGGTTGTGCCGTGGTATCTTCCACCTTATCATTATTGTTTTTATTGACCATATTGTGCGAAAATCCGACCACTTCCGGATTATTTAAGAACAAAGAATATGTTGCTTTCTGACTGCTGCATGATATGGCTGTCCGCAAAAAGGGCAAGGTTGTCCTGTGTCCGCTTCCACTTCCCTCATACAATGTGTACACAATCTGCTATAGTTCATATTTTCCCGTCCTCATCTAAACCGCTCTCGGTCTCATACCCCGTCCAGTTCGTACAAAACCCCTAACCTAATCGCTGTACAAGAGAGCAAGCCTTCCATAACAGTTCCCCGTAATTTAGATGTCGAATCCAAATACATACTGTAGAAAGGGACTCTCTACGGATATCTTAACCCCCTTAACACTTAAACACAATAGACAAATCAAAACGAATTTTTAAGTTGAAAACTTTATCAAAAAGCAATTGCAACATTTTCAGATATATGCTATTCTTCCTTTACAGCATTCCGCTGTGTTCTTATTTGATCGTCGCCGATACATTTCAAACACTTTTGCCACGATTCTTCTTATTATCTATTTTATCATTCCGGCATTTCGCCGCAGTTACCATTCACATCTATCTACTACTCACATCACCATCCACATCACAAAAGGAGACAAATCTATGAACACATCTAAAAAACAAACTCAATCTGCTTTCGGCAATGCTTCTCCGTCAAAGTTTCCCGACTTTGAGCAGGCACACGGCTCTGTTCCATATTGTCTGACAAATGATTACCTGTTTCGTGCCGTACTCCAACAGAGTAACCCGCGCCGAAAGGACTCATCTGTGCCGTTCCTTTGACCAGCTTTCACACGGGCAGGATTACAGTGACGTAAAACCTGTTATCCATATCGCTTTTCTCGATTACTCTCTTTTTCCCGAAAATCCTGAATTTTGCGCCACTTACAGGCTCATGAACGAAAAAAATAATCTAATTTACAGTAGAAATTTTACCTTAAAAGTGATAGACTTGACTCATATCGATCTAGCAACTGAGGAAGACAAAAAATTCCGCATTGACAAGTGGGCAAGGCTTTTCAAAGCCACCACCTGGGAGGAGGTTCATATGTTAGCAGAAAAGAATGAATATTTGCAGGAAGCCGCCGGAACCATGTTCCGCTTAACAGCTGAGGAGCAGATCCGCAAACGCTGTCGCGACCGCGAAGAATACTATCAGGATATGCGCAATTATGAACGGTACATTGCGCAGCAAGAGAATGAGTTATCCGACACCAAGGCAAAATTGTCCGACGCGCAAGCCGAAAATCTGAAACTCCAAAAAATTGCCGCCTGGGTCAGAGAGCACGGATATACAGACAATTGAAGCCGCACCCTCCTGATTTCCACATTTCCATTCCTTGCCTTTGTATCTTTACGCATTTTTTATAATCTCATGTAGTTATAGAATGATTTTTACTTTTCTTTATGGCGTTTCGCCGCGGTTACCATTCACATCTATCTATTATTCACTTCACTATTCCCATCACAGAAGGAGACAAATCTATGAACAATTCTGAAACTCAAAATCACTCTGTTTCCGGCAACACCTTTCCCACGGATACTTTCGATTTCCGGCACGCACACGGTCCCGTCCCGTATTGTCTGACAAACGATTACCTGTTTCGTGCCGTCCTCCAGCAGAGCAATCCGGCGCTGAAAGGACTCATCTGTTCCCTTTTACACCTGTCCGAAGAGGAAGTCGTTTCCGTGGAGATCACCAATCCCATCATCTTAGGGGAATCCATCGAAGGCAAGGAATTCCGTCTGGATGTCAATGTGAATCTGAACAACAACACCTTTATCAACCTGGAGATGCAGCTCGGAAACAGACTCAACTGGAAAAACCGTTCCCTCGTCTACCTGTGTCGTTCCTTTGACCAGCTTTCACACGGACAGAATTACATCGAAATCAAGCCCGTGATTCATATCGCTTTTCTCGATTACTCCCTGTTCCCTGAGAATCCTGAATTCTGTGCAAGCTATCAACTGATGAACCGGAAAAACAATACGTTATATAGTAGTAATTTTACCTTAAATGTGATAGACTTGACTCATATCGATCTGGCAACCGAGGAAGACAAAAAATTCCACATTGATAAATGGGCAAGGCTTTTCAAAGCCACCACCTGGGAGGAGGTTCATATGTTAGCAGAAAAGAATGAATATTTGCAGGAAGCCGCCGAAACCATGTTCCGCTTAACAGCCGAAGAACAGATCCGCAAACGCTGCCGCGACCGCGAAGAATACTATCAGGATATGCGCAATTATGAACGTTACATTGCGCAGCAGGA
>JALFTO010000017.1 GCA_022779165.1 Lachnospiraceae bacterium
CCGTATCGCTGATTTCGTCCAAGAGAAGGGAGATGGCGGAAGCGGCTAACAGAATATAGATCAGGGGATCATGAAGCTGCTCTAAGAAAGAAGCGATCAGACTTTTTTTCCGGCTCTCCGGAAGTGCGTTCCTTCCGTAGACGGACAGGCGACCGGCAGCTTCTTTTTCGCTGAGCCCTTCTGTGGAATTTGTCTTTAGGTCGGAACAGGTCTCCTGTATGGTTTTTCCTTCGAACATAAGCTCTCTCCTTACTCTGCGGGACAAATAGAAATACATCTGGTACAACCTTATGCGTACAAGAGTAAAAAAATGCCTGAAAGAATTCCGGGTCCGGGGAAGAAGCCGGCACTAAGCAAACAGCGGACATATGACGATATATATACAAATAGGAGGATACTATGGCAGAAATCACACAATCACAGAACAGCTGGACCGATATGTTCCATCAGTACAGTGCGGAGATCATGGAACGGATCAAGAGCGGAAAGACGGAAGTTTCGATTCCGATCGGCGGCTCGGAGATGACGCAGACGGAGTGGGAAAAGGCGCTCAAAAGCGTTGATAAGCAGATACAGGATATCAAAGAGGAGCAGGAGGAGCGCTTCGCGAGACTTGGAAAAAAGGAGGCACATCAGGCAGAAGCTGCTGCGGCTTATGAGGCGGCGGTTTCCGGGAAGGTCAATCCGGTCGAACAGCTCAGATCAAAACCGAAGGCTCCGTATGATTATCTGGCCAAGGATGGGATCATTGAATATAAAGGGGCGGTTTTTGTCTGTGATGAGAAGAATAACTGCCTTTGTCTCGGTGACGTGTCCGACAAAGAAAATGTGCTGACAATCCCGTTGTCGGGTGGCGGGTGCCTGAAGGTGAACCGGGATAATCTCGGTGAGCTGGCAGATGCGATCGATATGTTCTCACCGGAGGATATCAATCTGATTATGCGTGCGATCGCACAGGACAATAAGGCGCGTTCCATGAAGAAGGAGATGGAGGATACCGTGTCTGAGGTTGGCGAGGAACTGGCGGACGGCAGCGACAGTGACAGCGGGGAAGAATCGTGATGCGTCAGATCTTTAACAGGATAAAAATGGATTTCAGGAGATTCCGGTTCGCGGGAGTGATCCTGATCTTATATTATGCTGCGGCGAGGGTGTTCCTTCACGGACTGTGCCCTGTGGTGTATTTCACGGGGGTTCCCTGTCCGGGATGCGGACTGACCCGCGCCGTTCTCTTTTTTGCGACAGGGCAGTTTGCGAGGTCGTTTGCCATCAATCCGGCGGGGCTCCTCTGGATCATACTGGCGCTGTATTTTGCGGTCAATCGCTATATTCTGGGACGACACAACAGGAGAGAGGCGGCTGTGCTACTGGTGATTGTTGCATGCATTACGATCGGTGTGTATCTGTACCGCATGGCGCTGTATTTCCCGGGACTGCCTCCGGTCAGTTATACGGGGAACAATGTCCTGTCAAAACTGCTGCCGGGGTATTCCGAGTGGATCCGGCATATGAGAAATTGATAAATTTATCATTGTAGAAGTGGATAAAATACGCTATAATGAAATAGAGTTTTTGGCTCAAATACATATTATACGGGGAGAATGTGATGGATAACAACAATATGTATCAGCAGGATCAGAACAACGATTATCAGCAGAATTACGGGGAACGGCAGGGATATACGGCTCCGCAGTCGGATTATATCCAGCCCGATTATGTGCAACAGGGATATCAGCAGCCGGAGAATACTTTGGAGGAGCCCGTGACACTGGGAGAATGGATGGTAAGCTTCTTGCTTATGCTGATTCCCTGCGTGAACATTATCCTGATGTTTGTATGGGCGTTCAGCAATTCCGAGAAGAAGAGCAAATCCAATTTCTTTAAGGCGGCGCTGATCTGGTACGGAATCTGCATGGTGCTGTCGATCATCATGGTTTTTGCCATGGGAATCGGTGTGGCATCCGTTCTGAGTTAAAGGATTGTTTCTGTGAATAAGGAAAATGAATCGTAAAAGCTTTTTCGAGAAGTTAAAAGAAGTGATCGTACTTCTTGCTGCCATCGGAATTGTACTGTTGTTTCTGAGTGTTACGCACATTGGCTGTCCGATCAAATGGGTGACGGGAATTTCCTGTCCGGGCTGCGGCATGACGCGGGCGCTCTGGAGTGCTGTAAGGTTCCGGTTCGGCGAAGCATTCCGGTTCCATCCGTTGGTCTGGATGGTTCCTCTCTTTTTTCCGTTGTATCTGTTCTGGGAACGGATACCGGGAAAGGTCAGGAAAGGGGTGCTGTGGGTAATTATCCTGGCATTTTTGCTTACATATCTGATCCGTCTGTGTTCGGGCGGTGATCCGGTGGTTGGCATCAGGCCGTATGAGGGGGTAATTGGCCGTATGTTTCAGAAAATATGTGACAACCATGGAGGAAGATTATGAAAGTACAAGAAGACAGAAGTTTATTGATGTACATTTTGCTCAGTATCGTTACCTGCGGTATCTACAGTTATTACTTCATTTATAAACTGGCTCAGGATATGAATGTTGTGTGTGCGGGAGACGGTCAGAACACACCCGGACTGGTTCAGTTCATTTTGCTGTCCTATATTACCTGCGGTATTTATGCCTGGTTCTATTATTACAGTCTGGCTAACAGAATGGCAGAGAATGCACCGCGCTACGGTCTGAATTTCACGGAGAACGGAACCACGGTTCTGCTCTGGCTGCTCGTCGGAGCGCTGGTTTGCGGAATCGGGCCTTTTGTTGCGATGTATATTCTGATCAAGAATATGAACAGTCTGGCACATGCATACAATACAGGTATGAGAGCGTAATCAAACATTTATAAAAGGAAAGGCTTACGGATTTATTACTTATTCAAATTCAGATACATATTTAGAAACAAAAGAGGCGTTGCAGTGCAGCACCTCTTTTTTTATGCTTTGGTCTGTATAATTCCTGTCGACGACAGCTATTCTGTGGCGTTTGATCGAAAGATCATCTGCACCATCTTCCGCTTGCACCGCAGGGCAGTACAAGGCCGGAGTCTTTGACGGGAAGACCGATTTCCTCGGCTTCCACATGTCCGCCGAATTTCGGCACGATCACGGAATTGATCATATAGGACAGCACGGCAGGCTGTAAGCCTGTGGTGTAGGAGTTGATCAGATAGAACAGAGCGTCCTCGGAGAGGATCTGCGCTGTCAGTTCGATAAAGGGATAGATC
>JALFTO010000155.1 GCA_022779165.1 Lachnospiraceae bacterium
GTCTCCGAAGGAAATGTGAAGTGGAGTAGCGATAACGACAAGATTGCAAAGGTCGAGAACGGTAAGATCACTGCGGTTGCAGAAGGAGAGACGACGGTCAAGGTGACCTCGGAGGCGGATACTTCCAAGTCGGCGACATGCAAGGTGGTCGTGAAGAAAGCATCGGCGTTGTCTGTGAAACTGAGTGCGGAGACGCTTACAGTACTTACAGATGCGGACAAGGAACTGACGGCGGCGGTTGAGAATGCAAACGGTGCGGTGACTTATACGTATTCCTCCGGCAGCGACAAGATCGCCAAGGTGGATGCAAACGGTGAGAAGGGCAAGATCACCGGTGTGAAGGAGGGCGAGACCACCATCACCCTGAAGGTGAAGGATGCTTCCGGAGCTGAGGCGACAGCCTCCTGCAAGGTGACGGTAAAACTGAATCCGAAGGATGACACCACCACCAAGTTAAAGGACAAGGACGGCAATCAGCTCTACGTCAAGAATAAGAATGACGAATATGTGGAGGCTGTTTATGCCGATTACTATAAGGATGTCAAACTGTATAAGAAGCTTGCCAATGTCAAGTATAAGTATACAGGCTGGCAGAACCTTGACGGAAAGACGTATTTCTTTGATAAGAACGGCAATCCTGTAACGGGCGATCAGGTCATCCAGGGAGCGAAATATTCTTTTGGTTCGGATGGGGCATTGATCGTAAATTCCAGCTCGGGTATCATGGGAATCGATGTGTCCAAGTGGAACGGGACGATCGACTGGACAGCGGTGAAGAATTCCGGTGTGAATTATGCGATCATCCGCTGCGGTTACCGCGGTTCTTCCACGGGTGCGCTGATCCAGGATCCGAAGTTCAAGGCGAATATCCAGGGGGCCCAGGCGGCAGGCATCAAAGTGGGTGTGTATTTCTTTACCCAGGCGATCAATGAGGTGGAGGCCGTCGAGGAAGCGTCCATGGTGCTGAATCTGATCAAGGGATATAAGCTGTCCTATCCAGTATTTATTGACGTGGAAGGAAGCGGCGGCAGAGCGGACGGCATTGACAAAAATACCAGAACGGCTGCGGTGAACGCATTCTGCAAGACAATCCAGAATGGCGGTTACAAGGCCGGGATCTACGCGAACAAGACATGGTTTGAGAGCAAGATGAACACAGGCTCCCTGACCGGGTACAAGATCTGGCTTGCGCAGTATGCGGCGGCGCCTACCTATAAGGCGACACGCTATGATATGTGGCAGTACACCTCCAAGGGAAAAGTGAGCGGCATCAGCGGAAACGTAGATATGAACATCAGTTATCTTGGGTACTAATTCTGTGGTAAATAAAATAGGAATGTGATACAATAGATAAAAATGCAAGAAGGGAAACAGGGAAAATAACAATGAGAACATATCTGGTTACTGGGGGCGCAGGCTTCATCGGCTCCAACTATATTCACTACATGTTCAAAAAATACGGGGACGAGATCCGCATCATCAATGTGGATGCGCTCACGTATGCAGGCAATCTGGAGAATCTCAAGGAAGTTGAGAACCGCCCGAATTACACGTTCGTGAAAGCAGATATCTGCGATAAGGAAGCAATCACAAAGGTGTTTGCGGAGAATGAGATCGACAGGGTGGTTCACTTCGCGGCAGAGAGCCATGTGGACAGGAGTATCAGGAATCCCGAGGTGTTCGTACAGACGAATGTACTGGGCACCGCAGTGATGTTAAACTGCGCAAAGGCAGCATGGGAGCTGCCGGACGGCACGTTTAAGGAGGACAAGAAATTTCTCCATGTGTCCACCGACGAGGTGTACGGTTCCCTTGAGGAGGACGGCGGATATTTCTATGAGACAACACCGTATGCACCGCACAGTCCTTATTCTGCGAGCAAGGCGTCCTCGGACATGCTGGTGAAGGCATATATGGATACCTATAAGTTTCCGGCGAACATTACGAACTGCTCCAACAACTACGGGCCGTATCAGTTCCCGGAGAAGCTGATCCCGCTGATCATCAACAATGCGCTTCAGGGCAAGAAGCTGCCTGTGTACGGTGACGGCAAGAATGTCCGCGACTGGCTGTATGTAGAGGATCACGCTAAAGCGATCGACATGGTGCAGGAGAAAGGACGTCTCTTTGAGACCTACAATGTGGGCGGCCACAATGAGAAGCAGAATATTGAGATCATCAATATCATCATCGAGACATTGCAGGAAATGCTTCCGGACAGTGATCCGAGGAAGAAACTCGTATCAAAGGATCTGATCACTTACGTGGAGGATCGCAAGGGGCACGACAGAAGATACGCCATCGCGCCGGACAAGATCAAGGCAGAGATCGGCTGGGAGCCGGAGACAATGTTCAAGGATGGCATCAGAATGACGATCAAGTGGTTCTTCGAGCATGAGGACTGGATGAAGAACGTCACAAGCGGTGATTATCAGAAGTACTACGAGGAAATGTATCGGACAAAATAAAATAAGAGTTGTGAGAAGAAGGGTTATTGAGTTTATCATAAGCCTTCTTTCTTGCATTTTTAATTACAGAAAGAATTGGTAGATTTTTAATGATTTGGAGGAATTGACATGAAAGGAATTATCTTGGCGGGCGGTTCGGGAACGAGGCTGTATCCGTTGACAAAAGCAATTTCCAAGCAGATCATGCCGGTGTATGACAAACCCATGATCTACTATCCTCTCTCCACGCTGATGCTGGCAGGGATCAGGGATATCCTGATCATATCGACGCCGAGGGATCTCCCGGTGTTTGAGGATCTGTTCGGAACGGGTGAGCAGCTCGGTCTTCATATGGAATATGCGGTGCAGGAGTATCCCAGAGGATTGGCGGATGCTTTTATCATCGGTGCCGATTTTATCGGAAAAGACAGTGTTGCACTCGTGCTCGGGGATAATATTTTCTATGGGCAGAGCTTTTCCAGAGTACTGAGAGAGGTGGCGGCCAGAGAGAGCGGGGCCACAATCTTCGGATATTATGTGCGGGATCCCAGAGAGTACGGCGTGGTAGAGTTTGACGAGACCGGCAAGGCACTGTCGATCGAGGAGAAGCCGGAGCATCCCAAGAGCAATTATGCGGTGCCGGGACTGTATTTCTATGACAACGACGTGGTGGAGATCGCAAAGAATGTCAAGCCTTCCGCGCGCGGCGAGATTGAGATCACCAGTATCAATAACGAGTATCTGCGCAGAGGGACACTCCATGTGCAGCAGCTCGGCAGAGGCTTCGCCTGGCTGGATACGGGGAATCATGACGCACTGCTGGATGCGGCGGACTTTGTGGCGGCCTTCCAGAAGCGGCAGGGACTGTACATTTCCTGCATCGAGGAGATCGCATACAAACGCGGGTTTATTACCAGAGAGCAGCTGCTCAAGCTGGCGGAACCGCTGATGAAGACGAATTACGGAAAATATCTCGTAGAGGTTGCAAATGGACTCTAAGCTGAAAAGGCTCACCATATTTCTGGTGATCATCATGATCACACTGATCCTCGGGACGGTTGTCGGTATTGAAGCTTACAAAAGTCAGAAAAAGCAGACCGTGAAGCACCAGACTGAGCAGGAGTCTCCGGAGGAGGAGCCTGATCTGTACGCTTTTATGCGGGACGAGACCTTTTTTGATAAGGAGCCGACCAGATATGAGAAGCTGCTTAAGGGACAGGGGAAAAAACTGTCGCTGGCAGCGACTTCCGTTGAGCGTGATCTGAGGGTTCAGGTGCTCAATGATCTCGGGGAACTGGTAACGGGAAAACCTTTGTATATCACGGTGAACGGTCAGGAATATAAGGATCTGGATCAGGACGGTATCCTCTATGTCGGGGATTTAAAACCGGGCGATTATCAGGTGGCGCTAAACGAACTGGAGGGGTATAAGGTTCCGTCGGAGCCTCTTTCCATCCATGTTAAGGATCAGGTGGAATACACGCCGATCGAGGATATCTCGCTCCTGATCAAAACGGAGGCGGATATCAATGCGGAGGCGGAGGACAGCGCCGTGAACGGCGCGGAGGACGATGCGGACAAGACGGAGCAGGAGGATATTCTGGAGTCCGGCGATAATCGTTCCTTCGGTATTGATGTGTCCAAGTGGAACAAGGAGATCAACTGGGAGAAGGTGAAAGCCTCCGGTGTAGACTTTGCGATCATCCGGTGCGGTTACCGCGGTTCCGTGACCGGTACGCTTGTCGAGGATCCCTATTTCTATCAGAATCTTGAGGGAGCGAAAAGAGCCGGGGTCAAAGTTGGTCTGTATTTTTTTACGCAGGCAACCTCTGTGGTGGAGGCCGTGGAGGAGGCCAGTATGGTGCTTTGCCTGAATAACGGCGGGCTTCTTGACTATCCTGTCTTTATCGACACGGAGGGTGCCGGAGGAAACGGGCGTGCCGACAGTCTGGATGTGGCGACGAGGACGGCGGTATGTCAGGCATTCTGCGAGACGATCGAAAATGCCGGATATTATGCAGGTGTTTACGCTTCGAGGAACTGGCTGAACGGACGACTGGACACTTCAAAGCTGGATACGCAGCATGTTATCTGGCTGGCAGAATACCGCGAGCAGCCGGAATATGCCGGCAAGTATCAGCTGTGGCAGTATACTTCGGGCGGATCCATAGACGGTATTGACGGCAGGGTGGATTTTAATGTAAGCTACTGGAGTGCCCCATAGAGGCAGGTGACAGTGACAGCGCGTTTTTTGATGTAAGTTGCCGGAGCACGGCTGAAAGTCAGGCGGCTTCGGAGGAAGAATAGAAACGGAGAGAAGAAAATGGGAAAGATAACGGTTGAAACATGTGAGATCGAAGGACTTAAAATTATTACGCCGGCAGTGTTCGGGGATGAGCGCGGGTATTTTATGGAGACCTATAATTATAATGATTTTAAGGAAGCAGGCATTGATCAGGTCTTTGTACAGGACAATCAGTCTGCCTCCAAAAAAGGAGTGCTCAGAGGGCTTCATTTTCAGATCAATTACCCTCAGGACAAGCTGGTGCGCGTTGTGAGCGGAGAGGTCTTTGATGTGGCGGTGGATCTGCGTCCGGGTTCTAAGACATACGGCAAGTGGTTTGGCGTGCGTCTGTCTGCGGAGAATAAGAAGCAGTTCTTTATCCCGAAGAATTTTGCGCACGGGTTCCTGGTGCTGTCCGATCATGCGGAGTTTGCCTATAAGTGTACGGATTTCTATCATCCCAATGACGAGGGCGGCCTGTTGTGGAGCGATCCCGATATCGGCGTGGAGTGGCCGATCCCTCAGGGGATGGAGCTGACCATATCCGATAAGGATACCAAATGGGGCGGCATCAAAGAGTACACCGAAGGAAAATAAACCATGGCAGCAAATAACCAATCTGTGATTGAGAATTCTTTACTGGAGCATAAAAAGAGAACGATTGCAATCGTTGCCGGGATCGGACTGGTCCTGGCAATTATCCTTGTAACGCATCAGAATCAGTTCGCAAACCCCAAGGATGAGCTGATCAAGAAGGTGATCGCCTGCGCGATCATAGCGGTCAGTCTGATCGTCTTTGTCGTACTATATGACAAGATCGTCATATTACCCGGAGAACTGTGGCAGAACAGGAAACTGATCTGGAAACTTGCCAAGAATGATTTCAAGACACGCTATGCGGGCTCTTATCTCGGTATGGTGTGGGCCTTTGTGCAGCCCGTGGTCACGATCCTCGTGTACTGGTTTGTGTTTGAGAAGGGCTTTAATGCCAAGGCAGAAGTGCTGGCTAACGGTGTGGATGCTCCGTATGTACTCTGGCTGACGGCGGGTATCGTCCCGTGGTTCTTCTTCTCGGAGGGGCTGATGAACGGTACAACGGCGCTGCTTGAGTACAGCTATCTGGTCAAAAAGGTCGTGTTCAAGATCAGTATCCTTCCGATCATCAAGCTGATCGCGGCATCCTTTATCCATTGTTTCTTTGTGCTCTTTATGCTTGTGTTGTATGCGTTTCACGGGTTTTATCCGGATCTGTATACGTTGCAGGTGGTTTATTACAGCTTTTGCCTGTTTATGTTCCTACTGGCAGTGTCCTATGCGACCTGTTCGATCGTAATCTTTTTCAGGGATCTGACACAGATCATCGCGATCTTTCTCCAGGTGGGAATGTGGGCGACACCGATCCTGTGGAAGATCAGCATGATACCGGAGCCGTACCAGATCATTTTTAAGCTGAATCCGGTGTTTTATATCGTGAACGGATACCGGAGCGCGCTTTTGGAAAAGACATGGTTCTGGGAGGACTTCTATTCCACAATGTATTTCTGGATCACCACGGCGGTGATCTTCGGAATCGGCGCGTTGATCTTTAAACGTCTGAAGGTACATTTTGCGGATGTGCTGTAAAAATGAGTAAGGACAGGTCAGGAATGAAACAGACATATGCGATTCGGGTGAAAAACCTGAGTAAAATGTATAAATTATATGATAAGCCGATGGATCGTCTGAAGGAATCTCTCGGGCTTACCAGAAAGAAGAAATATAAGGAGCATTACGCTCTGCGTGACATCAACATCGATATCAAACAGGGCGAGACGGTCGGAATCATCGGAACCAACGGCTCCGGAAAGTCTACGATCCTGAAGATCATCACCGGCGTCCTGAATCCTACGGCGGGAGAAGTGGAAGTGGATGGCAGGATCTCTGCTCTGCTCGAACTGGGGGCCGGCTTTAACATGGAGTATAACGGTCTGGAGAATGTGTATCTGAACGGAACGATGTGCGGCTTTTCCAAAGAGGAGATCGACGGCAGGCTGCAGGCAATCCTGGATTTCGCCGATATCGGAGATTATGTGTATCAGCCGGTAAAGACGTACTCCAGCGGTATGTTTGTGCGGCTTGCTTTTGCGGTAGCCATCAATATCGATCCGGAGATCCTCATCGTGGACGAGGCGCTCTCGGTCGGCGATGTCTTTTTTCAGGCAAAGTGTTATCACAAGTTCGAGGAGTTTAAGAAGCAGGGCAAGACCATCCTTTTCGTGAGTCATGATCTGAGCAGTGTCAGCAAATATTGCGACCGCGTTATTCTCCTGAATAAGGGAGAGAAGCTGGCGGAAGGCTCTCCCAAAGAGATGATCGACATCTACAAGCAGGTGCTGGTGGGGCAGTATGAGATCCCGGATGAGAAGGACGAGGTCAATCTGCTCAATGATGAGGAGCTTCACGCGCATGCCAAAGGAGCTGCGGGTGGCGGGAATGCGAATGGCAAAGGCGCCGGTGGCAGGAGAAGCGATGCGCAGGATGACCGGACACTTGAGTACGGAACAAAGCAGGCGATGATCACGGAATGCTTTGTGACCGATGACAAAGGCGTGAAGACCACGGCGGTGATCAAGGGAAGCGAATTTTCGGTGCACATGTTTGTGGAGTTTTATGAAGATCTTCCGGCACCGATTTTTGCCTGCTCCATCAAGAATCCGCTCGGTGTGGAGATCACAGGGACGAATACAATGGTCGAGAAAGCGTTTCTGGAGCCTGTGACTGCCGGAACCGGAAAAGAGATTGTTTTTACCCAGAAGATGAGTCTGCAGGGCGGAGAGTATCTGATCTCTCTGGGGCTGACCGGATATGAGGGGGATCAGTTCAAGGTATACCACAGACTGTATGACGTGCAGAACATCACGGTAATCTCTGACAAGAATACCGTGGGATATTACGACATGGATTCCAAAGTGACAGTAAAGGATGTGTAAGAATTTGGAGAAGATCGGAAAGATTATGATAGATGATCGTCACTATCCGGGGCAGGACCTGTATTGTGACGGAAGGATCGAGGATGAGATCCTTGATATCGTCAGGGCACATCAGCCTTCTGAGTACGGAAAGATCATTGAGGAGAGAAAGGACTGGGCGGTGCTCTATCATCTGTCTCCTCTTCGTGAGAATATTGTGAACTGGGTACCGGTAAAAAAGACGGACAAGGTGCTTGAGGTTGGTTCGGGCTGTGGGGCGATCACGGGAGCGCTGTCAAAGATGGCGGGAACGGTAGATTGCATCGAACTGTCCAGAAAGCGCAGTCTGATCAATGCATACCGTCATCCGGACTGCGACAATGTAACCATAAACCTTGGCAACTTTCAGGATATCGAGCCGGAGCTTGCCTGTGATTATGATTACATTTTTTTGATTGGCGTGTTTGAGTACGGACAGAGTTATATCGGAGGGGATAAGCCTTTTGAGACATTTATGTCAATCTTAAAGAAGCATCTTGCAGAGGGGGGACGGATGGTGATCGCCATCGAGAACCGCTTCGGGCTAAAATACTGGGCAGGCTGCAAGGAAGATCATCTGGGAACCTATTTTGAGGGAATCGAGGGATATCCGAGAGGCGGCGGAGTGCGTACCTTTACAAGAAAGGGACTGGAGGAGATCTGTCATGCATCGGGTGTAGAAGAATACAGCTTCTATTATCCGTATCCGGATTACAAATTCATGACGACAGTCTTCTCGGATGAGCGTCTGCCGAAGCTTGGAGAATTGTCAGATAACATGCGTAATTTTGACAGGGACAGAATGTTGTTGTTTGATGAGAAGAATGCGTTTGACAGTATCCTGCAGGAAGGGCTGTTTCCTCTGTACGCCAATTCCTATGTGCTGGTGGTCGGGAAGCCTCTTACTGTGAAGTATGCCAGATTTTCCAATGACAGAGCGCCACAGTATGCGATCTGTACGAAGATATGCGGCAGGGCGGGAAGCGGAGAGAAGTGTGTTGCGGGAAGCGATGCGGAATGTGGCATTGGAAGTGGTGCGGGAGCTGAGACGGGATCCAGAGAAGTACGCAAGATTCCGGTTACTGCTGAGGCGGCAGCGCATGTGCATCATATGAAGGAATCGTATGACCGGCTCCGGCAGATCTATGAGGGCTGTGAGATCAGTCTGAACCGGTGTGAACTCGACGGTGATGAGGCGGTGTTTGAGTATTTGCCGGGACAGACGCTGGAGGAACTGCTCGATGCATGTCTGGACAGGAATGACGAGATCGCTTTCAGGAAGCTGTTTGACAGATACTGTGCAATCGTCAGGTATCCGCAGAATCCTTCCGTCTGCGATTATGACCTCATCTTTTCCAATATCATTATCGAGGGGGATAAGTGGAGTCTGATCGACTATGAGTGGACGTTTGATGAGGAATATCCGGCAGATGAGATCATACTCAGATCCTTGTATTGCTACGGACTTGGATCAGAAAAGAGAAAGAAAATAAGCCATGATTTAATAAACGAACTCCGCGGAGATATAAAGGAAATCGCGGAGAAGGAATGTAAGTTCCAGAAACTCTCCACGGGAAACCGTATGTCCATGGTGGAGATCCGAAACGAGATCGGATATCCGATTATTCCGGCGGCGGCTCTCACGCACAGGTTTATGGAGGAGGAGCATAGAAACCGCATTCAGATTTATGAAGATTACGGAGAAGGATTTTCGGAAGGAGCTTCTTACTTCCTGATGAAGGGGTATGAGGAGAAGAAGGTGCTTACTGTTTCGATCCCTGTCAGAAAGGGAATCCGGACGCTGCGCATCGACCCTTCGTTGGATTACTGTATGGTGACGGTGACCAGTCTGGTTGTGGCGGGGAAACCGTTTTCTATCCGCCAAAAAGAAGTGAAATTAAATGGAAAATTGATTTCTGAGAATACGGCGGTCTTTGATACCGAAGATTCCAACATGACGATCGATCTGTCGGGAACTGCAATCCCCGAGACGGGAGCGCAGGTGCAGGCAGAACTCAGCGTGGTGCGCATCTCGGCTGAGATGGCACACAGCATTGCAGGCGATGAGAAGGCAGGAAAACGGGGCACAGGGTTTGCATGGTTCAGAAAATAAAGACTTTGATTCAGGACAAATTAAATATCGCATGTTACAAAAAATATGTCTCTGAAGTGGAACGGCAGAAGGATTCTTACAGACAGTGGTATCTGCGGGAGGAAGGCTGGAAGCATCGGACTTATCCCGGGGCTTTGGAACAGTCTGTTGTTCCGGTGCCGATGCAGAGCGTTGAGAAGGGGTTTGAGAGAGAATATCCGGCAGGCATTGTGCTGTTTTATGATGAACGCGGGGAACTGGAGGAGAAGGCTGCCGCAGTCGTGGCAGAGTTCTTTAAGGAATATCCCTTCGTGCAGATCGCATATGGTGATGAGGACAGGCTGGATGAGACCGGGCTTCGGGTGGATCCCTGGTTTAAGCCGCAGTGGTCGCCTGACACACTCGATTCATTTCAGTATTTCGGACACATCTTCGCAGTCCGGGCAGGACTGCTTGCGGAACTGACCGCGGAGGAATGGGAGTCATGTCTTAAGGGCAGATTCGAGAACAACTGTTATCAAATTCTTCTCGCATTGACAAAGAAAGTCACGGACAAGCGATGGATCAAGGCGAATGATACGCAGAAGGAGATCGCACCCATCGGGAAAGTGCTGCTGCATATGCGCGAGGAAACACAGGATTGTGAGCGTGCGACGTGCGTCGCCGGAAGCAGCGGTGCACTGATTTCCGCAGTAATCCCTTCCAAGGATAACCCGGATGTATTGGAGACCTGTATTGCTTCGGTCAGGGATAAGACGGTTCTGCCGTCCGGGGTTTCGCTCGAGATCATTGTGGTGGATAACGGAAGCAGCGGAGAGAACCGCATCAGGCTGGAACGGCTGGCAGAACAGTATAAGTTCCGTTATTTTTATCATCCGATGGAATTCAATTTCTCAAGGATGTGTAATTATGGAATAGAAAAATCAAATGGAGATTATATTTTGCTCCTGAATGATGATATGGAGATCATTCAGAGTGACTGGCTGGCAAAGCTGTACGAAAAGGCAAGCCTGCCGCATGCCGGTGCAGTGGGAGCAAAACTCCTCTATCCGGACAGCGATGTCATCCAGCATATCGGCATCACCAATATCAAGGTGGGACCGGTTCATAAGCTCTTAAAGAAGCATGACGCGGAATCTCATTATCACGGGCAGAACCGCCATGTGTATGATATGATCGGAGTGACGGCAGCCTGCCTGCTCATTGCGCGTGACAAGTACGATGAGGCGGGCGGACTCTATGAGGAGATGGCTGTTGCGTACAACGATGTGGAGCTGAATTTTGCATTATATGAGCTGGGGTATTATAATATTGAACGTTGTGATGTGACCTTGTATCATCACGAGTCGCTCAGCAGAGGCGATGATAACCTGTCGGATGAGAAGTGGATCAGGCTTCTCCATGAGAAGGATATCCTGTATACGAG
>JALFTO010000174.1 GCA_022779165.1 Lachnospiraceae bacterium
GCAGGTCGTGGTATGCTCTTATCACCTTTTTCGATTTATTTAAGCACGGGAGAAGTCCTGCGTCAATGAAGATTTCCGCAAAGAAAAGGAAAGAAATTCTTAATGTTTCAAAGGCGGCGGATGAAAATGCGGGATACCAACACCGGGAGAAACTGCATATCATATAACATAAAAGCAGAATTATGTGAGAAGGAGAATACTATGGAACAAAGACCGCTGCCCTTTTATATGACATATCCCATGCCGTATCGTTTTTTTGAAGAAAATGAGATGGTGAAGGATCTGGGGTATCTGCAGCAGATGTATCCTGCGAGGGCAAAACGCTATCAGAAGAGAATTACGGAAATACTGAATCGTCTTGATTATACGGGGAGTATGATCTATGATGAATATCCGGATAAACTGATGCTGTACCGGCTGGCACGCGATGTGACGGATACGCTGCGCCGTGAGGAGACGGAGAATCAGGACGGAGCGGACGATCATGACTGGAAGAGTATTGAGGAGATGATTCAACTGCTTCTTTTTTATGAAATTCTGAAAATGCGGGGAAACCGCAAACGTGGGATCCTTAAATTTTAGTTGTTCTTTTGCGGGAAAAACAGTAGAATAAAATTATGGAAAAATTGAGAATGCTGTTACAGGATTGCTGTAATGAACGGCTGTACCAGATCGTGATCAGCAATCCCAGAAGAAAAGAAGAAGTACAAAAGATAAAGATAAGACCGGTGATGCTTAAGGGCAGTCTGGTTTTTCAGGAGAGCGCCTATACGGCGACGCAGGTGTTTCATCATAACAGGTCTGCCGGGGAGCTGATAGAGCGGATCTGTCAGGTGATGGAGCAGGATTTTAAACAGCTTGAGATGTCGTCAAAGGACAGCTGTGCCACGGTACTTGTGGGGAAAAGGGAAATGTGACTGTTCGCAAAAAGCAGACTCGGGAAGGCGCAACCTCTAAGTCTAAGGCGCCTGTGTTGGAACATAACAGAAAGAAACAATATATCCTGGAGGAAGGTGTTCCGGTCGGTTTTCTGCAGGATCTCGGTGTACAGACTGCGGATGGCAGGATTGTGAGGGAGCGGTATGATAAGTTTAAACAGATCAATCGCTTCCTTGAGTTTGTGGAGGATATCCTCCCTGCGCTTCCAAAAGACAGGACGGTGCGTATTATTGACTTTGGCTGCGGCAAGTCCTATCTGACCTTTGCGATGTATTATTATCTCAAAACCGTAAAAGCTTATGATGTGGACATTATCGGACTGGATCTCAAGACGGATGTGATCGCGAAGTGTAATGCGCTGCGAGACAAGTATGGCTATGATGGACTGAAATTTTTTCAGGGAGATATCAAGGATTACGAGGGAGCAGAATCGGTGGATATGGTAGTCACACTCCATGCCTGTGATACGGCGACCGACTATGCACTCCATAAAGCGGTTCTCTGGGATGCGTCGGTCATTCTGTCGGTGCCCTGTTGTCAGCATGAGATGAACCGCCAGCTAAACTGCAAACCGCTTGAAGATCTGTTTGCATACGGGTTGATCCGGGAACGGACAGCGGCGCTCTTTACAGACGCCATCCGGGCGCAGATCATGGAGACACAGGGGTATGACGTGCAGATTCTGGAGTTTATCGATATGGAGCATACACCTAAGAATATCATGCTTCGCTGTGTCCGCAGAAAAGTGGACAAACGGGAAGAACAGGAAGAAAAGTACCGGAGAGAAAAACGGGAAAAACTGATGGAATTGTCAGAATTTCTGGGAGTGCAGCCAAAGCTTATGACACTTTTACAGGAGTAACTGTATATGAAAAAGGCAGTGTGGAAGGGAATCGTCTGCGTTGTTGTCTTCCTGGCAACAATGATCACGGTCAGTGCCCTGATGAATAAAGGGAATACAGATATGACCGTGGAGATGCGCCGAGCGACGTTTCCCTTGGTCTATATGAGTCAAAACGGAAACAGAGTGAACTGTCTGCATGGGTATGCGCAGGAGATGCAGGGAAGTACCATGCGGGATCACATCACGCCGCTTGAGAGTGGGCGGCGGTTGTCCTTTGTGGTCGAGAAATTCGGATGCGAGATCAGCCATCTTTCCTTTGAGGTACGAAGTGTTGACGGAGAGCGTCTGGTAGAATCGACCGACATTTATAATTATAAGGAAGATGATGATGAGCTTACCGCAACGATCACGGTCAAGGATCTGATCGAGGAGAATACCGAATACAATCTGATCCTGATCCTTGAAGACGAGTACGGGAGGCTGATCCGCTATTATACGAGGATCATCCAGGCAAGTGACTATCATGCAGCGGAACAGCTCGCTTTTGCCAAAGAGTTCCATGAGAAAACCTTTGACAAGGAAGCGGCAAAGAGCATTACGAAATATCTGGAATCAAATGCCGAGGGGGATAATTCCAGTTTCAGCCATGTGGATATCCACAGCAGCTTTCAGCAGATCACATGGGGAGATCTGAAGGTAGAGAAGGCATCGGAGCCGATCTATACGATCCGTGAACTGGGTCCTACGGTTGCCAATATCGAGATCTCCTATCAGGCTGCCGTGGAAGAGGGCGGAGCGCGCAAGTATTACAATGTAGAGGAATATTACCGGATCCGCTATACAGAGGAGCGCATGTACCTGCTTGATTTCAAGCGGGATATGAACCGGATATTTACCAAGGATGCGGAAGCATTTGTCAATAATAAGATTTTCCTTGGAATCCACGATGCGGATGTGGAGATGGTGGAGAGCGACGGCGGAAATGTGCTGGCATTCGTCAATGAAAACAGATTGTTCAGCTACAGTATCATTGACAATAAATTTGTGTATCTGTTCGGATTCTATGATGAGGACAACAGCGATGAGCGTACGCTGTATAAGGGCGGCGGCATTAAGATCCTCAGCGTGGACGAGACCGAGAATGTGCGTTTCCTCGTGTATGGTTATATGAACAGAGGATTTCATGAAGGTCAGGTAGGAATTCAGGTTTACCAGTATAACAGTATGACAAATACGATCGAGGAGGAGGTATTTATTCCAGACAACCGGTCCTATCAGATGGTCAAGGCAGATGTAGAACAATTGTCCTATGCAGATAACAACAACCATTTGTATGTGATGCTTTCGGGAACGGTCTATGAGATCAGTCTGGAGAGCAAGAGTTACAAACCGATCATCAAAGATCTCAAGGAGGACAGCTATAAGGTATCGGACAGCAACAGGATGATCGCCTGGAAACAGGGAGAAAAGGACAAAGAGGGGGCACTTACGCTGTTGAATCTTTCGTCCAAGAAACAGACAGAGATCAAGGGAAAATACGGAACGGTGATGTCTCCGCTCGGATTTATGGAGGAGGATCTGATCTACGGAATCGCAAATGTGGCAGATATTCAGAGAGATAGTGGCGGTAAGGTCATCGTGCCGATGTATGAGATCTGTATCCAGAACGAGAATGATGAAATCCTGAAGCGTTATCATCAGGAGGGAATCTATGTTGTGGGTGCTGATATTCAGGACAATCAGATCAGTCTGACGAGAGTGTCGCGCGATGAGGACGGTCAGTATTCTCCCGTGGATGATGATCAGATCATGAATAATGAAGAGATCGTAAGCGGAAATAATACGATAGAACTGGCAGTTACGGAAGAGTTTGAAAATGTGGTACAGATTGCCCTCAAGAGCAATATTGAGAAAAAGGGAATGAAGCTGCTCACGCCGAAGGAGGTACTGTTCGAAGGTGGAAGGGAAGTGCGGATCGAGCCGGAGGAAACAAATACGGTGCACTTCTATGTGTATGGAATGAGAGATATCGAGGGCATCTACACGGATGCGGGAAATGCGGTGACACACGCGGAAGAGATCGCTGGAGTTGTCACGAACGATCATGGAGCGTATGTGTGGAGAGCGGGCAACAGGAGTATCCGCAACCAGATCATGAAGATTCAGGGTGAGCCGGCAGATGAGGAGCGGGGAAGTCTTGCCGTGTGCCTTGATACAATTCTCGCATATGAAGGTGTGAAGCGTAATACTTCCTATATGCTGGGGCACGGAAGCACCGCTCTGGAGATCCTGCGGAATAATCTGCCGGATGCGCAGGTGCTGGAGCTGTCGGGATGCAGTCTGAATGCCGTGCTGTATTACGTGAACCGGGATATTCCCGTTCTGGCAACGCTAAATGACGGGGAAGCGGTGCTGATCGTCGGATTCAATGAGCTCAATACCGTACTCATGGATCCCGGGAATGGTGAGGTGTACAAGAAGGGAATTAACGATTCCAAGGAATGGTTCGAGGAGAATGGAAACAGCTTTATCACGTATATCCGGTAGGAGAGATGACAAGAGCCTGCTGCGTAATGCAGCAGGCTTTTTATGTGATTTTTATAAAATAAAGTGTCAGAATGCATTCGAGAAGTGTCTTATGTATCTGCCATTTTCGAGAAGAATGATGAACAGGGCGGCGAGGACTGTCTGAGCACTGCCGGTTTTCAAATCTTTTGATTCCCGGAACCTTCGCAGGGATTTCCTAATTGTTTTCGGGCGGACTGCTTATTGTGCCGCTTCTGCGGAACTCGCTTCCGCTCAGACAGTCCTCGAAGCGGCGCATATCCGCCCGTTAAAACAATAAGGAAATCCGCCGCTTGATCCCGATGTCATCAAAAGAATTGAAATACCGGCAGATACGAGTTCCGCAGACGCCCTGCTATCGAGCATCGTTCTTCCGAAAATGCTGCAGATACTTGACACTTTGAGAGCATTCTGACACTTTGCTTTTATAAACTCATAAAAAGGAAGCTGCATTGACCTCTTATTCTTGTAATTGCTATGATACAAATATTTTGTCCTTGTATTTGTCGAGTACATTCAGTAAGATCATGCCGAGCACCCCGCAGGAGATGATCTCGCCGATCCCGACTGTTACCATGAAGTAGGGGATGGAGCCCTCGAAATGATACACATAAGCCAGAACAAACGGCACAATGATGGTGTTGGCAATGATCGGTGGAATGGGGGCAGCCCATTTGCATTTGCGAAGGGAATAGGTACCCAGGGCACCGAGAAGCGTCGCAAGGCTTCCGAAAAGCACGTCCAGAGGCATACAGCCGGTGATCAGATTGCTCAGGATACATCCCACAAACAGTCCGGGGATTGCGGCCGGGGTGAAGTAAGGCAGAATGGTAAGTGCCTCAGAGAAGCGGACCTGAATGGCGTAATTCGCCAGTCCGAAGGCGTTGGCGACCAGAGTCAGCACAACGTAGAGTGCGGCGGTCATAGCGCCGACTGTGATGATAGATACGTTTTTGTTTTTCATATTCAGTTCTCCTTTAGTTTTGTTTTAGGTGAGGAAGGTCTCGAACTCACCGGATTTGGCTGCCACTTCCTATAGAAGTGACAGCTTTTTAAGTATACTACGGATAGAATAAAAGTCAAGGTGTCATTCGTTATCCGGATAAAGTGTTTTGATGTATTCCAGAAATTCTGCCGCAGCATGCGACAGATGGTGATTTTTGCTCCAGATCAGCACATAGGAAGCGGTGACTTCCGGGTTGACCAGACGTTTGATGCAGACGGAGGAATCCGTTCCGATGTTGGCGGAGGCAGGATAAAGTGTGATGCCCACGTTCTGGCGCGTAAGCTCATAGGCATTCAGCATATGCGCAAGCCGGCAGCGTATCTTTAATTCTCTGCCGGGGCAGCCGAGCCAGTCGGTGATTTCCTGCAGTCTGGATTCTCTGGAAGGAATGATGAGATCGTAGTCAGCCAGCTTCTGAAAGTCGATGGTGTCACCGGGCTCCTTGGCCAGGGGGCATGCCTGCGGAAGCATAGCGATCCAGGGCTCTGAGTAGACAGGGATTGCATTGACGCCCTCAGCATTATGTGGCTCCATGATGATGGCAAGCTCGCACAGCCCTTTCATGAGGCGGTTGATTACATCGTCCGAGTTTCCGTTCCACAGATTGTAGCATACATGCGGATGATCTTGGTGAAAGCCGGCGATCCATTCGGAGAATAACGTGGGAGCATGTCCTTCGACGGAGGCCAGATAGATCATGCCGTGCAGACCTGTCTTCATTTCGCGCACATCCTCGGCGGAACGGTTCACGAGATCCACAACACGCATGGCATATTGCCGGAACATCTGCCCTTCTTCAGTAAGCTGCAATGCATGCGGTTTCCTGATAAACAGCGATACGCCGAGTTCCTCTTCCAGTTCTTTGATCTGGCGGCTCAGGGGAGGCTGCGCAATACACAGTTTCTCTGCTGCTCTCGTAAAATTCATCTCTTCCGCTACGGCAAGAAAATATCGGATATGTCTCAGCTCCATGGACAGGGCTCCTTTCTCAAGATATTATTTTCCCTATGTGATTATAGATATCGTTTCTGTCATACCATTTCCTATATTGATACCTACAAGGTATCAACATGCTTTTATTATATGTATTTCACAATAATAAGTCAATGATGTATAGTAAAATCATCAAAGGGAAGGAAACAAAAACTTCCGTAACAGCATACAACAGAACAAAAAGGAGGAAACCGGTATGAAAAACGTATTTGCAAAGATTGAAGAGTATTTTGAAGAGTATTATGCAAGCTTCTCAGTACCGACAAAGAGATAAGCATGAACACAACAGAATATGGGAATCAATAAAGGGGCATCCGGTAAAATGGCGGATGTCCCTTTTTGACGCTGTGGAATGAAGATGTTATACTTTATATGAAGGCAATGTAATGTGTACTATGATGATATAAATTGGAGGAAGCATATGGGGAATACAGAGGCTGCAAAAAAGAAAAAAGTGATCGTGGCGGGGCATTCCTGTCTTGATCTCACACCGATCTTTCCGCCCGGAACCAAAGAGGTTGCAAATCCGGGAGAATTGTTGGCACCGGGTAAGCTGGTACAGATGGAGGGGGTGGCCATCAACGGAGGCGGTGCGGTGTCCAATACCGGGATCGCAATGAAGCTTCTGGGGGCAGACGTCAGCCTGCTCACCAAGACGGGGACGGATACCTTCGGAAAGGTGTTGAAGGATATCTATGCAGGGTTTGGCGTAGCGGACAGCGTGATCAGCGTAGAGGGAGAGAGAACGTCCTATACGACGGTGATCGCAATGCCCGGGATTGACCGGATTCTGCTGCATGATCCAGGCTGCAACAACACGTTTTCTCTGGAGGATGTGAAGAGAGCGGATCTGACAGGGGTGTCATTGTTCCATTTCGGGTATCCGCCTATCATGGAGAGGATGTATCTGAATGATGGGGCAGAACTGGTAGAAATGTTAAAATATGTGAAGAGTCAGGGCGTGGCGGTATCTATGGATATGGCAATGGTAGATCCCGCGTCAAAGGCCGGACAGGCAGATTGGATGAAGATTCTGACAGGTGCACTTCCGTATGTGGATTTTTTTGTGCCGAGTGTGGAGGAGATCTGCTTTATGCTGGATCGTCCCCGCTATGAGGAATGGTCTAAGCGGGCAGCAGGCGGTGAACTTGTAAACATTCTCAGGAAAGAGGATATCGCACCGCTGGCTGAGAAGTGCATGGAACTTGGGACTAGAGTGCTTCTGCTCAAATGCGGTGCACCGGGCTTGTATTATAAGACGGGATCTGCAGTAATGATGGAAAAACTGCATGAACTGACGGGGATCAATGCTTCCGACTGGACGGACAGGGAAGGATTTGAGAACAGTTACCTGCCGGAGAAGGTCTTGTCCGGCACCGGAGCGGGCGATACAACGATCGCAGCTTTCCTGACGGCGATGCTGGAGGGATATTCCTTTGAGCGGTGTATTCAGCTTGCAGCTGCCGAGGGTGCATCCTGCGTGGAAGCGTACGGAGCACTGGAAGGAATCCGGGCACTTGAGGAATTGGAGAGACGGATCGACAATGGCTGGACGAAAGGAGACGGTCTGAGACAAGTGTAAGAGGACATTAAAAACGGGGAGCTTACAGCTCCCCGTTTCTATATTTGGTAAGGATTTTCTGAATCTTGTCATTGGGATTGAGCAGATCGCTGATCGAGGTGTCGTGGTTTAAGGTGTCGATCAGATAAGCGATGTATTTGCTCAGGTCACAATTGATATACCATTCGCGGCTGAGAAGCTCCGGCGTCTGATAGATCAGGTTGGTTGTCAGTACTCTGTCGATAAGACCTTCCTGATATGCCTGGTCAAAGCGGTCGAGACCGCCTGTGAAAAGGCCGAAGGTAGAGCAGATGAAGATCTTATTTGCCTTGCGCTCCTTTAAGGCAGCGGCAACCTCAAGGACGCTTTCGCCGGAGGAGATCATGTCATCTATGATGACCATATCCTTTCCCTCCACGCTTGTCCCGAGGAATTCATGTGCTACGATAGGATTTCTGCCGTTTTCGATCCGGGTGTAATCTCTTCTTTTGTAGAACATACCCATGTCCAGACCGAGGACATTGGCGATATAGATGGCACGGCTCATGCCGCCCTCGTCAGGACTGATCACCATCATGTGATCGGAATCGATCTGCAGTCCTTTTACGTTGCGGAGCAGTCCCTTGATAAACTGATAAGCAGGCTGCACTGTCTCAAAGCCATGCAGAGGAATGGCGTTCTGCACTCTCGCGTCATGAGCGTCAAAGGTAATGATATTGTCTACCCCCATGCTGACCAGTTCCTGCAGGGCAATGGCACAATCCAGAGATTCTCTTGCTGTCCGCTTGTGCTGGCGGCTCTCATAGAGGAACGGCATGATCACTGTGATGCGTCGCGCTTTTCCGCCGACGGCTGCGATGATACGCTTCAGATTCTGGTAATGATCATCGGGAGACATATGGTTCTCATGACCGCAGAGAGAATAGGTGAGGCTGTAATTGCAGACATCAACCAGAATATACAGATCCATGCCGCGAACCGATTCGGTGATCACAGCCTTTGCCTCGCCCGAGCCGAAACGGGGAACCTTTGCGGTGAGCAGGTAGGAATCACGCTGATAGCCGGCAAATGCCAGACTGTCCTTGTGCTCGTTCTCTCGTTCCGTCCTCCACTTTACCAGATAGTAGTCGATCTTCTCGCCCAGAGGTTTGCAGCCCTCTACAGGGATGACTCCCAGAGAACCTGCGGGGATTGTTTCCAGGTTTCGCTTTTCTTCCTGCTTTGCAGCCATAGTAATCCTCACTTTCTGTTTCTCGCCTTTTTTTGGGATAATCGTATATCGGATCCGGTCAGCTTATAGATATCATAATTGCTCGATATTCTGGAAAAAATACGTTCCGAATAGTGATTCCTGACTTCCTCCAGAGAGAGATTGGTGGAGATCAGCGTCGCTTTCCTGCGCAGATGTCTTTCACTCAGACAGGAAAACAACCGGGAAATCACATAGGCGTTGGTAAATTCGGTGCCCAGATCATCTATTATCAGCAAATCACAATTATATATGTCCTGCTCCGGACTGTAAAGGTCTTCGCGGCTTTTCACGGAAAAAGAATTTTGGGAGAGTGTGTCGATCAATGCATTGGCGCTGAAATACAGCACCAGGAATCCGCGCTCGATCAATTCTTTGGCAATACAGTTTGAAAGAAAGGTTTTGCCTACGCCGGGAGTGCCGCAAAAGAGCAGATTGCGATAGGTATCAGAGAAATTCTGTACGAATTCCCGGCATGCCGAAACGGTAGCGCGGAAGCGTTCCAGATCTTCTCCGGTATAGTATTCGTAACTTAATGTAGAAAAATTTTCTTTCTTTAATATTTCTTCGATATTGGATTGTTCATACAGCAGAGAAACGATCTCACGTTTCAGGCAGGAGCATTTCTCATTGTCCACATAGCCTGTGTCCTTACAGAGAGGACAGACATATTCGGGTTCCAGATAATCCTCCGGGTATCCCGCTTTTTTCAAAAGGGTACGTTTCTGTTCCGATAACTGCTGCAACCGGGAATGAAGCTCGTTTAACGCACTGGAATCCCCGTCAAGCAGCTTCTTTGCCTGAGCAACAGAAACAGAGGAAATAGAATGATCTACTTCCTCGTAGTCCGGGATTTTTTCGTATATTTCCGTTATTCTGTTCAATTGGCGCTGACGGCTGCGATTCTGTCTTTCCTCAAACTTCCGGAAGATAGAAGCATACTGAGAGTTTGTCAGAGGCACTTTTGTTCTCCTTCAGACTGTTCGGCTAATTGCTGAGCAGTTCTTTTTCGAGCGCATCAAAGTCGTAATTGCGCTGAGGGAATTGATTAAACTGATTATTTAGTATGGCAGCCGGTTTCTGCTGCACATTTTTTTTACGCTTGTAGGTGCTGTCTGCACTGCGGATGTCTTCCAGACAGTGCACATTGGACTGCTTCCAGCTTGTCAGGATGCTGTCGGCATATTCGAAGCGGTGCTTGTCCGTTGCCATAACAGTCCGCTCGCACGCTTCGATGATAATATCGTCGGTAAAACCGAAGTCCTTCGTCCAACGTGTGATATAGGTGACTTCTTTGGGAGTCGGAACGCCCGTTTTGCCGAGCGCTTTCATTACAGTATATACGGATCTGTCATATTTCCCGACGTAATCCTTGGCCTGTTCGGGTGTGGTGATCTGTTCTTCATGCCAGTTTAATGCTACTTTCTCTATGTAACGAAAATCCTTCTTGCCCTTCCCGACACAGTATTGTACCAGATAATCGATCAGATCGGCGGAGAAACTGAGTCTGTCATATAAAAAGAAAATGCTCTTAATCTCCGACACACTTAATGGCTTGCCGATATACTGTTCAACGATAAACAGAAGCTGAGAGGTTTCCTCACTGTCCCGGAACGCTCCCAGCTCATCCAAAGTATAGGAAGGCTTTGCAGCGGGAATCGGTACAATATCCGCTCTCTGCGGGGAAACTGCACGCTCCTCTCCGGTACAGGCATCCGCCATATGAATGGCAATCAGCTTCCTGTCGTTATCATACTCCAGGGAAAGGAGTTTTTTCTTTTCCCAATAGGTTAAAGAGCGCAGGACATCCTTTTCCGTGTGGTTAAATTTATCCGCAATATCCGAGATGCTGGTGGAACGATGGGCATGAAATACCCGTAACAGATAAAGATATACTTTGATCTGTGCATCGTTCGCCTCTATCATATATTCATCAATAAAGCGGTTAGGGACGGAGGTAGAGGTATCCCCATCGCTGTAAATCTTCAGGCTGCTCATAGTTTCCCCCTCGGTCAATTACCTTATTCAAAGCAAAGAAATTATAACACAACGCGATTCAAAAAGAAATACTTAATTTCCTGCAAAGCCTTGAAAAAAGCGGGCTCGCGGGCATTGTGGATGTTGTGGAAACTGTGGATTGAGCTACAGGAATAAAATGGTATTCACCGGCGTATACATAGGATAAAAGTGGACAAACGGGGGATTGTCCCGCGGAGATTGTGGCAAAGAAATATCCACATTTCGGAGAGTCGTTTTTGGCTCTTTTTCATGTGGATATTGTGGGTAACTTAAAGTCCCAACAGACTTTCGCCGATTTTTACCACGTCTCCGGCGCCCATAGTTATCAACACATCGCCGTCGGTACAATTTTTTAGCAAAAAGTTTTCAATTTCATCAAAGGAAGGGAAGTAGAAACACTCTTTCCCCAATTTCCGAATCTCTTCCTGAAGTGTTTTGGAACTGATTCCCAGAGTGTCCGTCTCTCTGGCAGCATAAATATCCGCGAGCACGATCTTGTCAGAGAGGGATAACGCTTTCGCAAATTCCGGAAGGAAAGCCTTTGTCCTGGTATAGGTGTGAGGCTGGAACACACACCACAGTGTCTTGTGCGGGTAGTTCTTTGCCGCCTGCAGTGTCGCGGTGATCTCGGTGGGATGGTGGGCATAGTCATCAATGATCGTCAGACCGCCGATCTTCCCCTTGTATTCAAAACGTCTGTCGGTGCCGGAAAAATCAGCCAGTGCCTTCACAGCAACTGCCCGGTCCAAAGAAAAGGCATCTGACAGCGCAAGTGCCGCCAGTGCGTTCATGACATTGTGCCTGCCGGGGACAGACAGCTTTACGGGAAAAGCATTCCCTTCTTTGTCATGTGCGATAAAGGAAGGGTGTGCGTATTCATCAAAGGTGAGGTCTGTGTAATAATAGTCATACCCGCTGCTTTCACCGTAAGTGAGGATGGGACAGCGCAGACCGGAAGTGATGGTATTGATCTCGGGAATCTCTCCGTTGATGATCAGCAGACCGTCATCGGGGATCAACTGTGCAAATTGATGGAAGGAGTTTCGGATGTCGTGGATATCTTTGAAGAAATCCAGATGATCCTCCTCCACGTTCAGTATGACACCGACCTTAGGAAAGAAACTTAAGAAACTGTTGGTATATTCACACGCTTCCGTGACAAAATAGTCCGATTTTCCCACGCGGGTATTTCCGCCGATGGACTTTAAGATCCCGCCGATCGAGAGAGTCGGATCAGCGCCTGCTTCCAGGAGGATCTGGGAGATCATGGAAGTGGTCGTCGTCTTGCCGTGCGTGCCGCTGATCGCGGCAGGCAGACCATAGGCACGCATGATCTGACCGAGCAGCTGTGCTCTGGTCAGAGAGGGAAGCCCCTTCTCTGCAATGGCGGTAAATTCGGGATTGTCCGGATGAATGGCTGCCGTATAGACGACCAGATCAATGTCATCTGTGATGTTTGAGCCACATTGCCTGTAGGAAACATGCACTCCTTTGGATTCCAGCATATCGGTGAGGGAAGAATGCCGCACATCGGAACCGGATATGGTGAAGCCCTTCTCGAGCAGGATCTCTGCCAGACCGCTCATGCTGACTCCGCCGATCC
>JALFTO010000203.1 GCA_022779165.1 Lachnospiraceae bacterium
GCATTCTGGGAGCGGAAGCCTATCTGAGATATGGCGAAGGCAATAAGATTGTGCTGGCAGCGGATATTTGGACGGATGGCGTTCAGGTCGACCTTGAAGCGCTGAAGCAGTATGTGGAAGAGAAATGCGGCAAAGAGTATAAGCCTGAAATTATGAATGTCATGTAAGGTTTTGTTTTTCAATATAAGGGGATTCCTATGAAATTTGTAACATATTTTTATCAGAACAAAGAAGCTGTAGGCATCTTAAAAGAAGAGGAAAAGGCTGTATTTCCCTTGCCGTTTGCCGATATGGACACACTGATTCAAACATCTAAAGAGAATCTGCAGCTTGCCGTAAAAGAAGCAGAGAGTTCTATTCCTTTGGTTGATGTTACGTTGCTTGCCCCGATTCCAAGACCGAGGCAGGATATAATCTGCCTTGGGATCAACTACAAAGCACATGCAGAAGAGGCAGAACGGTACAGTGAAGAGGCCTTTAAGAAAGAACGCCCTATTCCGATTTACTTTTCAAAAAGAGTAACTGAGGCAGTGGCGCCGGAGGGATTTATCGAAAGTCACCCGGGATTAGTGGAGCGGTTGGATTATGAAGCCGAGTTGGCAGTTGTTATTGGCAAGATCGCCAGAAATGTAAGGGCAGAGGAAGCAGAAGATTATATATTCGGTTATACGGTTCTTAATGATGTATCTGCCAGATTACTGCAGACGACAAACAAACAGTGGTATTTTGGCAAAAGTCTTGATGGATTTACGCCGATGGGACCGTGCATTACTACGGCTGATGAGATTTCGTTTCCGCCTGCCTTACATATATGCTCACGTGTCAATGGTGAACTGAGACAGGATTCTGTCACAGATTTACTGATTACTTCCATTCCTGATATTATTGAGGAATTGTCTTCGGGGATGACACTGTTGCCGGGAACAGTCATTGCAACAGGGACACCCGCCGGTGTCGGCATGGGCTTTGATCCGCCTAAGTTTTTAAAACGGGGAGATGTTGTGGAGTGTTCCATTGAAGGAATTGGTACGTTGCGGAACACGGTACGTTAGAAGAGTATCTTTTGACGGAAGGAAAGCTTACGAAAGAACAATTCCTGAGAGAAGGCTTTGAAAAGATCTTTAAAATGATAGGCAGATGAGATCATCAAACTTATAGGGTATCTGATGTGATATGCTACTTATTATGACTGCGTAGCATTGTGAGCGCCGCTTCCTTAGTTGATGGATGTTCAAGGTTAAGGATTGTACAAATTATGATGAAGCAAAATTGAAACTGTGTATCCAAATGGGCAAATACTAATTGCCACTTATGATGATGTCCCGATAGGATAGATGAGAACGGCATGGATATATAAGAGAATCAATATTAGGCATACCTCCAACGGATCGTTCATACAATGTAAAAACGATTCTTGGGGGTTCCTTTTTTGAAGGATTATATTGAGGAGAGGGCAGTGGGGATTGCCAGCTATATTATCGAGAACAATGCGACTGTGAGGCAGACTGCGAAGCAGTTTGGGATCAGTAAGAGTACGGTACATAAGGACGTGACCGAGCGGCTTCTGCAGATTAATCCGGCGCTGGCGGCGGAGGCCAGAAAGATACTGGATATCAATAAATCCGAGCGGCACATCCGGGGAGGAATGGCGACAAAGGAAAAGTATGCACACCAGCATGTGTGAGTGCGTTCGGAAAGTTCGGAAAGTTTCTGAAAAAGAAGATTGTAAAACCTTCCGGGTTATCTTATAATCTTTTTTAAATGAGACATGCGCGGTCAGTTTGCAAAATAAAGCGCATGAAAAGACATAGGAGGACGGCATGGAGAGAGAGACAGTCATTGTCATTGATTTCGGAGGACAGTACAACCAGCTTGTGGCCCGCCGCGTGCGTGAGTGCAATGTGTACTGCGAAATCTATTCATACAAAACGGGTCTGGAGCAGATCAAAGCCATGAACCCGAAGGGAATCATCCTGACAGGCGGCCCGAACAGCTGTTATGAGGAGAATTCCCCCACTTATCAGCGGGAACTGTTTGAACTGGGCATTCCGGTACTGGGACTGTGCTACGGCGCACAGCTGATGATGCATGTGCTGGGCGGAAAGGTGATCACCCCGGAGGTCGGAGAGTACGGCAAGACGGAGGTCATGCTGGACACATCGTCCGCACTTTTTGAGGGACTGCCAGAGAAGGAAATCTGCTGGATGAGCCATTTTGACCGTATCTCTGAACTGGCTCCGGGCTTTTCTACCGTTGCCCACACTGCGGACTGTCCGATCGCAGCGGCAGAGGATGCGTGCAAGAAACTGTATGCGATCCAGTTCCATCCGGAGGTGCTCCATACCGAGCACGGAAAAGAGATGCTCTATAACTTTGTGCGCAATGTGTGCGGCTGCAGCGGAACCTGGCGGATGGATTCCTTCGTGGAGAATTCCATCGCCGCGATCCGGGAAAAAGTCGGAGACGGCAAGGTGCTGTGCGCGCTGTCCGGTGGCGTGGATTCGTCGGTGGCAGCGGTGCTTCTGTCAAAGGCAGTCGGCAGTCAGCTTACCTGCGTTTTTGTCGATCATGGTCTCCTCAGGAAAAATGAGGGAGATGAGGTCGAAGCTGTTTTCGGTGAAAAAGGAGCATATGACCTGAACTTTATCCGCGTGAATGCGCAGGAGCGCTTCTACTCCAAGCTGGCAGGCGTCACTGAACCTGAGCGCAAGCGCAAGATCATCGGAGAAGAATTTATCCGCGTGTTTGAGGAAGAGGCGAAGAAGATCGGTGCGGTGGATTTCCTGGTGCAGGGAACCATCTATCCCGATGTGGTGGAGAGCGGTCTCGGCGGAGAATCCGCAGTCATCAAATCCCATCACAATGTCGGAGGACTTCCCGACTACGTTGACTTTAAAGAAATTATCGAGCCACTCCGTGACCTGTTCAAGGATGAGGTCAGGAAAGCAGGCTTGGAACTCGGCCTTCCGGAGCATCTCGTCTTCCGCCAGCCGTT
>JALFTO010000046.1 GCA_022779165.1 Lachnospiraceae bacterium
TACTGCCGGAACAATACTGTAGCCCAAGAGCTTTGTTGATGTAAGATTGTGCAGTCGGTTCATTTGCCGTAGGCTGCTTACGATTGCTCTCATTCTCCGGATGCTCATAGTGGATCTTATCCTGCGGAATATATTTTAAAAGCATGATTTCAAGCTGCGAGCCCTCGATCGGTTTGGATAAATAGTCCGCAAAGCCTGCCTTTAAGTACTCCTCTCTGGCTCCTACGATCGCATTGGCGGTCAACGCAATGGCCGGAACATTCTTACATGGATTTTCAGACTGTTTCAATCGGGACAGTGTTTCCACACCGTCCATTTCCGGCATCATATGATCGAGCAGGATCACATCAAAATATTCTTCCCGTGTAAGTTCCAGACATTCCGCTCCGCTCATGCATGTTGTGATTTGAATCCCTGTATTTTTCAAAAGCGCTTTTACGACCATAAGATTCATCTTATTGTCATCTACCACCAATACCTTTGCGTCCGGTGCAGTGAAACTTTGACTGCTGTCGGCTGCCTGTTTGGCACTTTCTTCGGATTTCTGCCTGAAGTCGCCCATAGGACTGCTGTCAATAATCTCCTGTGTGAGATAGATCGTGAACACAGAGCCTTTTCCGTACTCGCTGGAGACTTCCATACGTCCATGCATCTGTTCTACCAGATTATGTGTAATCGCAAGTCCAAGACCGGTTCCTTCTATATTGCGGTTCTGCTCCAGATCCAGACGCTGGAAACTATCAAAAAGCTTATTCAGGTCTTCCTCTTTAATTCCGATTCCACTGTCCTTTACCTGCATCATGAGCAGGAAGCCATTGTCTGTCCGGATTCCCTTTACAAGGAATTTTACCATGCCCTCTTTGGTATATTTTACGGCGTTATTCAAAATATTTATGATGATCTGTCGATTTCTGACTTCATCACCCTCAAGAACCGAAGGTAAAGCCGGATCAATCTCCACCAGGAAATCAAGCTGTTTCTGCTTTGCTTTAATCTCTATCATGTTTACAACATCGTTCAGAAAACTGGCAGTTTTGTAAGGCACAGGGATGATCTCCATCCTGCCTGCTTCAATCTTTGAGAAGTCCAGAATATCATTAATCAGCGATAACAATGTCCTGCTGGCACTCTGAATATTTGATGCATATTCAAGGATTGCTTCGTCCTTGCTTTCCCGAAGAACCATTTCATTCATACCCATGATCGCATTGATCGGGGTCCGGATCTCATGGGACATATTTGCAAGAAAATCACTTTTAGCATGGTTTGCCTGCTCTGCCATATTCTTGGCTTCTCTGAGTGCATCACTCTCTCTGACTTTTTCCTCCGCACTCAGCAGATACACCATTCCAACGGCAAACATCACGATCAGCAATCCGAACACCCATAGAATCAATGCGGATATTGTCGTAATCCCGGCCGCAACCACATCGACCGGCGCCATCCCCGTCAGATATAGTCCCAACTGACTGATTTCCGAGACAAACAGGAAATGACCGCCATCCTTATCCTCATAATAAACAGAAGCTGCCGTATCAATATTCATTTTTTCCCATAACTCAGGCATCGCAGTTTGTACGGCCGATGAATTTATGAATTCTTCTGCTGAAAACTGCGGATTGGAAAAAGGAATCACCATCTGTTCGTTCTGGTCCATGATGGATGCCAAACCTTGTCCGTTGTAACAGGATACGCCGAATTTATCCCCAAGAACACTGTCGCCATAAAGCTTGTACAAAACATATTTCACATTTTCACCGTCATAGATCGGAGTTGTAAAGAGGGCGCCTAATCCCTTCTTGTAACTTACTGCGGAATGTCCGCGGAATGATTTTTGGATTCCGTTAAAATCCGAAAAACTCAAAGAGTTTCCCACAAGAGTTGTCCCATCAAGGCGGAGGATTCCCATCGAAATATTCTCGTTATCGTCAGCAACCAGATTCAGAATGGATTCTGCCTCATTTTCATCTTCCATAATGTTACGGGCAATGTTTTCCAGATTATGTATCTCCAGTTCAAACTGTTCCGAGGAAAGATCCGCCAATGTCCGTGCCTGTTCCGTGACCTGTCTCTCCATATAGGTTCTTAGAAGGCTTTTTAATCTGATGTTCATCAATACGCCGACAAAACCCATAACAATAATGGCAATTACCAATACAACAAGAATCCGTCGCCTCTTACTTACCCATTTATTTATCATAGAATTCTACACCTTCTACATACCAGTCAAAATGTTCCAACAACAGTTCATCGCTGATCGTTTGATTCCTTTTACAACGGAGATTCCTATCTGTATCATAGATCACTCCGGAGAAAACATCCTGTCCACTCATCAACTTGTTTATCGATTCCGTTACCTTTTCCCGGGTCTTCTCTGAAACGTCAGGTGAAAAATCATCCAGTTTCACAGCATTTTCATCAATTCCAACCCAGTACATCTTGATATTGGATGAATTTCCCTTCAGATATTGTCGGATGATCGCCTCGTATGTTAATTTCCAATCGCAAAGAACTGCTGTCAGATGTTTGTCCGAAGCGTTATTCAGCCTTTGATGATACCCGATAGAACAGATCCCTGCCTTTTCAGCTTCCTCTGCAACATAGGGTTGGTTCTGATGATATGTGATCACGTCAACCCCTGTATTTTCTATCAGCTGATCGGCCTGTAAACGTTCTGCTTCCTCGTCATCCCAGGAATTACTCCATGCTACAATAACGCTGGCTTCCGGATTTACATGTCGCGCTCCCAGCGTAAAAGCATTGATCCCGCGATTGACCTCGCTGTTCGGCATGGCAGCCACATAGCCGATCTGATTTGTTTTCGTCTGCATTCCCGCCACAATTCCTGCCAGGTATCGGGCCTGATACATTCTGGCAAAATACGAAGTCACGTTATCCGCGTGATAATTAAAGGTATTGGCATAGAAAGCGACATCAGGATATTTTTTAATAAGATCCGACACTTCCTCCGGGTAACCGTAACTGGACAGAATGATCATCTCACACCCCTGCTTCACAAGGTCTTCTACCGCCGGTCCGCATTGTCCTTCAAATTCCTTGACATTTTCTTTTGCCAAAAGATCCACATTCAAGTCTTTGCATGCTTCCGACACTCCCTTGTAATGCGTCCCGTTCCAGCCCTCATCTCCGATGCTTCCCGTCATGATAAATCCGATTTTCTTTTTGGAATGGGATGTCTTTCCGATAAAAAGTAACATGACAATCAAAATTGCCAGCAATCCAAAAAAGACAACCAATAGTATGTTCCGTTTTTCCTTATTCAGCTTCATCTATCACCACTCCCTCTACATACCAGAAGGAATCGTTCAACAGACTGTCATCTGTCATGCTTTGCCTCTCCTTCACACGTATGTTCCCTTCATTATCCGTAATCGAACCGTAAAATACATCAAACGATCCGTTCATCAGTCGATCCTGTTCTTTTTCCACAGCTTCTGCGATTCCCGACTTGACATTGCCGGTAAAAGGCGCCAGATCAACAATGCCTGTCTCAACACCTTCCCAATAATGGATTCCCTGAAATTTTCCCTGCAGACATTCCAGGATTCTTGGCTCATAGAACCTTTCCCAGTTCCACACAGGGGCAGTCAGATACGTTTTCGGGAATTGCTCGCTGTTGTCAATATTATAACCGATCGTCCATATATCGTTCTCATCAGCGATTTCCAACGGAGAAAGCGCATTCGTATGCATAGCAAGCACATCGATCGCATGATCCCGGATCAGTTCCCTTGCCGTTTCCGCATTTTCCTCCTCGCCGGTCCAGGAATTGCTCCATTTCACATAGACAGTCGCGTCCGGATTGACCGAGCGGACGCCGAGCGTAAAGGCATTGATACCCCTGTTCACCTCTGCGATCGGAAAAGCCGCCACATAACCGATTTCATTTGTTTCCGTCTGCATTCCCGCGACGATCCCGGAGAGATAACGCATCTGATAAATCCGTCCGAAATAAGTTGCCAGGTTACTGCGCTGTTCCACACCCGTCGCATGGAAAAAGTAAATCTCAGGATGCGCCTCTGCGCACTTTAACGCCCATTCCCCATAGCCGAAGGAATTGCAGATGATGATCTCGCAGCCGTCCGCGATCAATGCTTCTATTGTTTCCGTACAGGTCTCGTCCTCCGGCACATCCTCTTTATATACCACATCCAGATTCAACTTCTGTGCACTGATCTCCATTCCATTGTAGTGGGATTCTCCCCAGCTATGGTCATCAATCTTACCATTTAATATAAATCCGACTTTGGTCTGTTTTTTTGTGACATCGGTCTCCTGCTGTTTCATATTGATGAAAAGGATACCGACAATGATGATACAGACAAAAGCAAGGATTGTTATCAGTATTTTCTTCATAAAGCTCCTCTCCAAAGTACCAAGCCTTTGCTTCTCTTTTATTATACTTTCACTTTTACCATTTCGCTATTATTTTTACAAGCGAACTTGTCAAATCTGTCGTAAATTTGTCGAAGTTGTAAAAAAGAAGCATTTTTGCAGTATATGAAAGAGGCAATGAGGTCATCGGAGGATCCCTTCCCCGTCAAATGCCGGAATATAACTCTCCGCTGCTGTCTCACCTTCCTGGACAAAGGCATTCCGTATGCCGAGTTCCAGTGCGTGATCGATCACCTTATCGTACTCTCTTTTGGTGACCTTTCGATCCAGCTCTGGGTAAACAGACGCAAGTCCACGCATGCTTAACAGCGGCGTATACTGATTCATGATACTGATATAGATCAGGTCTCCATATGTATGATACAGATAATCCAGCACCTCCTTTGCCTCGGTGACATGACCGGGGAGAAGGAGGTGTCTGACGATTACGCCCTTTCTCATCATTCCGTCACGGTCAAATTCCAGTGCACCTGCCTGACGTACCATCTCCTGTAAAGCTCTTTTTGCCACCTCTGCATAATCCGGCGCCGTGGAATATTTTGCTGCCGTTTCTGTACGTGAATATTTCATGTCGGGAAGATAGATGTCTACAAGTCCGTCCAACTGTCTCAGCGTCCCGACACTCTCATATCCGCTTGAATTGTAGACAACCGGAATGGTGAGCCCTCTCAGCTTTGCCTGTTCCAGACCTTGGATGATCTGCGGAACAAAATGTGTCGGTGTCACCAGATTGATGTTGGCAGCGCCCTGTTCCTGAAAATTCAACAGAATCTCAACAAATCTTTCGACCGAAAGATCAATTCCGAATTGCCCCTTGGCAATCTGCTCATTCTGGCAGAAGACACAGTGCATATTGCAGCCGCTGAAGAAAACAGCCCCGGATCCCCTTGTGCCGGAAATGCACGGTTCCTCCCACATATGCAGGGCGGCTCTGGCAGCTTTCAGCGTTGCTGACGCACCGCAGTATCCTCTCTGCCCTGCGCTTCTGTTGACATGGCAGTTTCTGGGACAGAGGGAACAATCATCCATATATTTCTTAATGATATTGTTATCCATTCCAAACTTCCTTCGTATGAACTTATAATAAGTGTAGAATATCTTTCAACGCACAGACAACGCCGTCCTCATCATTTGTTTTTGTGATAAAATCCGCCTGTGCTTTTAAGGATTCCGAAGCATTTTCCATGGCGATACCCGCTCCCGCAAACCGTATCATATCGATATCATTGTCTGCATCGCCGAAAGCGGCTGACTGTTCCGGTTGCAATCCAAGGCAGTCCAGAACGTAGGAAAGACCGGAATGTTTGCCGGCATGGCAGTCGGAAATCTCAAGAAGCTGTTTCACGGAAGAAGTGACATAGACACGCTTCTCCTCCGCTGTAATCATCTCGTGCAGTTTTTTCTTATGAAATTCATCGCGGACAATGATATCAATGCTGTCAAGCTCATAAATATGATCCATGATGAAAGATTTGATGCCGTCTATGTGTTGTCTTGTACGTTTTACATATTCTACTGCCTGCGGTGAGGCACCGAACTTTACAGGATTTTCGATATACTCACGATCTGCGTAGGCATGTCCGTCAACAAACGCCTCAAATGTAAGATCAGGTTCCTGTGCCACTATGTCCAGAATATGACGGACTGCGCCCGGTTCGAGCAAAAACCGTTTGATGCAGTTTCCTCGGCGGCATTTTTCTGTGTTGTCCGGATCTGTCATCCGGTAAACGGCGGCTCCGTTTCCCGTAATGGCATATTCAATGCCGGGGATTGCCATGATATCTGCCGGGAGACTGTAATAAGATCTTCCACTGGCAATCACAACATGAATGCCCTTTTGTATCAATGATTGTATTGCAGCTGTTGTGTTTTCCGACAATTTTCCGTCAGATCGCAATGCTGTTCTGTCCATATCCAACGCAATACATTTTATCTCACTGTGCATTTTTAGTATCCTTTCAATATCGAACAAAATTTCGGAATATATGTTTGCTTTGCAAAAGCGATTATGATATACTTGACGTAAATAGAAACGATACACTATTTATTCTGGGAGGAAATCTATGGCTTATGGGAAAATTACTGCCAAACAGCAGGAAATATTAGAGTATATCAAAGAAGAAATTTTAAAGAGGGGCTATCCGCCGGCAGTCCGCGAGATCTGTGAAGCGGTAAATCTGAAATCGACATCTTCCGTACACTCTCATCTGGAAACGCTGGAGAAGAACGGTTATATCCGACGCGATCCGACCAAGCCGCGTGCGATCGAGATCTGTGACGATTCCTTCCAGATGGTCCGCACGGAGATGGTAAGTCTTCCCGTTGTCGGACAGGTTGCTGCAGGAACGCCAATCCTTGCCGAGCAGAATATCGAACAGTACTTCCCGGTTCCTGCTGAGATGGTTCCGACGGGTGAACCATCTTTCGTCTTAAAGGTAAAGGGCGATTCCATGATCAATGCCGGCATCTTCAGCGGTGACCAGATTTTTGTGCAATCCTGCAATACAGCGAGGAACGGCGATACTGTTGTGGCTTTGATCGATGACTCCGCTACTGTTAAAACTTTTTATAAGGAAAACGGTCATATCCGTCTTCAACCGGAAAATGATACGATGGATCCGATTATCGTGGATGATTGTCAGATTCTCGGCAAAGTTTTTGGTGTATTTCGTTTATTCTCTTAAAGCAAAATTTGATGTCAAAAATGCCTGCTGTTGATGATATCTGTTCGTGATTCCGAATGTAGATCATTACCTGCAGGCATTTCCTAGTCAATACAATTTATTGCAGTTCTTCCTTCGTCACGATCTTTCCATCTCTCCAGATGCGATCCAGATCATAGAACAGTCTGTTTTCCTTATCAAAAATGTGGATGATGATATCCTGATAATCCATGAGAACCCAGTTTGCATTGTTATATCCTTCGATCTGCTTTAAGGTGAGTCCCTCTTTTCCCAGCACTTCCTGAACATGATCCGCCAGTGCCTGAATCTGACTTCGATTTGTTCCGCTTGCGATCACAAAGTAATCGGCAAGGGTCGACACCTCTGTGATATCGATCACATGGATCTCTTCTGCTTTTTTGTCTTCCAGTGTCTCCACAGTCAATGCGGTTAATTCTTTGATTGTCTTCATATCTTTCCTTTACTGTTTTCCTTGTAATATTCGTAGGTTTTCTTTGTCATGGGATCAATGTCATTGTTCAGGCTGCCAAGATAACATAAGGTATCCTCCAGAATTCGTAGCAGCGCTTTATCCAGATCCTGAAAGGCAAGCTTCCTGATCTCAGCCAGATTGGGAGCCTGCTTTCTGTTCGGTTCGATATAATCGGCAATATAGATAATCTTTTCCAGCGTTGTCATGCCGGGACGCCCCGTCGTGTGATTCAGGATCGCATTGATCACATCCTTATCCCGCACTCCATACATCTCCATAGCGAGAAAGCTCCCGACCTTTGCATGTAGCAGAAACGGATTTTTGTATTCAATCTCATTGATCAGAATATTATGTTTCTCGCAGATTTTGATCTTCTTCTCATTCGGAATACACTTGGCACAATCATGCAATAATCCCGCAAGTTCTGCATTCCGCACATTTTCGTCATAACACATGGCAAGACAGCTTGCCGTGTAGGCAACTCCGAGGGTATGCTCGTATCGTTTGGTATCCAGCGCCTTTTCCATTGCCTTTCGTATTTTGCCTATATCAGCCTGTTTCAGCTTCATCCTGAACTTTCACCGCCTGTTATTTATTTACAAATACAGCTTATGCCGGATCATGTAATCGCCTACCGGCTCCGGAACCATTCCGCCAAAATCCTGCTCTGTCCTCACGGCTTCCCTGATCTCAGAGGAAGAGATATCCACTCTGTCAACCGCGATCAAAAGAATGCGGGCATGATACACTGACTCAAGCTCACGGATCTTTTCCTCCAGATGCTCCGGTGTATCTCCGCTGCGATACGCTACCAGGATCACCGCCTGTGCAAAGATGTCCTGTGGATTGCGCCACTCTTCCATCTGCAAGAGCGTGTCTGCCCCTGCAATAAAATAGAGCTCTGCATCGGGATACTGCTCTCTGATATCGGCGATCGTTTCGCAGGAATACGAATTTCCGCCCCTCTCAATATCCACTTTAGAGAATGCAAAATCAGGATATTCCGCGATGGCAAGCTCTACCATGGCAATCCGGTCCGAAACGGAAACCAGATCCGTCTGATCCTTCATATAGGAAATATTGCTCGGAACAAAAAGTACCTTTGTAAGACCGGCCTTTTCCATCGCCTTTCCGGCAAGATAAAGATGACCGGAATGAATGGGATTGAAAGTACCGCCCAAAATACCGATTTTTATTTGTTGGCTTATAACTGCTGTATCTTTATTCATTTTAATACAATCTCTGTTACAGTGGCAATACAATTTTCGGATTATCCCGGTTTGGTTTATACAATACGATCTTTTTGCCGATCACATGTACCACCTGAGAATGTGTTCTGGCAGCCACAGCTTCCGCAATGGCTCTCGGATCATCCATACAATTCTTCAAAACTGCAACCTTAATCAGTTCTCTTGTATTGAAGGACTCCTCGATCGCACCGGTCACTTCAGGCGTCAGACTGGCCTTTCCGATCTGAAAAATAGGGTCAAGCGTACTTGCCAGACTTTTCAGGTAAGCGCGCTGTTTGCTTGTCAATTCTTTCATGATGTATTATTTCTCCATATTATTTATAATAATCAAACGAAAGTCCGTACATCCGCACGGTATCGCCCTCTTTGATGCCAAGTTCTTCCAGCTGATCCAGGATGCCGGTATCTTTCAGGAAATTCTGGAAAAAGACAAAGCCCTTCTCACTGTCGAGATTGGTATATCCAAGCATCTTTTCGATACGTGGCCCTTCAACCACATATTCCTGCGCCTCCGCATCATACTCCACGGTAAATGGATCGTTGCTTCCGGCACATTCCAGTTCGGGGAAATATTCCTGTTCAAAGACTGTCGGCTTGTCTTCCATCGTATCGAGAACGGAACTTACATAATAGAGTAATTCCTTTAATCCTTCTCCGCTCACAGCCGAGATCGGAAAGACCTTCATTCCCTGCGGTTCAAATTCATTTCGAATCCTCACGATCGGATTTTCCTCCCCATCTTCATAGATCGCATCGATCTTGTTGGCTGCGATTACCTGGGGACGTTTTGCAATCTCTTCATTATAGTTCTCAAGCTCTTTGTTGATCGCATAGATATCGGTGACAGGATCTCTTCCTTCCGTCGAAGCGGCATCCACAATATGGATGATCACCTTCGTGCGCTCAATATGGCGCAGGAATTCATGTCCGAGTCCTACACCTTCCGAAGCGCCCTCAATGAGTCCCGGAATATCGGCAATGACAAAGCCTTTCGCGCCGTCTAAATCAACTACGCCGAGATTTGGATTCAAAGTCGTGAAATGATAGTTGGCAATCTTCGGTCTGGCATTTGTCACGCGCGATAAGAAGGTGG
>JALFTO010000001.1 GCA_022779165.1 Lachnospiraceae bacterium
TTCATTCTGCAATAAGAAGGAGTTTACATGAACAGCTATTCTATGAAGGAGTTATCCGTCGGACAGACGGTCACAAGAGAATACCGGATTACGGAGTCGGAGGTCAGGGCCTTTGCGGACGCATCGGGCGATCACAATCCCTTGCATCTGGACGAGGAGTATGCGCAGAAGACGAGGTTTGGACGCAGGATTGCCCACGGTATGCTGCTAGGCAGTTACATCTCCGCGCTGATCGGTATGGAGCTTCCCGGTGAGGGAACGATCTACATGAAGCAGGAACTGAATTTCTTAAGACCGGTGTATTACGGAGACATCATACGGGTGGAAATCAGTGTGACTGAACTCATTCAGGAAAAAAAGCGTGCAGTACTGTCTACAAACTGTTATAATCAAGAGAATGAACAGGTGATAGCCGGAACGGCTTTGGTGAAACCGCGGGAGGATTAAGTATGCCAGTTTTATCATATATGGATAATATTTTTAAGTTGAGCTACTGCTTTGTCAACAGAGATTACAGCAGTATCTGCGACGAGATCAGGAGTATGAAGGAGACGCTCAACTATCGCTACGAAGAGGGCGGCGGTGTGTGGGGATATAAAATCTTCCAGAACAAACCGGTTTCAAAGCTGTACGGATTTGATGCTTATGTGGTGCGCTTTTATTTTACAAAGGTTGATACCCTCCATAATGATCATCAGGAACGCATCATGGATCGGCTCTTTGTCGCGCTCAAAAAAGAGATGGACAATATGAAGGGCTACTATAATGTGCGTGTGCCGGCCCATGTCGTGGATGTGGTCAAAGGGCTGAACAAACATATGAGCGGCGGTATTTTCTGCGGAGGTACCGTGGAGCAGGTGGTCAGCGGCAAGAAGGTGGAGATGGTGCCCAAGGAGGGCGTGACCTCGTTCTTTGCGGACAGAGAGTACCTGAAGGAGCACCGGGACAAGCTGATGGAGATGACGTATACATCGTTTGAATCCTATCAGGGACAGTACCATATCTCGCCCGTGACCGATGACAAGGCCGGGATCATCTACGAGAAATGGATCGAGAGCTATTTTGAGAACTTTGAGAATAACACAATTATGGTGGCGGAGTATTATGGCGAGCCGATCGGCTTCTGTACCATCGGGGAGGACGAGCATATGGTCGAGGGGCAGCTCTCGGCAATCTCCGGCGATCACCGCAAGCTGGGCGGATACCGGACGCTGATCTCCTCGCTGATCAATTATGCTTATGACAACGGGAAAGGGTTTACCGCCAGCACCCAGTTTGACAATTACATCGTGCAGGGAACGTGGAATTCCATGGGGATGAAACCGTATTTCTCGTTCTATAATTTCCATTTTGACAATCGATAAGGAACAAAGGACATGAAGGAAACGATACTGTATCTGGTTCTGCCCTGCTATAATGAGGAAGAAGTGCTTTACAGCACGGCGGAGCAGCTTAGAAAAAAGTATACAGAGCTTATGGATAGTGGAAAGATCAGCCGGGACAGTAAGATCATGTTTGTGAATGACGGGTCGAAGGATAAGACCTGGAGCATCATCACAGAGCTGTTTCATCAGGATTCCGTATTCTGCGGAGTCAGCCTTTCCAGAAACAGAGGGCATCAGAATGCGGTGCTCGCAGGGCTCATGACAGCAAAGGAAAAGGCGGATGTCGTGATCTCCATTGATGCGGATCTGCAGCAGGATATTGATGCGATTGATCTGATGCTGGAGAAATACGAGAATGGCTGTGATGTGGTTTACGGTGTGCGCAATGCACGCAATACGGATGGGCTTATCAAGCGTACGACCGCACTTGGGTTTTATAAGCTGATGAATCTCATGGGTTGTGAGGTGCTCAAGAATCATGCGGATTACCGCCTGATGTCAAAGCGCGTGATCGAAAGTTTAGCGGAATATCATGAAGTGAATCTCTTCCTCAGAGGGCTGATCCCCACGATCGGATATCCTTCGGATATCGTTTATTTTGATGTGCGGGAGCGGCAGGCGGGTTCTTCCAAATACACGATGAAGAAAATGCTTAATTTTGCGGTGGATGGAATTACCTCTTTCAGTATTAAACCGATTCAGTTGATCACGCTGATGGGATTTGTCACGATGTGTATCAGTATCGTTCTGATCATACAGACGATCATTGAGTATTATCAGGGCAAGACCGTGCCGGGCTGGGCATCCAGCTATATCTCGACGTGGTTTATCGGCAGTGTGCAGCTGATCTCGCTTGGAATTGTCGGAGAATATATCGGGAAGATTTATCTGGAGGCAAAGCATCGTCCCAGATACCATATTGAGTCTTTCCTCTGGAAAGAGAGCCGGGATGAGGAAAATAAGGAATGAGAAATAAAAAAAGTATCATAGCTGCGGTAACAGCTGTCATTATGCTGTTCCTTACGTTGTGTGCGGCCGATCTTACCAACCGTACGCTGATGCGGAAGGCAAGCCGTGACAGAATGCAGGATCTGATTGAAGGAGAAACAAACAAAGACATTTTATTTATTGGCAACAGTCATATCATGGATGGTGTGATCCCCATGGAGCTGTGGAAGGAATATGGCTATGCATCTCATCTCCTGTGCGCAGAGTATAACGACATGGAGCGGTATCCTGCCATGCTGGAACTGGCGCTGCAATATACGCAGCCTTCTCTTGTTGTCGTGGATGTGGATGATTATTGGGGAAAAAGTCCGGATGACAAGACGCTTATGAGTTATCACGAATTTGTCGATGCCTATCCGCTCAACAGGGCAAAGGTAAAGACAACATTGGAGTTGTATCCGGATATGGAGCGGCGGCGTGAGATTCTGTTCCCGTTCTACCTTTATCACAGCCGGTGGAATGACTTGTCCCGCAACGATCTGAAGAGAAGTGATACTTCAAATTATCTGAAGGGATACGAATATACGACAGAATCAACTCCGGTAGAAATACCGGAGCTTGTGCCGCAGTCGGACGGTGTGCTGATCGAGGACGCCTATGGACTGGGAGCGCTTCAGAAACTGATCGCAGATTGTGAGGAAAAAGGGATCAGCGTGCTGCTTGTAACCATTCCCTATGCGGCGGATGTGCCGGAGCAGCAGTATCTGCAGGGACTGCACACTTTTGCGGAAAGAAACGGGGTTTCCTATCTGAATCTGATCGAACGGGAAGCGCTTGTGGATGAAGGCACGGATTACAGGGAGGCCGGACATCTGAAT
>JALFTO010000009.1 GCA_022779165.1 Lachnospiraceae bacterium
CAAAAATTTGCCAGGAAATATGAGGAAGATATCGAACTGTTATCCCGTGAAATAAATCAGATGGTTCGTGAAAACAAAAAGATTGATGTAGACATGCTCCTTGCCAACACACTCTCGCTTCTGGAAACGGAGGACGGCGGCTATCTCAATGTATTTGACATGCTCTCCAATATGCGCGGCTATGACGATCAGACCTACGCCCATTCCCTGAACGTTGCACTATTGTCCAATGTGCTGGCAAAATGGATGCGTTTTTCTCCGGAAGACCAGAAGATGGCTACAATCTGTGGCCTGTTTCATGATATCGGCAAGCTGCTGATTCCGGAAGAGATCCTCAAAAAGCCCTCCTCTCTTACCAAGGAAGAATATCAGGAAATCAAGACACACACGCTGAAAGGATTTCACATTCTGGAAGACACGGGTATGAATCACACCGTCTGCCAGACAGCTCTGATGCACCATGAGCGACACGACGGTTCCGGCTATCCGCTCGGGATGAAAGGGGATCAGATCCCCGCATTCTCGGCGCTGATCGGCATTGCCGATGTCTATGACGCCATGACATCCGCACGGATCTATCGCGGCCCTCTGTGCCCCTTCCATGCTCTGGCTGTGATGGAAGACGAAGGTCTGCAGAAATATTCCCCCAAATACATCACCAAATTTCTGGAAAATGCGGTAAACACCTATCTGTTATACAGTGTACGGCTGAATAACGGTGCAGAGGGACAGATTGTGTACGTAAACAAAAGCAAACTGTCACGTCCAACGATCAAAGTCGAATCCAATTATATCGATCTGTCTGTCCGCCCGAAATTATCAATCGCACAGATTATTTGATGCTCGGGGATTCAGCCGACACGCAGTTTGAACTTCTGAAGATCCTTCTCCGTATCCACAACCTCTATCTGTGCCCCGAGCGTTCTGAGTTTCTGCGGGAAATCTTCATATCCGCGCTCAATGTAACGGATCTCATCTATCGTTGTAATGCCTTCCGCTGCAAGTCCCGCAATGACAAGCGCCGCTCCGGCACGGAGATCGGGCGCCGTGATGCTGGCTCCCGTATAGCGGTCCACCCCATCGATAATGGCGGTATTGCTCTCCACTTTGATGGAAGCTCCCATTCTTGTCAGCTCATCCACATATTTAAAACGATTCTCAAAAATACTTTCCGTGACAATGCTCGTTCCGCTTGAAAGTCCAAGTGCCACGGCAATCTGCGGCTGCATATCCGTTGGAAATCCGGGATAAGGCAGTGTCTTCACCTGCGTGTGGTTCAGCCGTTTGGACGCAACCACCCTCACCGCATCATCAGACTCTTCCACCTCGCACCCGATCTCGATCAGCTTTGCGCTTATGGACTCCAGATGCTTGGGGATAACATTCTTGACCGTTACATCCCCTCTGGTCACCGCTGCGGCAAACATAAAGGTTCCCGCCTCAATCTGATCGGGAATGATCGTATATTCCGTACCATGGAGTTTCTGCACTCCTTTGATACGGATGACATCCGTACCGGCACCTCTGATATTGGCTCCCATACTGTTCAGGAAATTGGCCAGATCAACCACATGCGGCTCCTTTGCCGCATTCTCAATGATCGTCTGTCCCTCAGCCATGACAGCCGCCATCATCACATTCATGGTAGCACCCACCGTGACCACATCCATATAGATATGTCCGCCACGAAGATGTTCCGCCTCCGCTTTGATCAGACCGTGGGCGATATCCACATTTGCGCCGAGCGCCTTGAATCCCTTGATATGCTGGTCGATCGGACGGCTTCCGATATTACAGCCACCCGGGAAAGCAACCTCTGCTTTCTTATATTTTCCGAGCAACGCCCCCAACAGATAGTAGCCTGCACGGATCCTCTTGATATAATCACCGTCGATCACAAGCCCGTTGATATGTGCGCCATTGATCTTAACGGTATGTCTGTCTACTCTCTCTATGATGACTCCGATGCTCTCCATTGCCTGAAGCAGCACGTTGGTATCACGAACATCGGGCATATTTTCAATCAAAACAGTCTCATCCGTCATGACCGAAGCTGCAAGTATCGCCAAAGCCGCATTTTTGGCTCCGCCGATCTCCACTTCTCCCACAAGCGGATTTCCACCTTTAATTGCATATTGTTCCATAATCTACCTCATTTTGGAATGGATATCTTCTGATCCCCCGCAACATACCTGTACATTATAGCACAAAATTTCCTTTTGTAAAGGCAGGGCGCCACACACGCCGGATCCGGTCAGTTCATATACTTGAACGGATCGACCTGGGAACCGCCGATCAGGATCTCAAAATGCAGATGCGGCCCTGTACTCCTTCCCGTATTACCACTGAGCGCAATCTTCTGTCCCTGGGACACTGACTGCCCCGGTTTCACAAGCACTTTGCTCAGATGTCCGTATCTCGTCTGCCTGCCGTCAGGATGATTGATATATACGACATATCCGTAACCGCTGCCCCATCCGGCCTTGGCCACCGTGCCGCCGCAGGATGCCATGACCGCCGTGCCGACCGGCGTCGCCCAGTCAACGCCCTTATGATAGGTAGAAGCTCCCTTGGTAGGCGCTTTCCTCCTGCCAAAGCCGGAGGACAGACGACCTCCCGAGATCGGTTTCAGGTACGTCGGCGGTATCTTCGTACCGCGCTCCACGATCTTGGGAACCGCCTCGATCGTGATCTCCTCTTTCTCAATCTCGCGTGATGTCTCCGTATCATTCCGGAATGTCACCACCGCAACTACCTTGCGGTGTCCCGCCGAAGGCTCCTGTCTGGTGACACGGTCCGTTGTATACCACTCATCATTGTCAATGTAGATGATATCGGCGTCATAATCTTCCTCGTAATACATCTCCTCCTGACGGATCACGGAAAGTTCAGGCTCCGGGGAAGTGATGATCAGTTCATCCCCGACCCTGATCATGGATGATGCGCTTTCTAACGTCGGGTTCATCTCTACCAGTTTCTCCATGGAAAGGCCGTTATCCTCAGCGATCTGCGACAGCGTATCTCCCGCTACTACCTCATATATTTTATTCTTTTCCTGGTCCTTTGTGATCTCCTCGATCGCCCGGTCCACAGGAGTCAGAGCACTCTGCGGCAGGTATGCCTCAACCACTTCCACCGTATCTCCATACGACAGATCGATCAGTCCCAGCTCATAGTCCTCAAAATCCTTTTCCTCACTCGACTCCAGACTTTCCAGGGCATTCTGCAGATAGAGTTCCATTCCGGCAACCCTGTAAAAGTCATCCTCCTTCTGCGCCTTTGCCCTTTCCTCCGCATTCCTCACAACCTGAGTCGTGAGCACATTCAGCTCCCTCTCCGGATCCATAACGAGCGTTGCGTTATAAAGATTTCCACCGTCATATTTGTCGAGCACCGCGTTCAGAAGGTTTAACACCTCCTCCGAAGTACCGATATTCACCGTATACTCGTTGATTTTGATTGTATAGGAGCGTTGGAGCGTCTCTTTCTGATCCGCTTTCATGATCCGCGCGATCTGCTCTACAAGTGTCTCCTCGCTGTCAACCTTGCCCCAGACAAGCTCCTCACGCCTCACTTCAACGTCTGCATCGATCAGCACAAGGCTGTCGCTGCCGGCAGCGATCCGTCTCCTCGCCTCGCGAATGAGATCCTCCACATTCTCACTGACGCAGGATCCCGCTTTCACGCCATTCACCCATACATAGAATATAGTATTTCCCTGTTCATCATATTTCACATAGTTCGGAAGAAAGAACGCACTGACAATGATTGCCAGACACAGCCCCTTGATCACCGACCATCTGATCTTTTTATTTTTAAACATATCGCGTAAACTTTCCGTTCTTCAGTCTGTAATATTTTTGTAACAGTTCTATTCTATCAGTTCACTTTTTACTTGTAAAGGAATTTCCCGCCCTGTAAACTAATGACAGGAGGTGCGTTATGGATTCTGTCTTTTTTCATATTGATGTCAATTCCGCCTTTTTAAGCTGGACCGCCCTTGATCGGATGACGCAGGGAGACCCTGTGGATCTGCGGGAAATCCCGTCCATTATCGGCGGCGATATGGAGAAACGCCACGGTGTCGTCCTGGCCAAATCCATCCCGGCCAAGAAATATGACATCCGGACGGGAGAACCCATTGTCAACGCATTCCGCAAATGTCCACGGCTGACCATGGCATCTCCGGATCATAAGCTGTACCGCAGATACTCGCATATGCTGATGGAATATCTGGCAGGGATCTGTCCCGATATCGAACAGGTCAGTATTGACGAGTGTTACATGGATTATACACCGATCGCGCAGAATTATCCGTCACCTCTCGAATGTGCACGCATGATCCGCGAAAATGTCCGGGAAAGATTTGGTTTTACCGTAAATGTGGGAATTTCCGACAGAAAAGTCCTTGCCAAGATGGCATCTGATTTTAAGAAACCGGATATGACACATACTCTGTTTGTATCCGAAATAAAAGAAAAGCTGTGGCCTCTGCCCATATCCGCTCTGTTCATGTGCGGCCATTCCAGTGTGGAAGCCCTGCGAAAACTCGAGATCCTCACCGTCGGCGATCTGGCAAAAGCAGATCCCGCCATCATTGAAATGCATCTGAAAAGCCACGGCAAACTGTTGTGGGAATATGCCAATGGCATCGATTCCTCCGCCGTGTTCTCCGAGCCTTCCAAATGTAAGGGGATCGGGAACTCTATCACCCTGCCAAAGGACGCAGTCACTGTAGCGCAGGCAAAAGAAGTACTCTTAAAGCTCTCGGAATCAGTCGGGAAAAGACTGCGGGCAGAAAACGTCCGCGCCCTGATGATCAGTGTGGAGATAAAATACTCTGATTTTCAGACGATCTCGCACCAAACGACTCTGCAGACAGCCACGGATTCCGATACAATGATCTATCAGACTGCATGCAGACTCTTTGAGGAATGCTGGAATCACAATCCGGTCCGTCTGCTCGGCATCCGCACCTCAAAACTTTCCGAATCATGTGAACCTGTCCAGCTGAGCATCTTTGATCTGCAGAGCGCTTCCCAAACTGAGCGGCAGACAAGGCTGGATAATGCGATCGACAGCATACGGAAACGCTTCGGAAGCGATGCCGTTGTCCGGGGCAGCCTGTTGAAAAAGAGCGATGACCTCAATACGCGCTAATCTGCTCGTGCGAGATCACCACCTGTAGAAGAAGCGGCGTCTTCCCGTGATTTTTATAAAAATAGTTCTGTGTCGTATGAAACCTGACCGCCTGCTGCTCTTCCACCACATAATCTTCTTCACCGACACTCAACAAAAGTCTGCCCTGTATCACGGTGACATACTCCACGGTTTCCTCATGATGAGGCGGATTCTGGCATTCCGTTTCTGCTTCCAGCCTCACGGACAGCAGTTCAAACTTGCCGGTCTGCTCAAAAGGGATCATCTGTTTAAACTGATATTCCTGTTCACGTTCTCTACAGACAGGGAACTCGTCACTTTGCATCACCAGAACATTGTCGCCCTTCATATATAGAAGCGCCTCAAACGGGATCCGGAGTCCCTCCACAATTTTGCCGATTGTGGAAATCGTCGGATTAGATTCTCCTCTCTCGATCTGTCCCAGCATACTTTTGCTGACACCTGTCTTCTCCGCCATCATGTCAAGACTCATGTGATGTGATTTGCGTATCCGTTTCAGATTCAATGCGATATTTTTCTCCAACTGACTCAAACTGTCATACTCCCTTCACAATGAAAAAGCACCAGACCGAAGTCTGATGCTACATTTTTGTGGCTGAATTCCAATTTTCATTTTTTAATATGATACTGTTTTTGGGGAAATCCGTCAAGCCCACCGGACAAATTTTCTGTCTGTCGCCGGAGAGCTCCTGCCCATTTTCCTTTGACCGGCAGATATCTTCCTCCTACTTCTTACGCACGCTGTACCCGAAAGTGCCGATCGGCTTGCCCAACGTATAATATGTGCCATGTGAATAGACGATCGGGTCTGCCTTTGACAGATCAAATTTTCCGTTTTGATCCAGGTAAGCTTCCTCCGCATGCACACAGAGCACCTCTGCCAAAAACATATGATGGACTCCCAGTTCTCTGCACTCCGTCACACGGCATTCAATGTTGACCGGGCTCTCCTCGATATACGGTGCCGCCACCTGTTCGGAAGGCATCGCCGTGAGATGCATTTCTTTGAATTTGTCCAGATCCCTGCCGCTGCGCACGCCACAGAAATCCGTTGCATACGCCAGTTTCTCAGTCGTCAGATTCAGCACAAATTCGCCCGTATCCTTGATCATCTGATAAGAATAACGCTGTGGGCGCACGGAGATCGATACCATAGGCGGATCGCTGCATACCGTTCCGGTCCACGCCACCGTAAACACATTCTTTTCTCCGTCTTTTCCTGCAACGCTTACCAGCACAACAGGCAGGGGATAAAGCATATTCCCCGGCTTCCAAATCTGTTTACTCATCACTTACTCTCCTATAAGATACCCAGAATATGTACGATCAACACTCCGAGATTGCCGAGCATCATCAGGATGCCAAGGATCTCCAGAACATAGATACTTGTCGGGAGCTTTCCTTTCTGATCCAGCTTGTCCGTAAGTTCGCTCACCTTACCGGACAATTCTTCCGATACCGCTGCCTGAACATTGCGGTACACCTTCACGCTTTCCTTATGCATGAAATCCTCAAGCTGTTTCCCAGACTCCTCAGCCTGCTGCTTCGCCGCAACGATATCGTCCTGCAGCTGTCCCAGCTTCTCGATCATTGCCTGAACCTGCTCTTTCCCGGCAGCTTCCTGCATGCCAGCGATTTTTTCCACAGCCTGATCCGTCAATTTCTGAATCTGACCGGCCATCTGTGTGATCTGCTCTGCAACCTCTACATTCTTCAGATTCAGACTGCGCATTTCCTTCAGATACCCGTCATACATTTCGGTCTGCTGCCGCAGGCGTTCCAATTCCTTTGCCTCAGCCTGACTGTTTGCCTTGATCATCTCCTGGGCATTGAATCTCTGTGCCAGCTTGTCCATAAAATTGTCCATGATCCTTCCTCCGAACATACTCATCAACCACTTTCCCCATCCTGAAAATGTGTCTTAGCAACTTTATGGATTTCATTTTATCATTTTTGTTTCCCGTTGACAACCACAGATAAATTTGTGCATTTTGTACATATTATTGTTTTCATTTTTTCGTGTTTTATATTTTTTTACTATATAGTTACAATTTGTTCATATTTTGTTCATATATTCCTGTTATACTTTAACTAAATCAAACGAGAAAGCCACGTAATGTTTTTCATTACACACATAGATAATTTTTTCATAATAGCCCTGGCGCTTCGCGGCGTCGGGGCACTCCTCATTTCTGAGATAAATTTCCCCTAGATCACGTATCCATACATAAAGATAAAGTGGCAGATGCTTCCACCCATGACAAACAGGTGGAAGATCTCATGGCTGCCGAAGTTTGCATGCCTGCTGTTGAAAATCGGCAGCTTCAACGCATAGATCACGCCGCCGACCGTGTAGATCACGCCGCCCGCCAGGAGCCACAGAAACGCTTTGCCCGACAATGCCGAAAAGAGTTCTCCAAATACCAGAATACACACCCATCCCATCGCAATATAGATGATGGATGAAACCCATTTGGGACAGTTGATCCAAAGCAGCGCCACCACCATACCGGCTACCGCCAGTCCCCATACTAGCGCAAGCAGTGGATACCCTTTCTCATGATCCAGTACCAGCAGACAGACCGGCGTATAGGAACCCGCGATCAGGATATAGATCATGGTGTGATCGATTTTCCTGAGAATCTTCTGCACATGCTCCGAAACTGACGCTGTATGATAAAGAGCACTGGCTCCGTATAAAAGAATCATACTGAGCATAAATACCACCATGGCATGAAGCCCCTGCTTTCCGGAACAGATTTCCGCCTTAACGAATAACGGGACAGATGCGAAAACTGCCATCATCATCCCGATAAAATGTGTGATTGCGCTACCCGGTTCTCTTATTGTAATCTGCATAAGCAGCCCTCCATTCTAGCAAAGCTGTATGATGTAGTTTTAAAAACTACTTGTTACATTTTTAATACTATACCATATTATATGCATTGTCAATAAAAGAATGTATCCCGTTTTGATCTGTCTTAATCTTCTTCGATCACCTGAATCTCCAGATAATCAAACGGAATGGTCTCGACAAAATTGTCCTGCGTGAATCTGGCCTTCGCGTGATGCTGAAATTCTTTTACCGTGGCATCCAGCCACATAGGTTTGCCAAGGTCGAACCGATAACAACACTCCTCCAAAGCATGGAATATTTTGTGTGTTCTGGTATCCGTCCCTTCCTCACAGATCACGGTATCTTTTACCATACGATTGTCTTTCCAAATCTTACACCATAAACGAAACATAGAAATCTCCCGGAATATTTTATTCTTTCCATCATAAAATGATATTGTGCTCTGCGCAAGCAAAAAAGAAAGCATCTGCACTTTTTCACAACAAAAATTAAATTTTTATTATTTTTTTGTTGCTTTTTCACATTTCATACTGTTTTATGTTATAATATACACGAAAGTAATGCGCAGTGCAGGTGCTGCGAATTCATATATCAAGCAAACCGAGGTAACACTATGGAATTCAAACCGATCCGCAACAATGATGTGGATTCCTGGAAGGAAGTCAATCTGATCTACAACTCCGCTCTCAAGGAAATTACCACGAAACTGGAAATTCTCAATGATGAATTTCAACATATACATCGCTACAACCCGATCGAGCATATCAAGTCCCGGCTGAAATCACCGGAAAGCATTGTCAAGAAACTCAAAAAGCACGGCCGGGAATCTACCATAGAGAACATGGTGGAATACATCAACGACATCGCCGGTGTCCGGATCATCTGTTCCTTTACATCCGATATCTACCGGATTGCCGAAATGCTGCGTAACCAGAATGACATCAAGGTATTATCCATAAAGGATTATATCAAGACACCAAAGCCCAGCGGCTACAAGAGTTATCATATGATCGTATCGATTCCCATCTTTCTGTCGGATCGTGTCGCGGACACTAAGGTGGAGATTCAGATCCGGACGGTCGCAATGGATTTCTGGGCAAGTCTGGAACACAAGATCAATTACAAATTCGAGGGGAACGCCCCTGATTCCATCAAGCGGGAACTGGTGGAATGTTCCAAGATGGTCTCGGACTTGGACGAGCGTATGCTCTCTCTGAACGAGGAAGTCACAAAATACAAAGAAAAGGAACTGGAAGCGAAGGAAGCATAAAGGGACTGTTGCAGATACAGTCCCTTTTATATGGCATATTATACAAAAAAGGCTGCTGCATTGCGCAACAGCCTTTTATTTTTCACTGCTCTCCACATGTCATTCCGCATATCCGTTCGGATTCTGCTTCTGCCATCTCCAGGAGTCCTCACACATCTCTTTGATCCCGTACTCAGCCTCCCAGCCAAGCTCACGTTTTGCCTTGGACGCATCGGAATAGCAGGTAGCGATATCGCCGGCACGTCTCGGCTTAATCACATAAGGGATCTTTACGCCGGATGCCTCCTCAAAGTTCTTAACGATATCCAGCACACTGTATCCGACGCCGGTACCCAGATTGTAGATCTCCAGTCCCGGATTCTCCTCGATCTTCTTGATCGCTTTCACATGGCCTCTCGCCAGATCCACCACGTGGATATAGTCGCGGACACCCGTTCCGTCCGGCGTGTCATAATCATTTCCGAAGACGCCGAGTTCCTTTAATTTCCCTACAGCCACCTGTGTGATGTAAGGCATCAGATTGTTCGGGACGCCGTTCGGATTCTCACCGATCATTCCGCTCTTGTGCGCACCGATCGGATTAAAATAACGAAGCAGAATTACATTCCATTCCGGATCCGCCTTCTGCATATCGGTAAGGATCTGCTCCAACATTCCTTTTGTCTGTCCGTAAGGATTGGTGATCTCACCCTTCGGACATTCCTCCGTGATCGGGATGAATGCAGGATTGCCATACACGGTTGCGGAGGAGGAGAAGATCATATTCTTTACGTTATGCTTTCTCATCACATCCAACAGAATCAGCGTGCCGGAAATATTGTTGTAATAATACTCCCACGGCTTCTGCACGGATTCACCCACTGCCTTCAGGCCTGCGAAATGAATGCAGCACTGAATGGATTCCTTTGCAAAAATATCCTCAAGTGCCTCTCTGTCCAGGATGTCTGCCTTGTAGAATTTCACGGGCTTGCCTGTGATCTTTTCCACACGCTGTAAGGACACCTCGCTGGAGTTACTCAGATTGTCCACAACCACCACATCATATCCTGCCTGCTGCAATTCCACTACGGTATGGCTGCCGATATATCCGGCTCCGCCTGTCACTAATATTGTCATAGCTCCTCCTGTTCCGGGAAAAAGATATCTCCTTTGTTTTTTGTTGTCTTGTTATGTTCAGTGTAGCCCACTTCCGTATGATTCACAAGATGTGAATGTTACACAAACCTGTCAAAATGTTGTCCAGCCGCCATTCATCCTGCTCCGCCCACAGATCATGTAACACGGTACGGCACTGTCTGTCCGCGTTTCAGAGCGTCACGCCGTTCTTACGAAGCAGTTCTCTCGCCGTATCCACCGAATCCACGCCGGTTTTATTCTTGATCGGGGCAAACTCCTTCTCACGCACCACCTCAAAGGGCAGACAGGAATCGAGCTCATGAATCATGTCAAGCACGAGCTGCTCGTATTTATAGCCGTTGGGACTCTCCGGTGACACCTTGTTTCCCTCCGCGTCGAGGCAGGGGATCTTTTTCTCCACCACATGGAGCGGGAGATTTTTGTCCATGATCTTCTCCAGATCCTTCTCACGGAAAAGATAATTCAGAATCACGCCGAAATTGTAAGCAGGCTGACCCTTTTCGTCCTGCGCACTCTTAAGTTCGTCCGTCAATTCATAATACTCTATAATGGAAGGTCTGCCGTCCTCAAGGCACATCACGCCGACCTTTTCATCCGGATTTGCCTTTCTCACCACCTTGGAGCCCACAGCACAGTCCTTCGCGATCACCGCTCCCACAAACACGGGATCCGCAATGCGCTGCAGCACATTGTCCACCGAGAAGACATTCAGCCACTCGATTCCGCGGCTGCGCACAATGTCATTGACCCCACAGCGCTCCATGGAGACAAACCATCCGCCGTTGCCGTTCGGTGATGTTGAGATCTTTCCTTTCTCTTCCATAAAAACTTTTCCGTCATAATCGGAAGCAGGTGCCATCTCCTGTTTGAAGAAGGTAATATAATTTTTCGGGTAGCCGAAATAATCATGCTCATCAAAGAACTTTACCGTGACATCGTGATTCTTATCACTTGTCATGACAAAGAAAGGAACATAAGCGCCGCTTTCCTTCACAACGTCCATGGTATTGTGGATCAGGCGTTCAAAAATGTACATCGGCCTCGTGAGACCGATATTATACATGCCTTTTGGCGCATCCGATCCGAGGCGTGTTCCCATGCCGCCTGCAAGCAGAACCGCTCCAACCTTCCCTGCACGGATCGCCTCAAGACCGATCTGCTTATACTCTTCCCTGTGCGCCTCGATCTCATCCAGTTCCATCGCAGACAGCGGCGTGATCTTCCCTCTCGCGGACTCACCGGACGCCTCACTTTCACCGGTCTGAAGTACAGAGAAATCCGTCGCATCGATCTGCTTAAGCAGCGCCTGCTTCTCCTCCGTCGCCAACGTGTCATAGTATTTGAGCACGTGTAACTGTCCGTATTGCTCTAATTTTTTGTATGCCTCCTGATAGTTCATGCAATTTCGCCTCCCTTTTATAACCTGTTATCCGGTATCGTCAGCGTACCGACCTTCACCCGGTTCCACACATCATGATGAAGTTTATAATCATGATGGCTCAGTTCCTCCTCATAAGCGTTTCCTGACACGGCCGCATCCTCATACTCACACTGCTTCTCAATGCAGAAAAGCTCAGCATACTTCTCTGCCGTTCCGATCTTCTCCATTGCAGCGCGGATATCCTCCTCGCTGATCTGAAGCGTCGCCTTCTGCGGATCCGTCAACTCCTGATAATACAGCTCCGCCTTCTCCTCCACCGTCGACATTTCCTCATCCGTCAATGAAACGCCGTCCCGGATAGCCATCCGGTAGAAGATCTCGTCATGGATCACCGTATCGACAATACCGTCCTTTACCATCTGATTCACAAACCGGCTGTTGACGCGTGCGCGCCAATATTTCTCCGGCTCATCGAAATCATACTGCAGCGCCTGCTCCTGTACGGAAGTCTCCGTATCCAGTATCCAGAATGCCATGTCCTTTAATGTGATCGGCTGTCCGTCCACCTCGATCACGGTATCCTGCAGGTGCTCCTCCACCGCAAAACGGCTCTTCACGGCTGAGCGCACTGAAAATATACCGATCAGCGCCGTGATCAGAAGGATAACGCCGATCACGATCTTCGCATC
>JALFTO010000060.1 GCA_022779165.1 Lachnospiraceae bacterium
AATGACAAGGATATCAAATCAGTATGGGGCGGTAAATCTGTCACAGGGGTTTCCGGATTTTGATCCGCCGACAGAGCTGACAGACCGACTTAGTCAAGTGGCGAAAGAAGGACCGCATCAGTATGCGGTCACATGGGGAGCGCAGAATTTCAGGGAAGCTGTGGCAGCAAAGTTTGCGCATTTCTCGAGCGTACAGATTGACCCGAACGCGGAACTCGTTGTCACCTGCGGGAGCACGGAGGCGATGATGGCTGCAATGATGTCCGTGGCAAATCCGGGTGACAGGGTTGCTGTTTTTTCGCCGTTTTATGAAAACTACGGCGCGGATGCGATTCTGTCGGGCGCAGAGCCGGTGTATATCCCGCTTGTGCCGCCGGATTTTCACTTTGATCCGGACAGGCTGGAGGCGGCGTTTCGGGATGGCGCAAAGGCACTGATCCTCTGCAATCCCTCCAATCCGTGCGGAAAAGTCTTCACGCTTGACGAACTGAAGGTTATTGCAGACCTTGCGATCAAATATGACGCATATGTCATTACGGATGAAGTATATGAACATATCGTGTATGAGCCCAACAAGCATAATTATCTGTCCTCCCTGCCGGGGATGCGGGGGCGGACGATCGTCTGCAACTCACTGTCAAAGACGTATTCGATCACAGGCTGGCGGCTCGGTTATGTCATCGCCTCCCCGGAGATCTGCGACAGGGTGAAGAAGGTACATGATTTCCTCACAGTCGGTGCACCGGCGCCGCTCCAGGAGGCGGCAGTGACGGCGCTGAAATTCGGTGATGAATATTACAAAGAACTTCAGGCACATTATACCCATATGAAGAAGGTGTTCCTGGACGGTCTGGATCAGATCGGACTGCGCTATACGGAGCCGCAGGGAGCCTACTATGTGTTGGTGGATGTGTCGGAATTCGGCGTGAAGGATGACAATGCCTTCTGTGAATGGCTGGCGAGAGAGGTGGGCGTGGGTGCTGTGCCCGGCTCCAGCTTCTTCCGCGAGAACATCAACAATTATATCCGCCTGCATTTTGCCAAGAAGGATGAGACACTGCACGCCGCGCTCGACAATCTCTCGCGAATCCGCAGTAAAGCGGGAAATGCAGATGGGATTTGATAGATCTGTTGGAAACAGGTCGGAGCGGAACCGCGCAGACCGTAAGAACATGATGCGGGAGTGCGGAAATCCCATCGTCGAAGACGATTTTCATGGATTTCCGCATTCTTCACATTATAACTGAGAAAGAATTGAACAGTTATAATGTGAAGAAAGTATGAAAACGGTTCCTTTTCCATAAAAATCATTTATAATGTTGGGAGTAACATAAGACAAAAGAAGGAGAGTATGGGTATGAGTAAAGTATGTGTCTTTTTTGCAGAGGGGTATGAGGAAATCGAAGCGCTCACCGTGGTGGATCTGCTGCGGCGTGTCGGGATAGAGACGCAGATGGTGTCCGTGACGGGCGATAAACAGGTGACGAGTTCACACAAGGTTCCGGTTATCATGGACGCACTGCTTGCGGATGTCAATTTTGACGAGGTTGACATGATCGTGCTGCCGGGCGGAATGCCGGGCACCAAAAATCTGGAGAATTGTGCGGAACTGATGGCACAGGTGGATGCGTTTGTTCAGGCAGGGAAATATGTGGCGGCAATCTGCGCGGCGCCGAGCATCCTCGGACACAGAGGAATCCTGCAGGGCAGGAAGGCATGCTGTTATCCGGAGTATGAAGAGGAACTTACAGGGGCGGAGGTAACCCGTAACAGTGTGGAGATCGCAGGCAATGTGATCACATCGCGAGGTATGGGCTGTGCCATTGATTTTTCCCTTGCAATCGTAAGTGTATACAAAGGACAAAACGCGGCAGAGGAACTGGCTGAGAAGGTGGTTTACAGCAGATGAATATCTTATTTTTTCTGACGCCAAAGGAAGATGTGGCATACATACAGGAAACCGATACGCTCAGACAGGCAATGGAAAAGATGGAACACAGGGGATACACTGCGATTCCGATGCTCACTGAGGATGGAAAATACGTGGGTACCGTCACGGAGGGAGATATTCTGTGGCAGCTCAAGCGGCAGGGCTTCCCGAGCCTTGATACGCTGGAACACAGCAGTGTCTCGGAGGTAAAGCGCAGAAGAGAGGTGCGCGCCGTGTCCGTCTCGGAGAGCATGGAGAGCCTGCTTGAGAGAGTGCTGGAGCAGAATTATGTTCCGGTGATTGATGACAAACAGATTTTTATCGGGATCGTGACCAGACGCGACGTGATCAGGCATCTGCAGGGAGAAATGGGATGAAGAAGCTGCTGATCACCGGAACATCCGGATTTCTGGGCGGCAGGATCGCCGATTATTATAAGGATAAATACGAGATTTGTGCGCCGATGCATGCGCAGCTGGACATCACCGATGAGAAGAGTGTCAGCAATGTGTTGGAGGAGTACCGGCCCGATGCAGTGATCCACTGTGCGGGTATCTCCGATCTGGCAATATTTGAGCGGGAGCGGGAACGTTCCTGGAGGATCCATGTGGACGGTAGTGGTGATCGAAGGTGCGCTAATTGCGGAGAGTCGATTGGTAAATTTGTGTGAAACGTGCTTGACTTATACCGGGAAGTGCGATATACTGCATTTCATAACAAGGAATTCATTGCATTCAAAGAGGAAGCATTTAGGGCTTCCTCTTTTTTTGTCGTGATTTTCCGGGTTATAGGAGGAGAAGATTATGAAGAAAAAAGCGGTATCTATGATGTTGGCGGCGGTATGTGCGTTATCCCTGTGCGCATGCGGCAGCAAGAGTGCGGAGCCTGCAGCGCAGGCAGAACCCGCAGCGGAAGCTCCGGCTGAGACGGAAGCGGCAGAGGAGGAGAGCGTTTCCGGTACGGAGGAAGCTCCGGCGGGCGAGGAAAAGGTATTGAAGGTAGCGATGGAATGTGGCTATGCGCCCTATAACTGGACGCAGCCCGATGATTCCAATGGTGCGGTGCCGATCCAGGACAGTGCCGATTATGCGTACGGCTATGATGTCATGATGGCAAAGCACATCGCAGAGCAGCTGGGGTACGAACTGCAGATCGTGAAACTGGACTGGGATTCCCTGGTTCCGGCAGTGCAGTCCGGCACGGTTGATTGTGTGATCGCGGGACAGTCCATCACTTCCGAGCGTCTGGAGATGGTAGATTTCTCCGAGCCGTATTATTATGCATCCATCGTGGGACTCGTGAAGTCGGACGGAAAATATGCGGATGCTGCCGGACTTTCCGACCTGGCAGGTGCGACCTGTACCTCACAGCTCGGCACGATCTGGTATGATGTGTGTCTGCCGCAGATCAAGGATGCGGAGATCCAGCCCGCACAGGAATCGGCTCCGGCAATGCTCGTTGCACTGGAGAGCGGACGTACCGATTTGATCGTGACGGATATGCCGACCGCGATGGCGGCCTGTGTCGCTTATCCGGACATGAAGCTGCTTGATTTCACCGGCACAGGAGATGATTTTGAGGTATCTGAGGAGGAGATCAATATCGGTATCTCCGTACAGAAAGGAAACAAAGAGCTGCTTGACGGCATCAACAGTGTGCTTGCCGGGATGACGACCGACGATTATGAGAAGATGATGAACGAGGCAATCAGCGTTCAGCCGCTGTCGGAGTAACAGACACAGCGCAGATGGTAAAGATGAGCCCGGCGCGGAAGGCTTTCTGTGCCGGGCGCGCTGTTTGTGTACTATTGGGAGGAAGAAAAACGTGATTTCGCAGATGAATTTTTTTGAGCGTATCGTCTATATATTGGGAAAATACGGGACGTCTTATCTGAAAGGGGCGGGCACCACGCTGGTGATCGCGGTGGTCTCCACATTGATCGGCTGCCTGATCGGATTTGCCGCAGGCATCATACAGACGATCCCAATTGATAAACAGAGAGATTCACTGATCAAGAGAGCGCTGCTCAGAGGCGTGTGGGTTATTCTGAATGTTTATGTGGAAGTGTTCCGCGGCACGCCCATGATCGTACAGGCCGTATTCATCTATTACGGCATGTCGCAGCTTTTTAACATCCAGCTCGGTATGTGGCAGTCGGCATTTCTCGTCGTGTCTGTCAATACGGGTGCCTATATGGCGGAATCGGTGAGAGGCGGCATCATCTCCGTCGATCCGGGCCAGATGGAGGGGGCGAAGGCAATCGGCATGAATCACGTGCAGGCGATGACAAACGTCATTCTTCCGCAGGCATTCCGCAATATCCTGCCGCAGATCGGAAATAACCTGATCATCAACATCAAGGACACCTCTGTGCTGTCCGTGATCAGTATCGTGGATCTGTTCTTTGTGCACAAGAGCGTCTCCGGTGCACTGTATACATATTTTGAGTCGGCAACGATTGTCATGCTGATCTATCTGACCATGACTGTCGTGACATCCAGACTGTTAAGACTCCTGGAGAACAAACTGGACGGCAGTGAAAATTATGAGATGGTGGATCTCATGGATATCGGCACACAGCTTGGAAAGAAGAGGGCATAGGCGATGAAGGGAAGAGAAACCGGTACGGAAACGGCGGGAAAATATATCTTGGAAATCAAAAACCTGGAAAAGAGCTTTGGCTCTCATCAGGTATTGAAAAATATCAGCTTTACGGTGGAAAAGGGCGATGTGATCTCGGTCATCGGAGCATCGGGCTCCGGGAAATCCACGATGCTCCGCTGTATTAACCTGCTGGAGACGGCGACGGCGGGACAGATCCTCTACCACGGAAGCGACATCATGGATAAGAAGGTCGATGTGCCGGCTTACCGCAAGAAGGTCGGCATGGTGTTCCAGAGCTTTAACCTGTTTGAAAACATGGATGTGCTGCAAAACTGTATGGTTGGCCAGCGCAAGGTTGCGGGCAAGTCGAAGGAAGAGGCGGAGGAAAAGGCGGTCTATTATCTTAAGAAGGTCGAGATGGAAGCGTATATCCACGCGAAACCGAGGCAGCTCTCCGGCGGACAGAAGCAGAGGGTGGCGATCGCTCGGGCGCTTGCGATGGAACCGGAAGTACTCCTGTTCGATGAGCCGACCTCCGCGCTGGATCCGCAGATGGTGGGCGAGGTGCTGAATGTCATGGAGAAGCTCGCTGAGGAAGGGCTCACGATGATCATCGTCACTCACGAGATGGTCTTTGCAAAGGATGTGTCGAAGCGCGTCCTCTTTATGGCGGACGGCGTTATCGAGGAGGAGGGCACGCCGCAGGATGTGTTCGACGCGCCAAAGAGCGAACGCACCAAAGAGTTCCTCGCGAGATTCCGGAAGCAGTGAGTAGGCTTCCGGATCAAAATATCTGTCAGAGCAACAAAAATCCGGCAGGAAATACCCTGCCGGACTTTTTTGTCTGAATCTCTTCTGTTTTTCAGGCGTTATTTCATCTGCTCTTCCTGACGCTTGATCATTCTACGAACCATCTCGCCGCCGATGGAACCGGCTTCCTTGGAAGTAAGGTCTCCGTTGTAGCCCTCTTTTAAGTTCACGCCCAGCTCAGATGCCACCTCAGTCTTGAAACGATCCATAGCTGCTTTTGCTTCAGGCACCTCGACTCTATTGCTTCTGTTAGAACTTGCCATGTCAATTCACCTCCGTACATTTTTTGGTTTTTATCTATTCCTCAAGATAAGCATTCCGCATCTGCTTATCCTGAAGAATCCTCTCTCGGGCTGCATCTGTTTCCTGCTTATCTTGGTCTTAGTATTTGCGGAATGAAATGAATTATGATGGTAAGTTTTGCAAATAAGTTTATATGAAAAAAAGAAATAAAGAGAATCAGACGAAATATTTGAATGATATCTTTTCACAAGAATTCTTGCGCTTTGCAAAGCTCTATGCTATAATCGTAGAATGACTGTGAGTATGGGCACTTATGCGAATTGACGCAAATAAACAGGTAATGATTCATTGCGAGATTTTACTTGGCACTGAACAATTACAAATAGGAATGTGCACTCGTGCAAAGGGTGCGCCGCAGAGGATTGTACCGGGCACGTCAGTAAATAGAAGGAGGAAACAGAAAGAAAATGAGCGTACAGGTAGAAAAATTGGAAAAGAACATGGCGAAGCTGACAATCGAGGTTCCCGCAGAGGAGCTTGACAAGGCGATTCAGTCCGCTTACCAGAAAAATAAAGGAAAAATCAGTGTTCCCGGATTCAGAAAGGGAAAGGTACCGCGCCAGCTGATCGAGAAGATGTACGGCAAAGAGGTATTTTATGAGGATGCAGCCAACGAACTGCTTCCCACAGCTTATGAGCAGGCGGTAGAAGAATGCACAGAGGAGATCGTGTCATCTCCTAAGATCGAGGTTACCCAGATCGAGGCAGGCAAGCCGTTCATCTTCACGGCTGAAGTTGCATTAAAGCCTGAAGTGAAGCTCGGCAAATATAAGGGTGTGAAGGTAGAGAAGCAGGATACCACGGTTACCGATGAGGAGATCACGGCTGAACTTGAAAAGGAACGCGAGAGCAATGCGAGAACAATCGAGGTTACCGACCGCGCTGTGAAGGATGGCGATATCGCTACCATCGATTTTGAAGGCTTTGTTGACGGAGTTGCATTTGAGGGCGGCAAGGGTGAGAATTATCCGCTCACGATCGGTTCCGGTTCCTTCATTCCCGGTTTTGAGGAGCAGCTGATCGGTAAGAATAAGGATGAGGAAGTGGAAGTCAATGTAACCTTCCCCGAGGATTATCATGCAGAGGATCTGAAAGGCAAGGCAGCGCTCTTCAAGGTGACGATCAAGGAGATCAAGGAGAAGGAGATTCCTGAACTGGATGACGAGTTTGCGAGCGAGGTTTCCGAATTTGACACACTGGATGAGTACAAAGCCGACATTAAGGCAAAACTGACAGAGAAGAAGGAAAAGGACGCTAAGAACGCAAAGGAAGAGGCTGTCATCGACGCGATCATCGCTGATGCGGCAATGGAGATTCCGGAAGCGATGCTTGAGACACAGCAGAGACAGATCGTTCAGGATTTTGCGCAGAGACTGCAGATGCAGGGACTTTCCCTGGAGCAGTACTTCCAGTTCACAGGTCTTGACGCTGAGAAGATGTTAGAGCAGGTGAAGCCGCAGGCTGAGAGAAAGATCAAGTCCAGACTGGTGCTTGAGGCGATCGTTGCAGCTGAGAATATTCAGGCTTCCGATGAGGACTATGAGGAAGAGTTAAAGAGAATGGGCGAAGTCTACAACATGGAAGTAGACAAGGTGAAAGAGATGCTCGGCGACAATGAGAAAGCGATCGGGCAGATCAAGGAAGATCTTGCGATCACAAAAGCCGTTGAGTTTGTGGTAAAAGAGGCAAAAGAGAAATAAATTCGTTAAGGAGGCATAAATATGAGTTTAGTTCCTTATGTCATTGAACAAACGAGCAGGGGCGAACGCTCTTACGATATTTATTCAAGACTTTTAAAAGACAGAATCATCTTTCTGGGTGAGGAAGTCAATGAAACGACAGCCAGCATTGTAGTGGCACAGTTACTGTTCCTGGAGGCGGAGGATCCCGAGAAGGATATCCAGCTGTATATCAACAGCCCGGGAGGCAGTGTCACGGCAGGCATGGCAATTTATGATACCATGCAGTATATCAAGTGTGATGTGGCTACGATCTGCATCGGTATGGCAGCCAGCATGGGCGCTTTCCTGTTGGCAGGCGGTGCAAAGGGCAAGAGAAGCGCGCTTCCGAACGCTGAGATCATGATCCATCAGCCTCTCGGCGGCACACAGGGGCAGGCGACCGAGATCGAGATTGCGGCAAAGCATATTCTGCAGACGAAGGAAAAATTGAACAGAATGCTTGCGGAGAATACAGGCAAGCCTTATGATGTGATCTGCGCGGATACCGAGCGTGACAACTGGAAGACAGCCGAGGAGGCCAAAGAGTACGGGCTGATCGACAAGGTGATCACATTCAGGACAGAAAGTGCGGAATAGAAGGGAACAGGACAATAGCATGGCAGGAAAAAATTCCGACGACAAGGTGAGATGTTCTTTTTGTAATAAACCACAGGATCAGGTCAGGAAGCTGATCGCCGGTCCGGCAGGCGTTTACATTTGTGATGAATGTATCGAGATCTGCTCAGAGATTATGGAAGATGAGTACGAGGATGAACCGGCAGAGGAGTCTTTGGACATCAATCTCCTGAAGCCTGTTGAGATCAAGGAATTTCTGGACGATTATGTGATCGGTCAGGAAGAGGCAAAGAAGGTACTGTCCGTGGCGGTGTACAATCACTACAAACGTGTGACGGCGCCGAAGACTCCGAATGATGTGGAATTGCAGAAAAGTAATATCATTATGATCGGACCGACAGGTTCCGGCAAGACATATCTCGCACAGACGCTGGCCAAGATCATCAATGTGCCGTTTGCCATTGCGGACGCTACGACGCTCACAGAGGCAGGCTATGTAGGCGAGGATGTGGAGAACATTCTCCTGAAGTTGATTCAGGCGGCGGATTACGATATCGAGAAAGCCCAGTACGGCATGATCTATATCGATGAGATTGACAAGATTACCAAAAAGAGTGAGAACGTATCCATTACCAGAGACGTCTCCGGTGAGGGCGTGCAGCAGGCACTCCTCAAGATCATAGAGGGAACGGTTGCAAGCGTGCCGCCCCAGGGTGGCAGGAAGCATCCGCATCAGGAGCTTCTGCAGATCGACACGACAAATATCCTGTTTATCTGCGGTGGTGCCTTTGACGGTCTGGACAAGATCGTGGAGGACAGACTGAACCGCAAGATCATCGGGTTTAACGCAAAGATTGCCGACCGATCGACAAAGGAGATCGGTGAGATACTCGGAGAGGTGACACCGCAGGATCTGGTGAAATTCGGCCTGATCCCCGAGTTTGTGGGCAGGGTGCCGATCAATGTGTCACTGGAAGGGCTGGATGAGGAGGCGCTTGTGCGAATCCTCAAGGAGCCGAAGAACGCGTTGATCAAGCAGTATCAGCGTCTGTTTGAGTTTGATCACGTGAAGCTGACCTTTGAGGATGATGCGATCGTGGCGATCGCCAGAAAGGCGCTGGAGAGAAAGACCGGTGCGAGAGGACTGCGATCCATTATGGAGAGTGCCCTCATGGATGTGATGTACCGTATCCCGTCGGATGATACAATCGAACAGTGCATTATCACAGAGGATACGATAGAAAATGCCAGTGAACCGTTGGTTGTACATCGGGAAGAGGCAAAAAAAGCCAGATAGAGAAAAACAGAAGGAAGCACCGCTTGTATACAGGCAGGTGCTTCTTTGCACAGATACAAGGAGAGAACTAATTATGGAAGGAGCAAGAAGAATTCCGGCGGTGGCGCTGCGCGGATTGACGGTGCTGCCCGGAATGATCATACATTTTGACCTGAGCAGGAAGAAATCGATCGTGGCAGTGGAACAGGCAATGATGGAGGATCAGATGGTTCTTCTGCTGACACAGAAGGATATAAATGTGGAGAACCCCGGAAGAGATCAGGTGTTTGCGGTCGGGACGATGGCTGTGATCCGTCAGATCACCAAGATGCCCAACGATATTGTCCGGGTACTCGTCGAGGGAAAAGACCGTGCTGTGTTGAAGGAGTTCGCGGAGGAAGTGGAAGAATTTCTTGCGGCGGATATGGAGGAACTGCAGACAGTTCCCGTGACGGACGCGATGGAAGAGGAAGCGATGGTACGGGAGATCCGTATGCTGTTTGAGGCTTATGCCAAATGCTATCCCAGAGTCGGCAAGAGTCTGCAGTCCCGTGCGCAGGAAATGAATCGTCTGGAACCGCTGATCGATGAGATCGCCGGAAATCTTCCGGTCGATTATCTCCACAAACAGAAGGTGCTGGAGCAGGCGGATCTTACGGAACGCTTTATGGTACTCTGCCAGATTCTGGTCAATGAGACCGAGGTGGCGAGAGTGCGGGGAGAACTCACGGAGAAGATCAAATCTCGGGTGGAGAAGAATCAGAAGGAATATCTGCTCAGGGAGCAGCTCCATTTCATCAGGGAAGAGCTCGGGGAAGAAAATACGGTCTCGGACGCGGAGCAGTTTGAACAGGATCTGAAGAAGCTGAAAGCGTCCAAGGAAGTAAAGGAAAAGATCGCAAAAGAGATCTCCCGCTTCAAGGGGATCGGCGTCAACAGCTCGGAGAGCGCTGTGCAGCGCGGATATATCGAAACGCTGCTCGAACTTCCGTGGGATAAGATGTCAAAGGACAATACCGATATCACACAGGCGGAGGAGCTGCTCGAGAAGGAGCATTATGGGTTGGAACAGGTGAAGGAGCGTATTCTGGAATTCCTGGCGGTGAGGACATTGACCAAGCGGGGTGACAGCCCGATCCTCTGTCTGGTGGGACCGCCCGGAACAGGCAAAACTTCCATTGCGAAGAGTGTTGCCAAGGCGCTGGGCAAGAAATATATCCGGATCTGTCTCGGCGGTGTGCGCGATGAGGCGGAGATCCGCGGACACAGGAGGACGTATGTGGGCGCAATGGCAGGAAGGATCGCGGCGGGACTGCGTCAGGCGGGGGTAAAGAATCCGCTGATGCTGCTCGATGAGATCGATAAAGTCGGAAACGATCAGAGAGGAGACACTGCTTCCGCTCTGTTAGAGGTGCTGGATGGCGAGCAGAATGAACGCTTCCGGGATCACTATGTGGAGATTCCGATCGATCTGTCGGAGGTGCTGTTCCTGGCGACTGCCAATACGACGTCCACGATTCCCAGACCGTTGCTTGACCGTATGGAGATCATTGAAGTGACAAGCTATACGGCAAATGAGAAGTTCCATATTGCCACAGAACATCTTGTGGGAAAGCAGCTTGAGAAGAACGGTCTCACAAATAAGAAATTGACTATATCGGACAATGCAATCCGCATGATCATAGACGGCTATACGAGAGAGGCAGGCGTGCGCGAACTGGAGCGCAAGATCGGACAGATCTGCAGGAAGGCCGCAAGGGAGATCTTACAGGATGGCAAAGAATCAATTCATGTCAGCAGACAGAATTTGACAAAATATCTGGGCAAGGTGCGGTATCATCAGGATAAGATCAATGACAGCGACGAGGTCGGGATCGTACGGGGACTGGCATGGACCAGTGTCGGCGGCGACACCCTAGAGATTGAAGTCAATGTGATGCCGGGCAAGGGAGAGATTGACCTGACGGGTCAAATGGGAGATGTGATGAAGGAATCCGCCCTTACGGGCATCAGTTATATCCGCTCTGTGGCGAAACAGTATAAGATATCCATGGATGCCTTCAAAAAGAATGACTTCCATATCCATATCCCGGAAGGCGCAGTACCGAAGGATGGTCCCAGCGCAGGGATCACGATGGCGACGGCAGTCCTGTCGGCACTCACGAAGATCCCGGTATATGCGTCGGTGGCAATGACCGGTGAAGTCACTCTGCGCGGCAGGGTGCTTCCGATCGGCGGACTGAAGGAGAAAATGCTGGCTGCCAAGACGGCAGGCATCAAAAAGGTCCTGGTTCCGGCGGAGAATGAGAAGGATGTAGAGGAGATCTCGAAGGAGATTAAATCCGGTCTGGAGATCGTATATGTGAAGAGTATGGAAGAGGTATTAGGCCATGCTCTCGTGAAAGGAAACGACGAATGATCATTAGAAATGTAAGTCTGGAAACGGTTTGCGGCATCACGAGCAAACTGCCGGACAATCAGAAAATCGAGGTGGCGTTTGCCGGCAAGAGTAATGTCGGGAAATCTTCGCTGATCAATGCGCTGATGAACCGCAAATCGCTGGCGAGAACCAGTGCTCAGCCGGGCAAGACCCAGACGATCAATTACTATAATATCAATGACGAACTGTATTTTGTCGACCTGCCGGGCTACGGCTATGCGAAGGTCTCACAGGAGACCAAGGAGCAGTGGGGCAGGATGGTTGAGCGGTATCTGCAGACGTCCAGGCAGCTCAAGGCGGTTTTTTTGCTGGTGGATATCCGTCACAGACCGGGCGAGAATGACCGGAATATGTATGACTGGATTCTCCATCAGGGATATCAGCCGATCGTGATTGCCACCAAGCTAGACAAGATCAAGAGAAGCCAGCTGCAAAAGCAGCTGAAGGAAGTCAGAGAGGGACTGGATGCCGGTAAGGATACGACGATCATTCCTTTCTCGGCGGAGACAAAGCAGGGCAGAGAGGAAATCTATGCATTGCTGGACGGATTCCTCGCGGAGAACAGATAAGAGGTGACTTGATTATGAAGCAGCCCTATAAACGATATCTGAAGGTTTTTATGAATTTGCTTCTGGCGGTTGTGATTATTTTGCTGTGTGTCTTTGCGGTTCCGAAGGTGCTTGTATTTTTCATGCCCTTTGTGATCGGCTGGATCATAGCATGTGTGGCAAATCCGCTGGTACGCTTTTTTGAGGATAAATTTATGATCAGGAGAAAGGCGGGCTCTGCCGTTGTGATCATTGCCGTTATTGCGCTGGTGATCCTCGCAGCGTATCTCGCGGTGTCGAAGCTCATCAGTGAGAGCATCGGCTTCCTCAACATGCTGCCGGATCTGTGGAATACGATGGAGAGTGATTTTAGGGAGATCGGCAAGAATCTGGACGTCATGTATTCGAGGCTCCCGCAGAATATGCAGATGAGCATAGAGGATCTGGGTCAGCAGATGGATGAATATGTGGCGGATCTGGTCAAACGGCTCGGAACACCGACGGTGAATGCGGTGGGAAATTTCGCCAAGAATATTCCCGGATTTGTGATCAATGTGATCATGTGTCTGCTGTCGTCCTATTTCTTTGTTGCGGAGAAAGATTATGTGGCACAGGTCTGGAACCGCTATATGCCCGGTGCGGTAAAGCATAAGGCAGCAATCATCATGGACAGTTTAAAGACCGCAGTGGGCGGTTACTTCAAGGCACAGTTTAAGATCGAATGTCTGATCTTTGTATTTCTGCTGACCGGTTTTCTGATTCTGAAGATCCCCTACGCGCTTCTGATCGCGTTTTTGATTGCAGTGCTTGATTTCCTGCCGTTCTTCGGTGCGGGTGCCGTGATGGTCCCCTGGGCGGTGTTCAAATTCCTGAGTGCGGATTATAAGATGGCAATATGGCTCTTAATCATATGGGGCGTGGGACAGCTCGTTCGTCAGATCATTCAGCCCAAGCTTGTGGGAGATTCCGTCGGAGTGGCGCCGCTGCCGACACTGTTTTTGCTGTTTATCGGGTATAAATGTGCCGGTGTGATCGGTATTATTCTTGCGGTTCCGATCGGTATCGTGCTGATCAATTTGAATCAGGCAGGGGTATTTGATTCCGTCAAGACCAGTCTGTGTATCCTGGCGGAAGGATTTAACCGCTTCCGCAGGTTTGATGAGAGCGATAAAGCGGTCGGACGGAGGAAAGACGATGAGTAATTACAGGCTTTTGATCCAGTATGAGGGAACGAGGTATCAGGGCTGGCAGAGGCAGGAGAGTACGGAAAATACGATTCAGGGCAGACTGGAAGCACTGCTCACCAAAATGTGCGGGACACCGGTAGAGATTCAGGGATCGGGCAGGACGGATGCTGGCGTCCATGCGCTTGGACAGGTGGCAAATTTCCATGCCGAGACTGACATGACCTGTCAGGAAATTCTCGCCTATATCAATAAGTATCTTCCGGAAGATATCGGCGTGATAGAAGTGACAAAAGTGTCGGAAAGATTTCACAGCAGGCTGAATGCAAAGGGAAAGACTTATTGCTATCGTGTCTGGAACAGCAACCTTCCCTGTGTTTTTGATAGGAAGTTTGTGACAGTGGTGTCGGATAAGCTGGATGTGGAGGCGATGCGCAGGGCTGCCTCGTATCTGACAGGGACGCATGATTTCAAGGCGTTTACTTCCGCAAAGCGCGGAAAGAAATCCACGGTGAGAACCATCGAGAGCATCGAAATTACAGAATGCGGGAAAGAACTGCGTTTCGTGTTCCGGGGAGATGGTTTTCTCTATCATATGGTGCGCATTCTGGTAGGAACACTTCTGGAAGTAGGAAAAGGCGAGAGAAAGGCAGAGGAACTGCCGTCAGTCATAGACAAAGGACAAAGGGAGTCTGCGGGTGCGCTTGTGCCTGCCGGAGGACTTACGCTTGTGGAGGTCAGGTATTAATGTCTATGAGAAAATACAGAATATGGCGGGTTCTGCTGGTGCTGTATCTGCTGCTTGTCATCAGGGTGATCGTATTCAAATACCCTATGGGAGAACTTGGGACCATCGTGGCGGGATGGCGGCAGGATGTGATCTGGGAAGGACTGGAAAGCGCCAATTTTACGCCGTTTCGTACGATCAGGATGTACATTCGTTACTATGACAGGCTGAACAGCTTTGAGAATCTGTTCGGCAACGTGCTGGTCTTTGTGCCGTGCGGCATTTTATATCCGCTGGCTTTTCCGGGAAAGAAAAATTTTCTGCTGTTTCTGTCCGCGGTGCTGATTTTTGTATCAGGGATTGAATTGTTTCAACTCTTCAGCGCCTTTGGCGCTTTTGATGTCGATGATATCCTGCTGAACTGTCTGGGATCTGCTGTTGGCTATGGCTGTACTATTCTGTGTACAAAAATATCGGAATGTATTGCAAAATCATAGCCGGTTGGCTATAATAACAGTAGGTGTCCACTGATATTGGGACATCGTCAGCGGTCAGGAAAGGAGAACGCATATGCAGATCGGGGCAATCGGATATCCTACATTTGTCTATAATACGAATTATGTAAGTGCCAAGAGTCTTGGTAAAGTGTCTGCAGTGCCGGACGATGCACTGGACAGCAAAGTCGGTTATGCGGACTCTTCGCGGAATGAGAATCCTCTCCGTTTGGGCGAGACGAAAGATATCGCAGGGATTCTGGATTCGCAGATGGCAATGAGCAGAATGAATGCTGCGAGGATCATGCAGACACCGGTACAGAGTGAGACAGAGGTGTCAGGGGCAGAGACAGATCCGGCTATGGAGATGATTCAGGGATGAGAGGCGTGGAACCTACCGTGTATACTTCCATGCGGGTAAACAACGAAGTGGAGTTCTGCAAGGTTTACAGCCTGAAACAGAAAGAGGATCTGGCCAGATTATTTCTGCAGAACAGGATTTCCTATTTTGTGAAGTGCCATGACAATTCCTTTTTCGGAAGGATGTTTGCAGGTTCCGGTGGAAAGAGCGAATTCACCATGTGTATTCATGACACTGCAGTTCCCAAAGCTCTGGCGATCGTAAAGGGCATGCCGGAGGTAAAGGTGCTCGTGTCGGCCGGTAAGGATAAAGATAAGGATTGAGATAGAGATTTTATTTCATATTGTCAGACATGAGGTCGCGCGGATGCGCATTTTCAAAAAGGGAGTAGTTGCATGCGAAGCATGTTCCGGTTTTCGTCAGGACGTCTATCATAGACCGGGAGCCGGATGACAGTTGTTAAACGAGACTTTTTGTGTACAGTTGTTGTGCACAAAAGGTCTTTTTCTTTTGTGCGCGACGGGCAGGATGTATCCTGCTCTGTCAGAGGGGCATAATGATCAATAGATTGTCAAAAAGGAGAGAACACGCATGAAAGAAGTCTATCAACAGAGTAAGCAGGAACTGTTCGAAGCGTATGGGAGCGCTGCGGGACATACGGAAGAGAAGGCGATGGAGCTACTGCAAAAATACGGGAAGAACGCACTGGAGGATAAAGCAAAGAAGAGCGTTCTGCGCATTTTTCTCGAACAGTTTGCCGACCTGCTGGTGCTTATTCTGATCATCGCGGCGGTCATCTCCATGCTGTCCGGCAATGCGGAGAGTACGATCGTCATCTTTGCGGTGATCCTCCTGAATGCGGTTCTGGGAACGGTGCAGTATATCAAGGCACAGAAATCCCTTGATTCCCTGAAGGAATTGTCCTCGCCGAAAGCCAGAGTTTTAAGGAACGGCGTTAAGACAGAGGTGGATTCCGTACAGATTGTGCCGGGGGATGTGCTGCTGCTGGAGGCCGGAGATCTGGTTGCTGCGGACGGGCGTATCATCGAGAATCATTCCCTGCAGGTCAATGAAAGTTCTCTGACGGGAGAGTCCGCAAATGTAGAGAAAAAGGATGAAGAGATCAACGGGGAAGCTGCACTGGGTGACCGACACAATATGGTCTATTCGGGCAGCCTCGTGACTTACGGCAGGGCGGGCGTGCTGGTGACGGCCACGGGAATGCAGACCGAGATCGGCAGGATTGCGACGCTTATGAATGATACGCAGGAGAAGAAAACACCGTTACAGGTAAAGCTCGATCAATTCAGCGGGAAGCTTGCGAGCGTGATCATGGTGATCAGCGTGATCGTGTTCGGGCTCAGGCTCTGGCAGCGGGAACCGGTGCTCGATTCGCTTATGTTCGCAGTCGCGCTGGCCGTCGCCGCAATCCCGGAGGGGCTCTGCTCGATCGTCACGATCGTCCAGGCGATGGGAACGAGGAAGATGGCTGCGGATCATGCGATCGTCAAAGAACTGAAAGCGGTTGAGAGCCTGGGCTGTGTGTCCGTGATCTGCTCGGACAAGACCGGAACCCTGACACAGAATAAGATGACGGTCAGGGAAATCTATATTGATGATAACTGTTTGCGTCCGGAGGAGATGGATCTGACATCGAAGGCACACAGATATTTATTGTACAATGCCATTCTGAACAATGATGCTTCTGTCCGGGAAGGGAAAGCGATCGGGGATCCGACGGAGACCTGCCTGCTCGAGATGGCGGGAAAAGCAGGGCTCACAAGAGCGGGAGTGACCGGGGAAGACATCAGGAGCATGATGCCCCGTATGGAAGAGCTTCCGTTTGATTCCGACAGGAAGCTTATGAGTACCAAGTACTTTGTTCACGGCGTGCCGACGATATTTACCAAAGGCGCGGTCGATGTCCTGATGGATCGGCTGGTAAGCATCGCTTTGGGGGACGGAGTGCGTCCGGTCACGGAGCAGGATAGGGAAAAGATTCTCGCGCAGAACCGGATATTCTCCGAGAACGGCCTGCGCGTACTTGCCTTTGCCTATAAGGAATGTCCGGAAGATGACGAATTGACGATTGATGACGAATACGGCTATACCTTTGTCGGACTGGTCTCTATGGTTGATCCTCCGAGAGAGGAGTCTGCCGCGGCAGTAGCGGATGCGATCCGTGCAGGGATCAGGACGGTCATGATCACGGGAGACCACAAGGTGACGGCAGCCGCGATCGCAAAGCAGATCGGGATTTACCGGGATGGCGATATGGCAGTCACGGGGCAGGAGTTGGACAAGATGTCCGATGACCAACTGGATGCTGTGCTTGAGAGGATCTCTGTGTATGCCAGGGTTTCGCCGGAAAATAAGATCCGTATTGTGGAAGCCTGGCAGAGGAGAGGCCATATCGCTGCGATGACAGGCGACGGCGTGAACGATGCGCCCGCGTTAAAAAAAGCCGACATTGGCGTTGCGATGGGGATCACCGGGACGGAAGTGTCGAAGGACGCGGCGGCAATGATCCTGACAGACGACGATTTTGCAACGATCATCAAAGCCGTCCTGAACGGACGGAACGTATATCGGAATATTGTGAATGCGATCCAGTTCCTGCTCTCCGGCAACATGGCGGCGATCCTCGTGGTGCTGTTCTGCTCCGTGATGGCGTTAAATTCGCCGTTTGAGCCGGTGCACCTGCTGTTCATGAATCTGCTGACAGATTCGCTGCCCGCACTTGCGATCGGGATGGAACCCTCTGACCGGGGACTCCTTAGGGAGAAACCAAAGGATCCGAAGACCGGGATCCTCACGAAGGAGTTCTGCATAAGATTATTGGGATATGGACTGCTCATTGCCGTCGTCACGCAGACCGCATTCTACCGGGGACTGGCGGTGGACCAGATGACGGCCGAGACCATGGCGTTTGCGACGTTGACGCTGGCGAGACTGTTCCATGGATTTACGTGCAGGAGCGACCGGTCGGTCTTTCGGATCGGAATCAGGAGCAACCTGTGGAGCGTCGGCGCGTTTGCCGCGGGAGTGTTGCTGCTGGCGGCAGTTCTGCTCGTGCCCGCCATGCACGGACTGTTTGCGGTAACGCCTCTGGATGCATCACAGCTTGGCGCGATCGCTTGGCTGGCAGTCATTCCGACAGTCTGCATTCAGTTGACCAGAGTGGTGAGGGAACATCTTGGGAAGAAATGATGTCATACGAGGTGTGAACTTCATGAGATGGCAGCAGACACACCCTCCTTACCGGATATCCGGCAGGGAGGGATTTTTTTATCCCTTTCCCCGAAAGCATCGTATAAAAATACAAAGAGAAAA
>JALFTO010000065.1 GCA_022779165.1 Lachnospiraceae bacterium
AGCGGCGGATTTCCTTATTGTTTTAACGGGCGGATATGCGCCGCTTCGAGGACTGTCTGAGCGAAGCGAGTTACCGCAGAAGCGGCATAATAGGCAGTCCGCCCGAAAACAATTAGGAAATCCCCGCGAAGGTTCCGGGAAGCCAAAGATTTGAAAACCGGTAGCTGCTCAGACAGTCCTCGCCGCCCTGTTCATCGTTCTTCTTGACAATGGCAGATACTAAGACACTTTTCGAATGCATTCCGCCGTTTTGATTACAGCAATCCCATCCGCAGCATTCCGCTCAGTACTCCCGTATGTCCCGGCAGACGGTTCCCGACAGTACAAGCACACAGATCAGGTTCGGCACGGCCATTAATCCGTTCATGATATCCGAGAAATCCCACACCAGTTCCAGCGAGCAGACCGCCCCGACAAATGTCACAAGTCCGTATGCCATGCGATAGATCATGCGCCGGTTCCATTTCCCTGCGAGAAATGCAAATGCGCATTCTCCCTGGTATTCCCACGCAATAATAGTCGCGAACGCAAACAGCGTCATACCGATGCTGACAATAAACGCTCCTGCCTCTCCGAATGTGCTCCCAAACACTGCGATCATCAGTTCCACCCCTGTGAGTGGCTGTCCACAGTCATTCCGAATTCCCAGCACACCGGAAACCGCCAGCGCCATGCCGGTGAGCAGACAGAGCACCATCGTGTCAAAAAATACGCCCGTCATGCTGATATAACCCTGTCTCACCGGATCGTTCGTGCGCGCTGCCGCCGCAGTGATCCCGCCTGCACCCAGACCGGCCTCATTGGAAAATACGCCCCGTGATACGCCGTAGCGCATTGCAGTCATCATACCGCCGATCCCGCCTGCTGCCGACCGTGCGGAAAATGCCTGTGTCAGGATGTCCGCAATCCCGTCCGGAATATGTGACGCATGTGTCAGTATTACCGTCAGTATGCCGATAAGATAAAAAAGCGCCATGCCGGGCACCAGGTAAGAGGCAAGTCCCGAGATCATTCCGATCCCTCCCAAAACCACGATGATGACAACGATCGTCAGGACAAGCCCCGTCTCCGCTTCCGTTACACCGAAGCTCTTCCTGACAGATTTTGCAATGGCATTCGCCTGTGTCATATTTCCCATGCCAAAAGAGGCAAACACCGCAAAGACTGCATACAGTTTGGCCAGGAAACGTCCTGCAGCTCTGTTCGGGAATGCACGCTCCAGCGTATACATCGGGCCTCCCACCGGTCTGCCTTCCCGCGTACGAACCCTGTATTTTACGGACAACTCGCTTTCCGCAAATTTGAGCGGCAGCCCAAGAAACGCAGCGGCCATCATCCAGAAAAGAGCTCCCGGTCCGCCGAGTACCATTGCAGTCGCAACCCCTACAATATTTCCGATGCCGATGGTCGCCGCCAGTTCGGTCATCAGAGAAGACCGCGGGGATATTCCCTTCTCCGCACCACGTCGCTCACTATGCGTCATTCCTTTCTCCGCGCCACGTCGCTCATGATACACCGTATCCTTCTCCGGGATCCGGCCGACCGCACACCCGAGCGCGTAGCCTAAGCGCCTGACAGGCAGGAAGCGCATCCGTATCATGAGAAATGCACCCGTTCCCAGCAAAAGCAGCAAAAGAGGGATTCCCCACACAATGCCGTCCAGGGTCTCCATCCATCTTTCCAACACGTTCATCTTGTCTTTTCACACTTCCGGCAGCTTTTGTTTCATTATATCTGTCACTCGATCGGAATATACTTCATAAACTAATAGAAACAAAAATTATCGGAGTTTTTATGCAAAGCTTTAACCCTTTTGAAGAACGGCCCATGCCTCTGGAACAATTATTCCTGGACTGGGATCAGATGTCACCCTGTCCCTACAACAAGGAAACTACCAATCCCTATACGAAATGCCGCATTGTCCTGATGAATGGCACAGAGTTCGAAGCGCAGTGGTTCACCCATAATTTTTCCCGCCATTGCAGTAATAACGATATCAGGCGCGAGCTTGCCATCGTCAGACGCCAGGAGCAACAGCAGCAGAAACTCATCAGCTGTTTGAAGCCCCGCGACGAAAGCATCCTGGAGCACACAATTACCTACGAACAGCTCGCCGTGGATCTGACTGCGGTTCTCGCCAAGCAGGAGAATGACTGCAATGTGAAAAATGCGCTGAATTTCGCATTGTTGGAGGACTTTGACCACCTGTACCGCTACTCCAACCTGCTCGATTACGAATACGGGATATCTCCCGAGAAACTGGTCGGAGGCTATACGGAGATCACGCCTGCCAGACCGACCATTTCCGAACACCGTCATCCCGCCGACAGCATTTTCCATCACATCAACAATAAGACGGCGTCGCTTGCCACGATTCTCAATGTCGGCATCATCACGGCCGCCGAGCAGCAGACGATGAATTACTACATGAATGTGGCTGCACTCTACGACAAATCAGACCTCGGCAGACGGCTCTATCAGGAGATCGGTCTGATCGAGGAAGAACACGTCAGCCAGTACGGAAGTCTGATCGACACAAATCCGACGTGGCTGGAAGGTCTGTTGGTACACGAATACACGGAATGCTATCTGTATTATTCCTGCATGATGACAGAGTGCGACGACTATATCCGAAGGATCTGGGAGCAGTGTCTGGTACAGGAGATCGCCCATCTGCATAAGGCAAAGGAACTTCTGTTCAAATACGAGCACAAGGACTGGATGCAGGTTCTGCCGTGCGGCACCTTCCCCGAACTTCTGCACCTGCGTTCCAACATCGATTATGTACGTGAACTCATCCGTACCACATCGGGAAATACGGAGAAGGAGGAATGTGTCGTTCCGCTCCTGTCCTTAAACAGCGATGACCGCTTCTTTACATTCCAGAATAAAATGAACCATAACGTGAACAGCGTTGCTTCCCACAATGTGATCGACCGGTATATCCGCTCAAAGGGTCAGGACTATCGCTACGAAACGGCTCCGAACCCCGTATCGGTGCTCCGAAACCGCAAGTGTGACAATACTTCCTTTGCAAGGGTTCAGAGTGAAACTCCTGCGGACACACAGATCTGCGGCACGACCAAGAACAACTGCCGCTGCGCCACAAGAACTGACATGGGTATCACGACCTTCTGACGTTATTGAAAGGAGACCCCTCTATGATCTTATATACTGTACAGCCGGGTGACAGTCTGGACAGCATCGCCGCGCGATATGGTATCTCTTCCGGCACGATCGCCTATGACAACCAGATTCCCTATCCGTATGCGCTGACACCCGGCGCAGGTCTCCTTCTGTCCCAGGCTTCCATGCAATTGACCGCCGCCGACATAGCCGTGACCGAATCCGACCGGTATGCTTATTCGGGCGGTTATGCCTACCCCTTTATCAACCGGTGGATTCTGGAGCAGACGCTGCCTTACCTTTCCGATCTCTTTGTTTTTTCATACGGATTCACTCCGGAAGGCAGCCTGATTCCCCCGCTGTGGGATGACAGTTTCATGATTTCTCTCGCAAAGGAAATGGGAACGGCACCGATCCTGACACTGACACCCTTTGGTCCGGACGGTCTGTTCAACAATACGCTGATCCACAGCATCGTGAATTCTCCCGATGCTTCCGCACGTCTGATCGGAGAACTCACCGTCCAAATGGAAGCGAGAGGCTTTGCCGGGGTGGACATTGATTTCGAATATGTGCTGTCGGAGGATCGGATCCCCTTTGCGGAATTTGTGAAAAAAGTGCATGATGCCATGGACCCCCTGGGCTGTATCACCTCGGTCGCTCTCGCGCCCAAAACCTCCGACAACCAGGAAGGATTACTGTACGGCGGCAAGGATTATGCCCTGCTCGGCGCTGCAGCAGACTATGTACTGCTAATGACCTATGAGTGGGGCTACACGTACGGTCCGCCCATGGCGGTGGCTCCGCTCGACAAGGTCAGGCAGGTCGTGGAATACGCATTGACCAGAATCCCTGCAGATAAGATCAATCTCGGGATCGCCAATTACGGTTACGACTGGCCGCTCCCCTTTGAGAGAGGTGTCACCAAAGCCAGGACACTCGGAAATATCGAGGCAAGACAGATTGCTGTCAGTCAGGGCGTTCCGATCGAGTTTGACGAGCAGGGTCAGTCCCCACACTTTACCTACAGATCCGGCAATATCGAACACGAGGTGTGGTTCGAGGATGTCCGAAGCATCCACGGGAAATACAGTCTGGTCAGAGAGTACGGCCTGCGTGGCATGAGCACCTGGCAGATCATGCAGCTGTTCCGCGGCATGTGGCTGCTGCAAAATGCCGAATTCCTATAAATAATTGACACGCAAAACCTACTGTGTTAGTATGAATTGTGCAAAAAATGCGATAAGAACAGTCCGAAGCACTTGCTGCCGGGACTGTAAGAATACACTGCATAAAGTAAAAGGAGTTACATCGTGAAAAACCCACTGCATTACCAGTTATCGGAATATGACTGCGGTCCCACCAGTATGCTGAATGCCATCAGCTTTCTGTTTGAGCGGGAGCAGATCCCTCCTGAGATCATCCGGAATATTATGCTGTACTGTCTCGACTGCTACAGCGCGGAAGGGATCAGCGGCAAAAGCGGCACCTCCTGCACTGCCATGATGTTCTTAAGCAACTGGCTCAACGGCTTTGGAAAGATCGGACAGCTGCCTGTCTCCAGCTGTTATCTGTCAGGAAAAAGTGTGCTTATCGGAAGAGAAAGTTATGTGTGCGATGCACTCAGACGAGGCGGCGCAGCCGTTGTACGACTCTATTTTGAGGAGGAGCACTATGTACTGCTGACCGGTATCGATGGCGACCGCGTTCTGATGTTTGATCCTTATTATCAGACAACAAGCCCCGAGCCGGGCGGCATCCTAATCGTAGAGGATCACCCCTTCTCGCACAACCGTATTGTGCCGGCGGAATATTTCAACAGTGAAGGAACCGGAACATACGCTCTGGGTCCGACAGACCGCAGGGAAGCAATCCTGATCTTTAACGATACGACAAAGCTGACAGCCGAAAAGACGATCGAATATTTTATCTGAGGGATCCTATGAAACTATACCTCGCGCCCATGGAGGGCATCACTACTTATCTCTTTCGAAACGCTTATCATACCCATTTTGATGGTGCTGACAAATATTTCACGCCGTTTCTCTCCAACAGGAATATGACACGGCGTGACGAGTACGAAATCCTCCCAGAACACAACTGCGGGATGACTGTGATCCCGCAGATCCTGACAAACCGTGCAGAGGAATTCCTGGAGATTGCCCGCCGTGTTGCAGACCTCGGCTACGATACCGTCAACTTAAACCTTGGCTGTCCCTCGGGGACGGTCGTCGCCAAGAAACGCGGCGCCGGCCTGCTGACCGATCCTGCATCGCTCGACCGTTTCCTGGATCAGATCTATGAAGCATGTCCGCTTCGCATCTCGATCAAAACAAGAATCGGAATTTCCCGTCTGTCCGAATGGGAAGATCTGTTACGTATCTATCGGAAATACCCGATCGAAGAATTGATCATTCATCCTCGTCTGCAGCGGGAGTTCTACAACGGCTCGCCGCATTACGATGCGTACCGGCTCGCCGTGGAAATGCTTGCAGATACTCCTATCCCGCTGTGCTACAATGGAGATATCATCTCCGCCTCCGATCCGAAAACTCTGTCGGACGAGCTTCCGGGGCTGAATCATATTATGATCGGCAGAGGTGTCCTCATGAATCCCGATCTGATCGGGGAGCTGCATCACAGTGTTCCCGATGCACCTTTCAAGGAACGCTTCCGTGCCTTCCACGATGAGATCTATCAGGGATACCGTGAGATTATGTCGGGAGATACGCCGACCCTGTACAAGATGAAGGATCTGTGGAACTTTATGGGCAAAAACAAGCGCTTCCCGAACCCCGACAAACTGTTGAAGAAGATTCGGAAAGCGCAGTCATGTTCCGCTTATGACTCAGTGGTATCGGAACTCTTAAGCTGTCTCTGACGAAGCACAAACAGCACGCCGATCATAAGCGCGATCGCAATGATCAGACAGATGACAGGATTCTTAACAAATCCTGCAAAGATATAAGACACAAATGACACCGCAGCCGCCACAACCGCATACGGAAGCTGTGTTGACACATGATTCACATGCTCACACTGTGCACCGGCAGATGCCATGATCGTCGTGTCGGAAATCGGAGAACAGTGATCCCCGCATACCGCTCCTGCCATACATGCCGAGATGGAGATGATCATGAGCTGCTCGTTCGTTCCTGAGAATACGGCAACCACGATCGGAATCAGGATACCGAATGTCCCCCAGGAAGTACCGGTCGCAAATGCCAGGAAGCATCCTACCAGGAAGATGATCGCAGGAAGGAATGCAAGCAGTCCGCCCGCTGCGGATTCCATCATGCCTGCCACATACTCCTTGGCGCCGAGACTGTCCGTCATCGCTTTCAGTGTCCATGCAAAGGTCAGGATCAGAATGGCAGGAACCATCGCCTTGAATCCCTCCGGCAGACACTCCATACATTTCCTGAAAGGAAGCACTCTTCGTACCAGATAAAGTACGATCGTGATCAGGAAACCAAAGAAACTGCCAAGCGCAAGACCGACGGAAGCATCACTCTGTGAAAAAGCAGTCACAAAATCCGTACCCTCAAAAAAGCCACCCGTATAGATCATACCGATCACACAGCAGATCACAAGGCTGATGATCGGGATCAGCAGATCGATCACCTTGCCCTTTGATTCCTCCGCATTCTCCTGTGACTGATTGGCATAAGGCCGCTCAGCGGTTGTAAAGAGATCACCGTTCGCAGCATTCTTCTCATGAAGCGCCATCGATCCGAATTCTACTTTCAAAAGAGCCATTCCCACCATCATCACAATCGTCAGGATCGCATAATAGTTAAAAGGAATCGCACGCACAAACAGTGCCAGGCCGTCCTCTCCTTCCACAAAGCCGCTGACTGCAGCCGCCCAGGATGAGATCGGCGCAATGATACATACCGGTGCCGCCGTCGCGTCGATCAGATACGCGAGTTTCGCTCTGGAAATCTTATGCTTATCTGTTACGGGACGCATCACACTGCCCACGGTAAGGCAGTTAAAATAGTCATCAATAAAGATCAGGACACCCAACAAAATCGTTGCAAGCTGTGCTCCGACTCTGGTCTTGATATGCTTGCTCGCCCACTGACCGAATGCTGCGGAACCGCCCGCCTTATTCATCAGTGCGACCATTGTGCCGAGAATAACCAGAAATACCAGAATTCCGACATTGTAACTGTCAGTCAGCACCCCGACGATGCCATCCTGAAAAATGTGAAGGACCGTTCCCTCAAAACTGAATCCGGAATAAAACAGCGCACCTACGGTAATTCCGATAAACAGTGAACTGTATACCTCCTTTGTGATCAGTGCCAGCGCAATGGCTACCAGTGCCGGTACCAGTGCCCAAAAAGTTGCATACATCTCTTTTCCTCCCTTAGTTTTTTCCTGATAATCAAATCAGATTGTCCTGTACCCACTCTGCCTTGTGGGCTTCGTACTGTTCGTTCAGCCAGTCTGTCAGTTCCCGTTTCCCCTCCTCCGAAAACGGAAATGATCTGGTGAACTTTTCTTCCTTTGTGGCTTGATATCCGTAAGGACCTTTCCAGACAGTCGCATCAAGCGTAGCATTGTCATTCTTGTCTGCTGCCTTATTAAAGAAAACATTTTCCAAAGGATTTCTCGCCACCCGGTAGCGCATCCCTTTTTCGCTTCCGAAAACCGGTGTGCCATACTCATAGAATATCAAGTGATACAATTGTTCCTCTCCGATCAAAACGGATCCCCTCCTGTTCTCTGCGTTACTGCCTGCTGCCAGCGTTCCACCAGTGCATCCAGAGACATCGCTGCATTGGCAGGGCTTGTCGATGGCAGTTCCCACATGATGTCCTGATATTCCCTGCTCTGGTACTTACGGAATAGTCCGGCAGACGTTTTTCCATTCAGCAATATCCTCGACACCCGTGAACCCTGCATGATCTCACGGATATCCGCCGGAATGACCTTCCGGATGCTGCTGTCACTGGATCCTCTGATCTCGCAGCTGTAAATCACATCATATAACGCGAGACGATGTTTTGCAAGGAAACGCTTCTTTTCCTCAATGCTCTCAAGCGTCCCCTCCTCCCCGAAGATGCGTAAAAGCATCCGCCAGAAACGGTTTCTGGGATGGCCGTAATAGAAACCCTGCTCCCTGGATTTCACAGAAGGGAGACTACCCAGAATCAGGATTTCGGAATCTGCCCTGTAAAAGGGTGGGAAGGGATGGATGACCTGTTCGTATTCTGTCATGGTTTTGTATGCCTTCCTTCCAAAATGGGTGTTTTCCATTCTTTACAAGCATTTTACTTTATTTTATCATGAAAATGAAGTAAAACAACTGCAACCCACTGCGGTACGGATAAAGCGGGAGGCGCTTTATGAATACTCTGAAATCTTTTCAAAACAAAATCATTCTTCTCATTGCCGTAAGTCTCATCACAGCCGCGGCACTCATTACCGCGATCGGACTGCGCAATACGAGCAACATCCGGGAAGGCGATGCCAGGCAGATCATGTCTCTCCTATGCACGGAAAATGCCAATAAACTAAACGGTCATTTCCGAAACACAGAACAAACCGTACACATTCTGTATGATTATACCATGAATAAACTGGAAAAAACAGATAGCATTTACAATCCTTCCCAGGCAGACTCCGTACTCAAGGATGTCCGCATTATGTCTTTTGGAGCCGCAAGCAATCTGGAAGCTTCAGCAGCAGTCTATCTGCGTCTCAATCCGGATCTATTCTCATCCACGACCGGCTTCTTCCTCACACCGGATACGAAGGGCTTCTTCCGGGATACAAAGCTTACAGATCTGAACGCTTATGATCCAACAGACATCAGCCATGTCGGCTGGTACTATCTCCCAAAAGCAAGCCGCAAGCCAATGTGGATGATGCCTTACTATAATAAGAACATCGGCGTATCTATGATCTCCTATGTTATTCCCATTTACCATGATGATACCTTCATGGGAATCATCGGCATGGATCTCGATCTGGATCAACTGGAAGCCATGATCAATGATAGCAATCTTCCGGCAAACGGCTATGCCTACCTGTCCGATCAGGACAGCAACATGATCTATGACACGATCGACCGGTCACAGGCCAGTAACTGGATGACG
>JALFTO010000054.1 GCA_022779165.1 Lachnospiraceae bacterium
AGAATCGTCCGCCACGTCCCCGCCTTCCGTTGCTCCGCCCGCTCTGGCAGCGATCTGGGCCACCTCTCTCGCGATGCGTTCCTCGTCCTCCTTCTGCCTGCTCTCCGCATCGGTGTCTTCCCTGTATTCCACTTCCACGCGGACCGGATAACCGAAACGTTCTAAGTAGATCTTCTCTAAAACGCGCACGAGATCTTCTTCCTTCTCCCTGGCAACCACACTGTCCTTCACGAGAAGCGACAGGCAGTTTTCCTCCGGGAAAGACAGTTCCGCTCCCTTGAACATACTGTATTCCACATGACTGTACTCTCTCAGTTCCAGCAAAATGCTGTCCCTGTAGAGTTCCATCAGTTTCTCCGGATTATACTGGGCAGAAAGACAATATTTTTCAAAAATGCGTACCACCATCTGCGCTAACGGGAAGAGCTGTTTCTTAATCTCCTGTTCCACTTTAAAGATCATATCTTTCTGAATCAAATGATCGCTGGAGAGATAGATCCGCAGATAATCCTTCCGTCTCGTTGATGTGATGCGCTCCACAGTAACCTGCTCAAAAAAGGACGCAATGGCACTATCCAGTTGTAATGTCGGAAATACCTGAAAAAAAGATTTCGTCATGTCCCTTTTATTCCTTCCAATTCAAAAGTTCCTGCCTCAGTGTCTCCAGAAGTTCTGCCTCAGGCACTTTTCGGATAATTTCTCCTTTTTTGATCAGCAATCCTTCCCCGACACCGCCTGCGATACCGATGTCAGCCTCTTTGGCTTCTCCGGGTCCGTTGACTGCACAACCCATAACCGCTACTTTGAGATTCAGCGGGATATCCTGCACCATGTTTTCCACCTGATTCGCCAGACCGATCAGATCGATCCTTGTCCTGCCGCAGGTAGGACAGCTGACCACCTCGATACCGCCCTTTCTGAGCCCCAGAGTGCGCAGGATCAGTTTCGCGCTCTTGATCTCCTCCACCGGATCTCCGGTCAGTGATACACGGATGGTGTCTCCGATCCCCTGATAGAGAATGATGCCGAGACCGACGGACGACTTGATATTTCCGCTCGTGACAGTGCCCGACTCTGTGATCCCCACATGCAGGGGATAATTGATCTTCTCTGCCAGGATCTCGTGCGCTTTGACACACATCATCACATCCGATGATTTGATACTCACCACCAGATTGTCATAGCCCAATTCCTCTATCATATGCACCTTGTCAAGTGCACTCTCCACAATGCCCTCTGCCGTGACACCACCGTACTTCTCCACGAGATCTTTCTCAAGAGAACCGCTGTTGACGCCTACACGGATCGGAACACCTCGCTCTCTCGCAGCGCTCACAACCGCCTCCACCTTATCCCGGCTGCCGATGTTGCCGGGATTGATCCTGATCTTATCCGCGCCGTTCTCGATCGCCGCGATCGCCATCTTATAGTCAAAATGAATGTCCGCAACGATGGGGATATGGATCCGCTTCTTAATCTCTCCGATCGCCTTTGCCGCCTCGATCGTGGGAACCGTGCTCCTGATGATCTCGCAGCCGGCAGCCTCCAGACGCAGGATCTGCGCCACGGTCGCCTCCACATCCTCCGTCCGTGTGTTTGTCATGGACTGGATCAGAATTGGATTTCCTCCTCCGATTTTTCTATTTCCGATCTGAATTACTTTTGTTTTGTCACGATACATATTGAACTTCCTCTCTCTTTATACTTCGCAGTGCACACTCGGAAACTACCGTTTCCTCGTTCGCGGGCTTCGCCCTATGTCTACAGACAAAGACACCCCTGCCAGCAAGCAGTCGGGGTGTCTCTGTCTGCAGACGCACTGCTCATTGCCTTCGCGTACATTATACCCTAATCTCTTAAATTACTCCATATCCTGTTAGTATATTTCTTTTGATATCCTTCCGGACTAGTTCATGCAGATGAGGAAGGTTCTCTCCCGGATACTGCCATCCTCGCAGTCTCTTTGGCGCAGTGTGACCTCATATCTGCGCTCTTTCACAAAGCAGTCCTCCGGGAGTTCAAATACCGGATTCTGCCGTGTGTGATAGACCGCCCCGTAATCCACCAGAATTTTGTCTCCCGACTGGCTGCGCAGATTCACGGGCAGTGTCTTGCCGGCCGCCACACACTCTCCTGCAATGGGCGGCGTCATTGATAAAAACAGTGCGGCAGAAGCACACAAAAACGCCACAGCCGGAAGTAACATATCCCGCTCCTTCCCCTCCGTGCACAGCATCGATATCACTCTCTGGTACAGACGCTTCTCCGCCTTCCGGCTCTGCTTTTTTCCCGTCCTTTTACACCGGACAGTCTCCCCGCATGACAACAGATCACGCCGCACTTCCTCCATCGTATGATACCGGTTCTGCGGATCATGATCCACACATTTTGCAATCACCGCTTCTATCTGCGATGACAGGAACGGGTTCTGCTGCCTCACCGCACCAATCTCCCATGCACCGTCTCCCGGCAGTTCCCCGGCAGCCATCGCATAGAGAAGCACTCCGAACGCATAGATATCCGTCTGTATGGAAGCTCTGCCCGTCCGGATCAGTTCGGGAGCCGCATAGCCCGGCGTATAATGACATCCGCCTGATATACCGTTGTCATATTCCCCGCTCTGCACAAACGACGCGCCGAAATCAAGCAGTGCTGCAGAATCCGCCTGATTTTTCCGACAGATGACATTGGAAGCCTTAATGTCTCCGTGGATGAGAGCAGGCGTCCTCTCATGGAGATACTGCAAAAGCGAGGCCAGCTGCGCGCCGATCCTGATCACCTCCGTCTCCGCCATGGCGCCCTGTGTGAGGATACGCTGTTCCAGCGTCATTCCCTCCAGATATTCCATGATCAAATATATCTTGTCTCCCTCGCGCCATGCATCTGCCAGAAACGGGATGCCATCCATGCGCACGGCAGTGAGTGCGCGAATCTCTGCCTGCACAGCCTGCCACTGTCCTTCCGCCTGATCTGCGCCATACTGTTCTCCCGCTGTATGTCCGCCTTCTGCCTGCAATGCGATCTCCTTCATCACCCACTGCCTGGACAGGCGTTCATCCCATACAAGACTGGTGATACCGCTCCCGCCCTCTGCAAGTTTCCGGATCATCCGATATCTTTCTTTTTCCATCAAAATAACCTCCCTCTATTCCGTTACTACCGCGATTGCCGCCATGTTATCCATGCTCCCGCGATCCGCCGACTGCTGTGCCATCATCTCCAGTCTGCGCTGCAGCTGTCCGATGTCGCAGACGTTTCCGCCCAGCTGCCCCGGGTGTTTTCCGTCTGGGATCTTTCCTGATATCTGTCCCGGATCCTTCCTGCCCCAGACGTTTCCGAACAACTGCCCCAGTCGCTTCCTGTCCATGCCGTACCAGATACCGTCCGTCCCCAGCAGGAATAAGCTCCCTCTCCGGATCCTCCCGGTGTCATAAAAAGGTCTGTCGATGCATTCCGCTCCCAGACACTTTGTCAGGTGTCCCGTTTTATCCCGATCCTCCGCCGTGAGGCATTTCACGCCCACTCTCCGCCACAGGATGACGGGCAGGAACTTCCTCCTCCTAAACAGGTACAGTCTGCCGTCTCCGATATGCACAAGGTAGTACCGCCTCCTGATGAGCAAAAGGCACGTCATCGTTGTTCCCGACCGGATCTTTTCTTTTTGTTGAAATTTCAGGAGAAGTTCCTGAATCTGATATACCTGCCTCTGAAGGGCAAGCAGGATCAGCTCTTTGGATTTCCTTTCAAAAATCAATTCCCTGCATTCACCGTAAAACCACTGTGTCAGACAGCGCACCGCGATGCCGCTGGCCTCCTCTCCTCTCGCAAGGCTCCCTATCCCGTCGCACACCACCGCCAATACCGCACTGCCATTTCCGAGTCTTACATGCTGCAGGGAAAGAGAATCCTGATTGACCGATGCACTCCGGCCTTTCCACCAGAATGATGATGTTGTAATCTGCATAAAAATCTCCCGTAAAACGTTATTTTGTTTTTCATCGCAAAATTAACTGCAATATCAATTGTGATCCAAATGGAATATTTCCCGCGAACGCGGAAAAAAGATAGATAGCTCCTGCCATCGGCAGTTGCATCCTATTATGATAGATTGAGAACCGGAAGAAAACCCTTCCGATGAAAAGATTGTATTACGCTCACCTTCAAAAGTCAACAGGCTGTCACACAATTGTGGGACAGCCCGATATGATCCGTATTATAATCAGCCGATCAGTCTGGTAATGTCGTTGAACACCACCCACACCATAAACAGCATAAGCACCGCAAAGCCTGCCAGATGTACCATGCCCTCTTTCTCCACGGGTACCGGCTTGCCCCTGAGAAGCTCGAGGAGCAAAAAGACGAGTCTGCCGCCGTCAAGTGCCGGGATCGGCAGGAGGTTTAACACACCGAGGTTCACGGACAACAACAGCGCAAAGTTCATCAGGTTCAGAATGACCGCCCACACGCCGTACGGCTTCGCCATCTCGGTCACATCATCCACCATTTTTGCCATATAGACGGGACCAGCCACATCATTCTTAGATACCCGCCCCTCGATCATCATCCGCAGGCTCTTTACCGTGGATTTGAGCCCGTATCCAACCTCATGGAAAGCATCCGCAAAGATCTCAAGTCCTTCCGGGCGCACATACTCGGCATACCCTTGAAAGCCCAGCAGATACCTGCCGCTGTCCTGATCATACTGCGGTGTCAGCACAGTTTCATACTTCTGACCGTCACGCTCATACTCCACCGTGATCGGTGCATTCTGATCATTGAGCATCGTGATGAGCTGGATCTCCTTGGCAAAATGGATCCGCTCTCCGTTCATGCGGACGATCAGATCCCCCGACTGCATTCCCGCTTCCTGTGCCGGATAATCCGGTATCAGTTCCTGCACGACCGGTCGGTCGGTATAGCTGTTTGCCGTGATAATCACAGCAAGCACATACGCCAGAACAAAATTAAAGAATGGTCCTGCCACAACCGTACAGATACGCGCCCAGACACTCGCATTGGGAAATGCGCCCTCAGACAGTTCCCTCGGTGAGCCATTCTCGTCCTCGCCGTCGGCACCGTCCTCTCCCTCAAACATGCAGGCGCCGCCGATCGGCAGCAGACGAATGGAATAGATTGTACCGCCTTTTGTGACGGAACAAAGCCTCGGTCCCATACCGAGCGAAAACTCCTTCACCGTGATCCCGTTTGCCTTTGCCGCCAGGAAATGTCCAAGTTCATGGGAGCCGATCAGCACCCCTAATATCAAGATAAAAATAAGAATCGTATAGATCAAATTACCACCAGCTTCTTTCTATTCTGTCACACCAGTTGACCGATCATCTCATAGACTTCCGCCTCTGTCGCAAGAATCTGGTCAATATCCGGATTCCCGATCAGTTTATGACGGTTCATGCACTCTTCGATCAGTTCCGGAATCTGCAGAAAGCCGATCTTCCGGTCCAAAAACAGGCTCACTGCCTTCTCGTTTGCCGCATTGTAAACAGTGGGCATGCTGCCACCCTTTGCAGCCGCATCAAAGGCGAGTTTCAGTCCTGTAAACGTATCGGTATCCGGCTTTTCAAAAGTAAGTGTACCCACTTCAAAGAGATCCAACTCTTTTTGCTGCATGGGATATCTGTCCGGATAAAACAGCGCATACTGGATCGGCAGCTTCATGTCCGGAACGCCAAGCTGTGCGATCACGGCTCCGTCCTCATATTCCACTGCGGAATGAATGATACTCTGCGGATGGACAATTACCTGTATCCTGTCAAGATCCACGTCAAAGAGCCATTTTGCCTCCATGACCTCCAAGCCCTTGTTCACCAGCGTGGAGGAATCCACCGTGATCTTCCTGCCCATGGACCAGTTCGGATGCTTCAGCGCATCCTCCACCGTCATGCCGGCGAGTTCCGACCGCGTCTTTCCGCGGAAAGGTCCCCCTGACGCAGTCAGCAGGATCTTTTTCACCCGGCTTCTCTTCTCCCCGTTCATAGACTGGAAGATCGCACTGTGCTCGCTGTCAACGGGAAGGATCTTCACGCCCTTCTCCTTCGCGAGCGGCATGAGGATATGTCCTGCCGTGACAAGCGTCTCTTTATTCGCAAGGAGGATATCCTTGCCATGCTCGATCGCCGTGAGCGTCGGACGGACACCGATCATGCCCACGATGGCGGTCACCAGCGCATCCATTCCCTCGAGAGCTGCAATCTCCAAAAGGCCATCCATCCCGGATACCACCTTCACATCCAGATCCCGGATGCGATCCCGAAGATCACGGGCAGAGTCCTCTGACCAGAGTGCCGCCATCCGGGGCTTAAACTCACGAATCTGCTGCTCCAGCAGTGTCACATTCGTACCGGCAGCAAGCGCCGCCACCTGTATCTCATCATGATAATTTCTCGCAATCTCAAGCGTCTGGGTTCCGATCGAACCGGTGGAGCCCAATATTCCTATGCTTTTCATCTGTTTTCTTCTCCTGTCACTACATCAGCACCAATACCGCGAGCGCATAGATCACCGGTGCGGTAAAGATTACACTGTCAAAACGGTCCATAATTCCTCCATGGCCCGGAATACACTTTCCATAATCCTTGATCTCATGATTTCTCTTGATCGCGGAT
>JALFTO010000105.1 GCA_022779165.1 Lachnospiraceae bacterium
GTTGTCGGATTTGGACCCGGCGGAATCGATGGGATGACAAAAGAGGCAGAGCACGTCATACGGGAATGTGATGTTGTAGCAGGATACACGGTGTACGTGGAACTGCTGAAACAGCATTTTCCTCAAAAAGAATATTACAGCACTCCAATGATGAAGGAACGTGAACGGTGTGATTGGGCGATCCGTCAGGCGCTTTTGGGAAAGCGAGTGGCGGTGGTATGCAGCGGTGACAGCGGCGTTTACGGTATGGCCGGCCTATTGTTTGAATTGAGGGAAAAATTAAAACAGAATAATACTGAGGAAATCGAACAGTTGGAATTTCATGTAGTGCCCGGCGTGACGGCGGCATGTAGTGGTGCAGCGCTTCTCGGCGCACCTCTTACGCATGACTTCTCGGTGATCAGTCTGAGTGATCTGATGACGCCGATTAGTCTGATCCGGGACAGAATCCGTCATGCCGCCATATCGGATATGGTGATCTGCCTGTATAATCCGGCCAGCAAAAAACGGCAGGATTATCTGCGGATGGCATGTGACATTATCCTTGCATACCGGTCGGGACAGACGGTGTGTGGCTGCGTCAGGAATATTGGCAGGGAAGGGGAACATGCGATAGTGCTTTCACTGGAGGAACTTCGGGAGTATCAGGCAGATATGTTCACAACCGTTTTTGTCGGGAACAGCACAACCATGAATCTGTCAGGGAAAATGGTGACGCCCAGAGGATACCGTGATGTGTAAAGTACTTATTTTTGGAGGAACGACAGAGGGAAGACTGCTGTGGGAATATTGTCATAAAGAAGCGATTCCGGCAGAAATGTATGTCGCCACGGAGTATGGGGCATACGTGCTGGAGGGATCGGACGCGGACAACCCTCATATTCATGTGGGAAGACTGGACAGTCATGAGATGACCGTGCTTTTTGAACGGGAAGGAAATATCCTCGTTGTGGATGCGACACATCCGTATGCAACAGAGGTTTCAAAAAATATATTTGATGCATGTGAAGCTTCCGGGAAGAGTGGAATCAGAGTTGAGAGGAACTCCTGTCTGGAGGGAGAAACAGATTTTTTCAGTGACGACAGGATTGTTTTTGTGGACGGCGTGGCTCAGGCGGCAGAATATCTGCAAGGCCAGACGGGAAATATTCTTGTGACCACCGGCAGCAAGGAACTTAAGCAGTATACGTTGATCCCGGGATACCGGGATCGGCTCTATGTGAGGGTGTTGCCGAATCCCGATGTCTTGAAGGGTTGTATTTCCCTTGGGATCGAGGGAGATCATCTGATCGGAATGCAGGGGCCGTTTTCGACACAGATGAACTGTGCCATGATAAAAGAGTTTGGGATCCGGTGGCTTGTGACAAAGGACTCAGGGGTGCAGGGCGGCTTTCCGGAAAAACTTCATGCAGCAAAGCAGACAGGAATCCGCTGTGTCGTGGTCGGAAGACACCCGGCCGATGCGGACAAGACAAATGGTATGGGTTTGCAGGATATAAAGGGCAAGATAAAGGAGTGGTATCTACATTGAGTAAAAATATAACCATAGCAGGGATCGGAATGGGAAATCCCGACCTTTTGACAAAAGAGACAAGATGTGCACTGATCGATGCGGATCTGATCATCGGTGCCAGAAGGATGCGGGATGCCATTCCGAAGAATTGTCATGCGGAATACAAAGAAACATATGACGGCAGGGAGATCATGGCATTGGTCGAGGAAACTGATGCTGAGAATATCGTGATCTGTATGTCCGGTGACAGCGGATTTTACAGCGGGACAAAAGGACTTCTCGCTATGCTGGAGGGAAAGTATGAAGTGAATGTGCTTCCCGGTATTTCCAGCATTTCTTATCTGTCAGCCAAGAGCGGGATCTCATGGCAGGATGCTTGCATTATGAGTCTGCACGGCAGGAAGGACAACTGGATCCAGGCGGTGCGCTCTCATGAGAAAACTTTTTTGCTGATGGGGAACGACAGTCTGCGGAGCATTGTGGAAGAGTTGTGCCTGGCGGAGCTTGGACATTGTGTGCTTGTGATCGGCATTAAACTGTCCTATCCGGATGAGATGATCCTGAAAGGAAAAGCATCAACACTGCTCGATAAAGGTGATAAGCTTGAGTGCTGGGATTCCGGCCTCTGTGTGCTCTTTGTTTTGAATGACAGGGCGGGAGAACAGAAGTGTCTGGGAATCCCGGATGATGATTTTATCAGAGGTCAGGTGCCCATGACTAAGAGCGAAGTGCGTGCGGTTACAATGAGCAGGCTGAATCTGCGGGAGGATTCCGTTGTTTATGATATCGGAGCAGGAACCGGTTCTGTATCGATTGAGATGGCGCTGCATGCGTACCGGGGCAGCGTGTATGCCGTGGAATGTATGCCGAAGGCTTTGGAACTCATAACAGCCAATAAAGCAAAATTCATGGCGGATAATCTTGAGATCGTAGAAGGAAAGGCACCGGATTGTCTGGAACATCTTCCGGATCCGGATGCAGTATTTATCGGAGGAAGCAAAGGAGAAAAAGAACAGATCATAAAAGCGGTGCTTGGGAAGAATCCCAAGGCACACTTTGTATGTAATATCATTTCGCTGGAATCATTGTCCGAGATGCTCTCTTTGATTGAAAAATTTCAGTTGAAAAACTTAGAGATTACGCAGATCAGCGCTGCAAGAGGCCATGTGATCGGGGATCAGCATCTGATGGAAGGGCTGAATCCCGTGTTCGTGGTGTCGTTTGAGGGCTAAATTATTTTCATAATATTTTCGGAGGTTACCATGAAAGAGAGAACCGGTGGAAGGCTGCTGATCGCCGGTACAGGGAGCGGATGCGGCAAAACAACAGTGATGTGCGGACTGCTGTATGGATTGAAACAACGAGGACTCCGGGTCGCATCTTATAAATGCGGACCGGACTATATCGATCCGATGTTTCACAGAGAAGTGCTGGGTATTCCGTCCGGTAACCTTGACAGCTTTTTTACGCCTGAGGATGTGTTGTGTTCCGTGATGGACAAAAGCTGCCGGGAAGCTGATCTTACGCTGATTGAGGGCGTTATGGGATACTACGACGGTATTGGCATGACGGCCCGTGGAAGCAGTCATGAGATCGCAGAGATTACAGGGACGCCTGCAGTTCTTGTGGTAAACGGACGGGGCATGGCAAATTCCGTTGGCGCATTGCTTCGGGGGTTCCTTTCTTATGGTAAGAACGGAAGTTCGACGATAAAAGGTGTCGTTTTTAATCAAATATCGGAGAAGATGTATCCGAAGCTTGCCGCCCTGGCAGAGAAGGAGGGTATCCGACCACTCGGTTTCCTTCCGCGTCAGAGTATTTTTTCGATGCAAAGCCGGCATCTCGGTCTGATACGGCCGGAAGAGATGCGGGATTTTCAGAATAAGCTTGCCGGGCTGTATGAGATCATAAAAAATACAATAGATTGGAAAGGGCTCTTGGAACTGTCAAAAGAAGCGGATGTGTCACACAGCATCATCCCGGGGAAAATGCCGGCAGAAAACGGCAGAGTGTACAGGATCGGGATCGCGAGAGACGAAGCCTTTTGCTTTATTTATGAGGATAATCTCCGGTATCTCAGAGAAAAAAATTGTGAACTCATATTTTTCAGTCCGCTCCGTGATGAAAAAGTCCCGGAGGAGATTGATGGCCTGATTTTGTACGGCGGATATCCGGAGTTGTATGCGAAAGAACTGTCGGAAAACAGATCCATGAGACGGTCTGTTAGGAACAGAATCGCAGGCGGTCTGCCGTGTATCGCAGAGTGTGGCGGATACCTGTATCTGCAAAAAGAACTTGCGGATGAGCATGGAAATCGTTATGAGATGGCGGGGGTTCTGCCGGGAAGCGGGAAAAAGGGTTCGGGACTGAAGCACTTCGGTTATGTGGAGGTGGGCCTGAATCCCGACAGAACTTTGTTCGGAAAAGAGAATATCTGCTTCCGGGCGCATGAATTCCATTATTATGATTGTGAATCGGGTCGCGGGGATTTCACAGCAGTGAAAGCTTCCGGAGAGGGAAGCTGGCAGACAGGATTTGCTTCGGATACACTGTACGGAGGCTTTCCGCATATTTATTATTGCGGCAATGAAACATTTGTCGATGCTTTTTTGGATCAATGTGCAAAATACCACAGGAATAAGCCCCAAAAGGCAATGGCGAACGGAGAACCGGATCAGGGATCGACGATTTGCGATAAAACAGAATGAAAACAAAAAGAGATGGTCAGAAGGATGGATTATACGAAACTTGGGAAAAATCCTGATCAGGAAGCAATGGTGCAGGCAAAAAGGAACTGGGATGCGATTGCAAAGCCGTTAAACGGACTCGGCAAACTGGAAGAACTGTTTGTTCGCATTGCCGGCATCCAGGGAAGTGCCGATGTCAGGATCAAGAAGCGTGCTGTACTTGTGTTCTGTGGTGACAACGGTGTGACCAAGCAGGGCGTGACACAGACGGATAGCCATGTGACTGCGCTGGTAGCTGACAATATCGCGGAAGGAAAAGCGAGTGTGAACCGGATGTGCAGCCGTTGTAATACGGATGTGTTTGCAATCGATGTCGGGATCGCTGATCCTGTGTATTCACAACATATTATTCGGGAGCGGATCGCGGACGGCACAAAAGACTTTACTGTTGAGCCCGCTATGAGTGCCAAACAGGCAGAACAGGCGATTCAGACAGGGATTCGCATGGTAAAGCGCTTTTATGATGAGGGATATACGATACTGGCAACAGGAGAGATGGGAATCGGCAATACCACCACGTCGAGTGCTGTGGCGGCATCACTCCTTGGGATGGATGCGGAAACGGTGACAGGCAGAGGGGCAGGGCTGTCCACGGAAGGGCTCTTACGCAAAAAGACGGTGATCGCAAACGCCCTCACAAAATACGGATTTGACGGGTGGGAAACCTCTGACGCTTTTGAGGTGCTTTGTACAGTGGGGGGATTTGATATCGCTGCGATTGCCGGGGCGTTTATCGGCGGTGCCATGTACGGTGTCCCGATTGTGATCGACGGTCTGATCTCTGTCGTGGGGGCGCTGGTTGCATCAAGGCTCTGCCCGGCTTCGAGAGAGGTAATGATCCCATCTCATATGAGCAAAGAGCCGTGTACGGTTAAAATTATGGAGGAACTGAAGCTTTCACCGATCATTCACGGTGAACTGGCACTCGGAGAGGGAACCGGTGCTGCGCTTTTGTTTCCGATGCTTGATATGGCGGAGGCGGTCTATCGCAATGACGAAACTTTCGTTAAACTCGCGATTCCCGCCTATCAAAGCTATGAGGAGTGACAGATGATCTGGCTGATTACCGGCGGCAGTGGCAGCGGTAAATCGGAATATGCCGAGAAACTTGCGTGCCACCTTGCCGAAGAGGAAATGAAAAGAAAACAGATGCCTGTGACAAAACTGTATCTGGCAACCATGCAAAATGACGGCGCGGAGGCGTGCGAACGGATCGCACGGCATAGAAACCTAAGACAGGGAAAAGGGTTTGCCACGGTTGAGGCTCCTTATGGTCTGGAGGTGGAGGAGAGATATGACATCATTTTGCTGGAATGTGTGTCAAATCTGGCTGCCAACCTCATGTTCGGGAAGCGGATGAGCGCTGATGAGACGGCAGAAGAGATCCTGAGACAGGTGAAATGCCTTTCGGAAACATGTCCGCAGGTGGTTGTTGTTTCGAATGAAATCTTTTCGGACGGTGTCATATATGACCGGGAAACCATGGAGTACCTGCGCGGAATCGGCCTTGTCAACAGAAGGCTGGCAGGTCTTGCGCAATATGTCTGTGAGGTGGTTTATTCGATCCCAATGTATGTGAAAGGAGCGAACCCTTGCATATTATAAAGAGTTTTATCATCGCATTTTCCATGTATTCCAAGCTTCCCATGCCGCACACGGAGTGGAATGAGGAGGATATGCGCTATGTCATGTGCTTTTTTCCGTGGATCGGCATTGTTATCGGAGCCGTTGTATATGGTGCATTTCTGATAGGGAAGTGGGCGGAATCTGTCAGAAATCTTCCGGGCTGGGTGTTTGCGCTGATCGCATCGGTCATACCTGTCCTCATCACAGGCGGGATTCATCTGGACGGCTATATCGATACAAGTGATGCGCTTGCTTCCTACGGTACAAGGGAAAAGAAACTGGAAATCTTAAAGGATTCTCATATTGGGGCATTTGCGTCGATCCGTCTGGTTACTCTCATGCTGCTGACAGTGGCCGGATTTGGTTGTCTGAGAGGAAACACACAGGATTTTCTCCTGCTCGGAGCAGGATATTTCCTGTCGAGGATCTGCAGCGCGATAGCACTGCTGACTGTAAAGGGCGCCAAAAAAGAGGGAACACTGTATACGTTTGCTCATGCGGCACACAGATACATTGTACTGTCCGTTTTGTTCCTTTATCTGGCTGCCGGTGTCATTTTCTGCATCATTATGGGCAGGAACGGCCGGCTGCCCGGAGGCTGCGGGCTGTATACGTTGCTCGGCGGATCGCTTGCGGTCGTGTATTATATCCGTATGGCCAAAAAGCAATTCGGCGGACTGACCGGTGATCTTGCCGGTTGGTTTGTGACGGTTTTTGAACTGGTATGGCTTTGGGGGATCTGCATATGGAGTTGATCATCGGCGGCTGTTTTCAGGGAAAGACAGCATATGGGATGGACAAACTGAAAGAACGTAAGCTTTTGTTTGACGGATCCGGAGTGCGGGAGATCATTGTCGCAGACGGGGAAACCTGTACCTGGGAGCAGTGTGCAAAAGCGGATTTGGTGACACGATTTCATCTGCTGCTCCGAAGAACTTTGACGGAAGGCTCTAATAAGCAGGGTATTACACCGAAAATCCTTCTCGAAAAGATGACCGACCAGGTCAATATTCTTTTGGAAGAGAATCCGGACCTGATGATCGTCTGTGACGAGGTTGGTTGCGGCATTATTCCGATAGAACGAAGCGAGCGTGATTACAGGGAAGCGGTCGGCCGTGTGCTCTGCCTGCTCGCAAAGCAGGCAACATCCATGGAGCGTGTAGTGGCAGGGATGCCGGTCAGGATTAAATAGTGGAGGCACAGATGCGGATCACAATGATTCGTCATGGCATGACATTAGGAAATACGCAGAAGCGTTATATCGGAACCACGGACGAGCGTCTCTGCCACGAAGGCATACAGGCACTGGAGGCAGGAGTTACAAAGGGATATTATCCGGCGGCTGATACGATCTATGTCAGTCCGCTTAAACGTTGTATTGAGACGGCAGAGTTCCTTTATCCGGGTAAAAAAATACAGCCTGTGGAGGAATTCCGGGAGATCAGTTTCGGAATCTTTGAAAATAGGAATTATGAGGAGCTAAAGAGCCTGCCCACTTATCAGCAATGGCTGGACAGCGGCGGAGAAGCGGCTTTTCCGGGTGGGGAAGTGAAAGCGGATTTTGTGAAACGTTGTAAGCGCGGGATGGATCGTCTGATCGGGAAGTGGACAAAAGATCCGGGGAAATGGCGCGATGAACGCGTTGCTTTTATCGTCCATGGCGGTACGATCATGGCGCTTTTGTCGGTATTTGACGTTGAGAAAAAAACATATTATGAATATCAGGTGGAGAATGGCGGAGGCTATGTCTGCGAGACAGACCTTTCTGTGCCGTTTACGCTTGAAGTGAAGAAACGTATCGGAATCGGAGGGGAACACGGTTGAGAATTGTATATGCAATGTGCATCGGGTTTGTTCTGGATATGATCTTTGGAGATCCATGCCGGACCTTTCATCCGATCCGTATCCTCGGCAGACTGATCGGCAGACTGGAAGAGCGGTTTTATCATTCCTTTTCCGGGCTTTCAGAAAGGGCTGGCAGGCGGATCGGCGGCTTCTGTATGGCGTTATCTGTCCTTTTTCTGACGACAGTGACACTGCTGTGTCTGCGCTATATGAGTTATCAGATCTGTTTTGCGTCAGGCGTTTTATTTGATGGGAGCATTTTTTTCTTTTGCATCGCGCCAAAGAGTCTGTATCGGGAGAGCATGGCCGTCTACCAAGCTCTGCAGGATAAAGGGCTCGACGATGCCAGATATCGTTTGTCGTGGATTGTAGGACGTGATACGCAGGCGCTGCCTGAGGAGGGCGTGATTCGTGCAGCGGTGGAGACTGTTGCGGAAAATACATCGGATGGCGTGACGGCACCCATCCTGTACATGGCTCTCGGAGGTCCTATTCTCTGTATGCTTTACAAAGCGGTCAATACGATGGATTCCATGGTTGGCTACCGGAACGGAAAATATCGTGATTTTGGAGCTTTTGCCGCGAGGCTTGACGATGCTGCCAATTTTATTCCCGCAAGGCTTACGGCAGCGTTCATGCTGCTCGGCGTATGGCTTCTGCGTTTGGCAGAGGGCAGTGAAAAATATGACGCGGGGAATGCATGGCGGATCTATCTGCGTGACCGGGGTAAACATGCGAGCCCCAATTCCGCTCAGACGGAATCTGTCTGTGCCGGAGCACTTAAGGTTCGGCTTGCCGGTCCTGCCTATTATTTTGGGAAAAAGGTTGAGAAACCTTTTATTGGGGATGATCTTCGCAAAATTGAGCGCGAGGATATCAAAAAGGCAAATCTGATGATGCTCGTCACATCGTTTCTTATCGCGATAGCAGTGATTGAGCTTCGTGTTGTTCTGTGTCTGAAATAGGAGTGAGGGATAGCTATGTCAAATGACAGAAACATAACGGAACCGAATCGGATCGAGGAGGAGAGTTTCCGCATCATTACAGAGGAGATCTCTGCGATGGGCAGAAGTGTGCCGGAACGCTTTGCACCGATCATTAAGAGAGTGATCCACACGACAGCGGATTTTTCCTATCTGGACAGCCTGTATTTCTCAGAGGGGATCCTTACGCAGGCGCATGAAGTGCTGCGTGCGGGAACGGATATCGTGACGGATACGAATATGGCAAAAGCCGGAATCCATAAGTCATCTCTTGAGAAGCTGGGAGGCACGATTCACTGTTTTATGGCGGACGCCGATGTGGCAGCGCGCGCGAAGGAACTCGGTCAGACGAGAGCTGCGGTCAGCATGGACAAATCGGCGGAACTGTCACAGAATCTTATTTATGTGATCGGTAATGCCCCGACGGCGCTGTTTCGTCTGGCAGAATTGCATCGTCAGGGAAAGATCCGGCCTGCTTTTGTGATCGGTGCGCCGGTCGGATTTGTGAATGTGGTCGAGGCAAAGGAGGAACTGATCGCATCGGGGATTCCCTGCATCGTCACCAGGGGACGAAAGGGCGGCAGTAATGTAGCGGCAGCGATCATGAACGCGCTGCTCTATCTGACAGAGGTGGAAAATGGACATTCATGGCGGAGAAATATATGACAAAAACATATGGCTGGACTTTTCTGTGAATACGAATCCGCTGGGAATGCCGGAAGAAGCGGCAAAGCAGCTTGCAAAAAGCATTTCCGTGTGTGAGAGATACCCCGATGATGCCTGCTTTTTTCTGCGGGAGAAGCTTGCGGCGCACTACAGGGCGCAGGGATATTCCGACATTACGCCGGGACAGATCCTGTGTACGGCGGGGGCAAGTGAGGGAATCCTGGCTGTTGTGAGGGCTCTTGATATCAAAAAACGAAGAGATAACAGCCCGGACAGAAGCAGACTGCGGGCACTTCTTCCTGTTCCTTGCTTCTCGGAATATGAACGGTCGCTTATATCAGTAGAAGCGGACATTTACTTTTGGCAGATGGATGAGCAGACTGGGTTTTGTCTGACGGAGCAGATCCTTACGGATCTTACGGATGACATTGATCTCCTTATTTTGTGCAATCCGAACAATCCGGTCGGCAATCTGACAGACAGGGAGTTACTTCAAAGAATCCTATCGGAATGCAGGGAAAAAGGAATCTGTGTTGCGGTGGATCAGTGCTTCTTGGAATTTGCAGAAGAATATCGTCGATACGATTTGACGGGCTGCTTGACAGAATTTTCGAATCTGGTGATCATCAATGCTTTCACAAAAACGTATGCGTTTGCCGGGCTGCGGCTCGGGTATCTCATGTGCAGTGATGTCGGATTCCTGAGAGAATGCAGCGATCAGATGCCATGCTGGAGTGTATCGATACCGGCGCAGACTGCGGGAGAGGCAGCACTTGACAGTACGGAATATATGGAGCAGAGCAGACGGCTGATTCGGGAAGAACGGATATATTTAAAGACGGAACTGGAACGTGAAGGATTCTTGGTCCTGCCCGGGACAGCGGATTTCCTATGTTTCCGGTGGGAAAATAAGATGCCGGGAAGCCGGAATCTTTATCGGATGCTGCTTGAGCGGGGTGTGCTGATCCGCGACTGCAGCAATTTCAGGGGAATGCCGGAAGGGTATTACCGGATTGCAGTGCGCACACGAAAAGATAATAAGAAGTTATTGGAACTGATCAGGGAATGTCTGACGGAAACAGAGGAATTGATGACAGAAGGCTGACAGGAGGAGAAGTGTCGGTATGGCAAAAAATCTTATGATTCAGGGAACTATGTCAAATGCGGGAAAAAGTCTGTTTGCTGCCGGACTTTTGCGGGTGCTGTATCAGGACGGTTATCGGGTGGCACCTTTCAAATCCCAGAATATGGCGCTGAATTCCTTTGTGACGGAGGAAGGGCTTGAGATGGGACGAGCCCAGGTGATGCAGGCGGAGGCGTGCGGAATCAGACCGCTTTCCTGTATGAATCCGATCCTGTTAAAACCGAATTCCGAGATGGGTTCCCAGATCATCATAAACGGTGAGGTCATCGGCAACATGTCCGCAGCAGAATATTTCCGCCACAAGAAAGAATATATTCCGGATATCATGAATGCTTATCATAAGCTGGAGAGGGAGTATGACATTATCATCCTGGAAGGGGCAGGCAGCCCGGCGGAGATCAATCTGAAGGAAAATGATATTGTCAACATGGGAATGGCACAGCTTGTGAATGCCCCGGTGCTGTTAGTGGGAGATATCGACAGGGGCGGTGTGTTCGCACAGCTTTACGGAACGGTGATGCTCTTAGAACCGGAGGAGAGAAAACGCATCCGCGGGTTTGTGATGAACAAATTCCGTGGTGACAGGAGTCTGCTGGAACCGGGGATCCAAATGCTCTATGACAGATGCCGGATCCCGACGATCGGGGTGCTCCCATTCCGTAATTTTGATATTGAAGATGAGGACAGTATGGCGGAGCGTCTGCTTGCCGGGCGCAAACCGGATCTGATCGATATTGCGGTGATCCATTTGCCTCATATCTCGAATTTCACGGATTTTAACCCTCTTCAGAATATCGAGAATGTATCTCTGAGGTATGTGACAACGACGAGAGAACTCGGTGTGCCGGATCTGATCATTTTGCCGGGGACGAAGAATACCATGCATGATCTTCAGTGGATGCGCGACAATGGCCTTGAGCAAAAGATATGTCAGCTTGTCCGTGATGAGACGAGCATGATCATCGGGATCTGCGGCGGTTTTCAGATGCTTGGCAGAGAAATTCAGGATCCGTTGTCTGTGGAGCAGGGCGGAAGCATGAAGGGAATGGGACTGATGAATCTGCGGACCTCATTTCAGGAGATGAAGGTGAGAAGTCGCGTGAAGGGCAGACTCTTTCCGATCAAAGGGGTATTTGAAAGTCTGTCGGAATGCACGTTTACCGGCTATGAGATCCATATGGGAAGGACGGAGGCCCTGGAGAAAACAGAACGATTCTCTGAGATCGTTTACCTTGATGAGAGCGGAGAAGCGATGGACGGCTATGTGTCGGGGAATCGTATGGGGACATATGTACACGGCATTTTTGAGGACGGGACTCTGAGAAATCATCTTCTGCAGCTTCTGTTTGACCGAAAAGGCCTGATCTGGCAGGGAAAGCGGCAGATGAGCTATCTGGAATACAAGAACAGCCAATATGATCTGCTGGCGGATGCCGTGCGGGAAAATACGGATATGAAAGCCGTATACCACATGATCGGGATCAGGTGATAAGGTGATCGCATAAATCACAACAGATAGGGGATTTCCTTGACGAAAACACCATATTTAGAGTATACTGCGTCTTAGTGAAGGAGTAAGTAAGACATGGCAAACAAATCAACCTATGATGCATCAAATATCACTGTCCTGGAAGGACTGGAGGCGGTGAGAAGAAGACCGGGAATGTATATCGGAAGCGTTTCCACAAAAGGACTGAATCATCTGATCTACGAGATCGTTGACAATGCGGTGGACGAGCATCTGGCAGGGTACTGTACTCATATCACAGTGATCCTCAATGCAGACGGCTCTGCCACGGTTTCCGATAACGGGCGAGGTATTCCGGTCGGGATGCACGAGAAAGGTATCAGCGCGGAGCGCCTCGTATTTACGACGCTTCATGCGGGCGGTAAGTTTGATGATTCCGCATATAAGACCAGCGGTGGACTGCATGGTGTCGGTTCGTCCGTTGTGAATGCGCTGTCCGAATGGTTGACTGTGCAGGTCAAAAGAGACGGCTGTATCTATGAGGATAAATATCAGAGGGGTGAACCTGTGACGGAGCTGGAACAGGGACTTCTTCCTGTCATCGGCAAGTCAAAAGAGACCGGCACAACGATTACCTTTTTCCCGGATGATACGATCTTTGACAGGATTCGTTTCAAAGAGGATGAGGTGAAGAGCAGACTTCATGAAACGGCTTATCTCAATCCGGAACTTACGATCCGTTTTGAGGACAGGCGCCGTGAGGAGCCTGAAGTTCTGGATTTTCATGAACCGGAAGGCATTATTGGGTTCATAAAAGATATGAACAAGTCAAAGGAAGTCATCCATGATGTGATTTACTATAAAGGAGAGAGCGAAGGCATCTCCGTGGAGGTGGCTTTCCAGTATGTCAATGAGTTCCATGAGAATATTCTGGGCTTCTGCAACAATATCTACAATGCCGAGGGCGGCACACACCTGACCGGCTTCAAGACAATGTTTACTACCGTAATTAACAATTACGCCAGACAGATCGGTGTGCTCAAGGACAAGGACGCCAATTTCACCGGAGCAGATGTCAGAAACGGCATGACAGCTGTGATCTCCGTCAAGCACCCCGATCCGCGTTTTGAGGGACAGACAAAGACAAAACTGGATAATCAGGACGCAGCAAAGATTGTGGCTAAGATTACCGGTGAGGAAATTCAGCTCTTTTTTGACAGAAATCTCGAAACATTAAAGGCAGTGATCGGCTGTGCGGAAAAGGCCGCAAAGATTCGCAAGACGGAGGAAAAGGCAAAGACAAATCTGCTGACGAAACAGCGCTTTTCCTTTGATTCCAACGGAAAACTTGCCAACTGTGAAAGCAGGGATGCTTCCAAATGCGAGATCTTTATCGTGGAGGGAGATTCCGCCGGGGGCAGCGCCAAGATGGCACGTAACCGTATGTATCAGGCAATCCTGCCGATCCGCGGCAAAATTCTGAATGTGGAGAAGGCGAGCATCGACAAGGTTCTTGCAAATGCGGAGATCAAGACGATGATCAATGCCTTTAACTGCGGATTCTCTGAAGGATATGGAAATGACTTTGATATCACAAAATTAAGATATGACAAGATCATCATCATGGCGGATGCCGATGTGGACGGAGCGCACATTTCCACGCTGCTGCTCACGCTATTTTACCGGTTCATGCCGGAACTGATCTATGAGGGGCATGTCTATATCGCCATGCCGCCGCTGTACAAGGCAATCCCGTCCAAGGGACAGGAGGAGTACCTCTATGACGACAAGGCGCTGGAACGTTACCGCAAGAAGCACAAAGGACCGTTCACTTTACAGCGTTACAAAGGACTCGGAGAGATGGATGCGGAGCAGCTCTGGGAGACCACGCTGGATCCGGAACGCAGGCTGCTTAAGCTTGTGGAGATTGAGGACGCCCGCATGGCGTCCGAAGTTACAGAACTACTGATGGGCAATGAAGTGCCTCCGAGAAAAGAATTTATTTATCATCACGCTACCGATGCACAGCTGGATGTGTAGGAGGAAGGTATCATGGACGAAAACAGAATCATAAAAACAGAATATTCGGAAGTGATGCAGAAGTCCTACATAGACTATGCCATGAGCGTGATCATTGCCAGAGCGCTTCCGGACGTCAGGGACGGGTTAAAACCGGTGCAGCGCCGGGTGCTTTATGATATGCATGAACTGGGGATCCGTTACGACAGACCTTACCGCAAGAGCGCCCGTATCGTAGGTGATACCATGGGTAAATACCATCCGCACGGCGACAGCTCCATCTATGACGCGCTGGTGGTCATGACACAGGATTTCAAGAAAGGGCTCCCGCTGATCGATGGGCACGGAAATTTTGGCAATATTGAGGGCGATGGCGCCGCTGCCATGCGTTATACCGAGGCAAGGCTTGAGAAGATCACACAGGAGAATTTTCTGGCGGATCTCGATAAAGACGTGGTGGATTTCATTCCAAACTTTGACGAAACGGAGAAAGAGCCGGTCGTGCTGCCGGTGAAAATACCGAATCTCCTTGTCAACGGTTCCGAGGGAATTGCCGTCGGCATGGTGACAAGTATTCCGCCTCATAATCTCGGAGAAGTGATTGATGCCGTGAAGGCATACATGATGGATGAGAATATTTCGAATGCCGCCCTGATGAACTATATCAAGGGACCTGACTTTCCGACCGGTGGTATTGTGATCAATAAATCCGAGCTTCTGTCCATTTATGAGACCGGAGCCGGCAAGATCCGTATCCGTGGCAAGGTTGCGGTGGAGAAGGGGAAAGGCGGCAGGATCAACCTTGTCGTGACAGAGATTCCGTATCCGATGATCGGAGCAAACATTTCGAAATTCCTGTCGGATGTGGCTGCACTGGCGGAATCGAAGAAAACGCAGGATATCGTTGATATTTCCAATCAGTCCTCCAAGGAAGGTATCCGGATTGTCATTGAACTGCGCAAGGATACCGATGTAGAGAATTTTAAGAATATGCTCTACAAGAAAACAAGACTTGAGGATACGTTCGGCGTCAATATGCTGGCGATCTGCGACGGACGCCCGGAGACCATGAGCTTAAAGCAGATTATCAAGGCAAACGTTGATTTCCAGTATGAGGTTGCGGGCAGGAAATACCGCACGCTTCTTGCCAGGGAACAGGAGAGACGTGAGATTCAGGAAGGTCTGATCAGAGCCTGCAATGTGATCGATCTGATCATAGAGATTCTCAGGGGATCCAAAGACCGTGCGATGGCAAAAGCATGTCTTGTGGAAGGCAAAACAGACGGCATCAAATTCCGCTCAAAGGAATCTAAGGTGATGGCCCAGATGCTCCAGTTTACCGAGCGTCAGGCGAATGCAATCTTAGAGATGCGTCTGTACAAATTAATTGGTCTGGAACTGGATGCACTTGTGAAAGAACATGATGAGACTGTGGCAAACATCTATCGCTATGAGGATATCCTGGAGCGCCGCGATTCCATGGCACAGGTGATCATGAATGAACTGGATCAGATCAAGAAAGAATATGCGCATCCGAGAAAGACGGTGATCGAGGACGGCGAGGAGGCTGTCTTTGAGGAGAAGAAGCCGGAGGAAATGGAAGTCATGTTTCTGATGGATCGCTTCGGGTATGCCAAAACCATTGATATGGCAACCTATGAGAGAAACAAAGAGGCGGCGGATACAGAGAACCGGTTTGTCTTTTCATGCAAGAATACGGGAAGAGTCTGTCTCTTTACCGATACGGGCGTACTTTATACGATCAAGGTTGCGGATATTCCGTTCGGAAAGTTTAGGGATAAGGGAGTCCCGATCGATAATGTGAGCAATTATGATTCCGGCAGGGAACGTATTGTATACCTGACCAGTCAGACGGAACTGAATCTGTACCGATTGATTTTTGTCACGAAGCAGTCCATGATGAAAGTGGTGGACGGTGGCGAATTTGATGTTGCAAAACGGACGGTTGCGGCGACCAAGCTGCAGGAAGAGGATGCGGTGGTCAGCGTCGCACCCATCAGAGAGCAGAAAAACATCGTGCTGAAAACGAATGACGGATATTTCCTGCGGTTCCCCATCGAGGAGATCCCCGAGAAAAAGAAAGGGGCCGTCGGTGTGCGCGGCATGAAACTCGGTGTGAAGGACTTTATCGATGCGGTGTATTATACGCAGAATGCCGTGGAAACGTCGATCCCGTACGGAAGCCGGGAACTGGAATTA
>JALFTO010000106.1 GCA_022779165.1 Lachnospiraceae bacterium
CCTTATCTGTGCGCTCCTTGTGCTTCCCGGAGCAGCAGCCATCCGTTACGGTTTCTGCCGCAGCCATTTCCTCTGTCACGGTTCCCGTCATATCTGCTACCTCTGTTACACTTTCCCTCTCATTACCGTTATGACACATCACGCCATCTCCTCAAAAATACCCCCACAGGGTATACTATCTACTCGAGATAATATACCCCATGGGGGTATCTGTCAAGTCACTTATCAATCACTTTTTATCAATATCGCCTGCTTCACACACGCAGTCTCCGGCAAATGTGCACTTTCACGGCATCCTGTCTGCCACGTCGCTTCCTACACGTTGATCTCCGCCTTTACACCGAGCAGCTCCTTGTTTTCCTCCAGGATCGGAGCAATCTCATTCTTCAAGAATGCATCCACCTGCTCTCTGGAGCGTCCCACATATTTCGCGGGATCCATGGTCTTCTGCAGATCCTCCAGCGTCATGTTGAAGGCGCTGTCCGCCGCGATCAGCTCAAGGAGGTTATTCTCTTTGCCCTCCACCTTCACATTCTTTCCTGCCTCCATCGAGAGCGTTCTGATCTTTTCATGCAGCTCCTGTCTGTCGCCGCCCGCTTTCACGGCATCCATCATGATGTTCTCCGTAGCCATGAAAGGAAGCTCGCTGCGCAGTCTCTTCTCGATGACCTTGGGATATACCACCAGACCGTCCACCACATTCAGGCACAGATCCAGGATACCGTCCGTAGCCAGGAATCCCTCCGGGATGGAGAGACGCTTATTCGCCGAATCATCGAGCGTACGCTCGAACCACTGTGTCGCGGAGGTAATCGCCGGATTGAGTGCATCGATCATCACATAGCGGCTCAGGGAAGCGATGCGCTCGCTGCGCATGGGATTTCTCTTGTACGCCATTGCAGATGAGCCAATCTGGCTCTTTTCAAAAGGCTCCTCAACCTCCTTCAGATGCTGGAGCAGCCTGATATCGTTTGACATCTTGTGGGCGCTCGCCGCAATGCCCGCCAGCACATTCGCAACTCTGGTGTCCACCTTGCGGGAATAGGTCTGTCCCGACACGGGATAGCACTTCTCAAAGCCCATCTTCTGTGCGATCATCGGATCGATCTTGTCGATCGTCTCCTGATCACCGTTAAACAATTCCAGGAACGAAGCCTGTGTGCCGGTCGTTCCCTTGGAACCGAGCAGTTTCATGCCGGACAGCACATGGTCGAGATCCTCCAGATCCAGACAGAACTCCTGCATCCACAGCGTTGCCCTTTTCCCGACAGTTGTCGGCTGCGCAGGCTGAAAATGAGTGAATGCAAGTGTGGGCAGATCTTTGTACTTCTCTGCAAAATCAGCCAGTTCGCTGATCACGTTCACCAGCTTCTTCTTGACCAGTTTGAGTGCCTCTGTCATCACGATGATATCCGTGTTATCGCCCACATAACAGGAGGTCGCTCCCAGATGGATGATCCCCTTTGCCTTGGGACACTGTACGCCGTATGCGTACACATGGCTCATCACATCATGGCGCACCTCTTTTTCACGCGCCTTCGCCACATCATAATTGATGTCGTCCGCATGGGCTTTCAACTCATCGATCTGCTCCTGCGTGATCGGGAGCCCCAGCTCCTTCTCCGTCTCTGCGAGCGCGATCCAGAGCTTTCTCCAGGTGCGGAATTTCATATCCGGTGAAAAGATATACTGCATCTCCTTGCTGGCATAGCGCTCGGACAAAGGGCTGTTGTATCTGTCTGTACTCATCTGTTCTCTCCTTTTATTTCATTCATATGTGATAAGCGTGCAGCTCGCAACCGCTTATCGTTCAAACTCCCCGCGAATGTCCTCGGTGGGCGGCTCCATCGGATATTTCCCGGTAAAGCATCCCTTACAGATACCGAGCTGCTCCACGATCTCCTCCAGACGCTCCACACGCAGATACCCGAGGGAATCTGCCCCGATGATCTCACAGATCTGATCCACGGTACGGTTATACGCGATCAGCTGCTCTCTCGCCGGCACATCCGTGCCGAAATAGCAGGGCCACAGAAACGGCGGCGAGCTGACGCGCATATGCACTTCTTTCGCACCCGCGTCACGCAGCATCTTGACAATGCGGTCGGAAGTAGTACCACGCACGATCGAATCGTCTATGATGATAATGCGCTTGCCGTTCACAACCTCTTTCAAAGCATTCAGCTTCACCTGTACGCTGCTCTCACGATGCTTCTGCTTGGGCTTGATAAAGGTCCTGCCGACATACGTATTCTTGACAAATGCCTGTCCGTAGGGAATTCCCGCCTGCATGGCATATCCCATTGCGGCACAGTTGCCGGACTCCGGCACACCGACCACCAGATCGGCCTCAACCGGCGAATCCATGGCGAGGAACTTTCCTGCGAGAATCCTGGAATTGTAGACGCTCACATTGTCAATGTAGCTGTCCGGTCTTGCGAAATAAATATACTCAAAAACACATCTGGCATGCTGCTCTTTGGGAAGGCACATGCTCTTATTCGACTCGATTCCCTTTTCCGGTGAAATCGTAACGATCTCGCCCGGCTCGATGTCGCGCACAAAGGTCGCTCCGACCGTATCGAGCGCACAGGTCTCCGAAGCGATGATATATGCGTTGTCTCTCTTTCCGATGCATAGCGGCTTGAATCCGAAAGGATCTCTGGCTCCGATCAGCTTCCTGGGGGACATGACCACCAGAGAATAAGCACCCTTCAGCTTCTTCATGGCGCGCGCCACCGCTTCCTGAACGGTCTTGGAGTTCAGACGCTCCCTCGCGATATGATACGCGATCACCTCGGTATCTATGGTCGTCTGGAAGATCGCGCCCGTGTATTCCAGCTCGCGTCTGAGCTCCGGTGCATTGATCAGATTGCCGTTGTGGGCAAGTCCCAGCGTACCTTTGACGTAATTGAGAACGAGCGGCTGCGCATTCTCTCTGGTAGAGCCGCCCGCCGTGGAATAACGCACATGCCCCACACCGATGTCACCCTTGAGTTTGTCCAGTGTCTCCGGTGTGAATGCTTCGTTCAGAAGTCCCATGTCCTTGAAGCTAAGTACCTTTCCTTTGGGACCGTTCGTGTCACTGACAGCGATACCGCAGCTCTCCTGGCCTCTGTGCTGCAGTGCAAACAGACCGTAATAGATCGTGGATGCCACGTCCCCGCCGTCAAAATCATACATACCGAAAACGCCGCATTCCTCCCGCAGCTTATCGGTCACTTCCATCAGTTCGTTTACATTTTCTGCCATCTTATAACCCCAGACGTTTGAATACTTCGTTGTAAGCTTCCTCTACATTTCCGAGATCCCTGCGGAATCTGTCTTTATCCAGTTTTTCGTTGGTGTGTACATCCCACAGTCTGCAGGTGTCCGGTGATGTCTCATCCGCCAGGATGATCTGTCCGTGATATCTGCCAAACTCAATCTTGAAGTCGATCAGTTTGATATCCGCCTGCAGGAAATACTCCTTCAGTACCTCATTTACCTGAAAAGCATACTTCTTGATCGTCTCGATCTCCTCCCATGTAGCAAGACCCAAAGCCACTGCAAAATAAGAATTGATCAGCGGATCGCCCAGTGCATCGTTCTTGTAGCTGAACTCGATGGTAGGCTCCTTGAAAGGTGTGCCCTCCTCCACGCCGAGACGCTTGGAAAAGCTTCCTGCCGCAACGTTGCGGATAATGACCTCAAGCGGAACGATCTCGACTTTTTTCACTGCCGTCTCCCTGTCGGAAAGCTCCTCTATAAAGTGGGTGGGAACACCCTTTGCCTCCAAAAGCTTGAACACATGATTTGTCATACGGTTATTGATCACGCCTTTTCCCACGATGGTGCCCTTTTTCTCACCGTTAAACGCCGTGGCATCATCCTTGTAATCCACAATCAGAACATCGGGATCGTCTGTGGTAAATACCTTTTTTGCCTTGCCTTCGTAAAGCTGCTCCAATTTTTTCATTGCTCCTCACCCTGTACCTTTCTTAATTTGTTTGCCGTTGCCAAAAATTGACACATTTGTCATTTTTCGTCTTGATTCAACATAGCCATTAGTAGTATAGCGTACCATTCTCCATAAATCAATGAGATTTCACGCAAAAACGGCTTCCGCCAAACACGGAGCCGCTTTGCAATATTTTTTATTCCACGGAGCTGACGCAGTTGTTCATCAGCATCGCGATGGTCATGGGACCAACTCCGCCGGGAACCGGCGTGATCGCACTGGTGTGGGGTGCCACTCTGTCAAAATCCACATCACCGCACAATTTGTTCTGCTCATTTCTGTGGATTCCCACATCGATAACGACAGCCCCCTCTTTCACATAAGTCTCATCGACAAACTTCGGCTTGCCGATGGCAACCACAAGAATATCCGCCTGTCCGGTAATCTCTTTCAGATCCTGTGTTCTGGAATGGCAGACAGTGACAGTGCCGTTTTCCCGTAATAATAAAAGCGCCATAGGCTTACCGACAATATTGCTCCTGCCGATCACGACACAGTGCTTGCCGGCAATCTCGATCCCGGAACGCTTCAGCAGTTCAATGATGCCGAGCGGCGTGCAGGACACATAGCCCTTCGCACCCACGCACAGAGCACCCACGCTCTGCATATGGAACCCGTCCACATCTTTCTTCGGGGAAATTGTCTGGATGATCGTCTCCTCGTTGATGTGCTTCGGAAGCGGGAGCTGTACCAGGATACCGTTCACCTTGTCATCCGCATTGAGCTTTTCTACCAGTTCTACCAGTTCCTGCTCGGTTGTCTCCTCCGGCAGCTCATACGCCAGAGATTCGATCCCGATATAGGCACACGCTTTCTTCTTATTATTGACATAGACACTGGAAGCGGGATCATTTCCCACCTGGATCACTGCCAACGCCACATTTTTTCCCTGCTCCTTAAGTCCTGCCACCTTTTCCTTCAATTCATCCTTGATCTCCTGTGAGATCTTCTTCCCGTCAATGATCTGATACACTCTTTCGTTCCTCCGTCCTGCCGCTCTGTATCCTGCCGCTATTCTTTCCTCTGAAATCTCTTGTGGAATTTATCCGCTCCGCAGACATGCTTTTCGTCGCCTTCGCGGATAATATAATCCCCTTCTCTGATAAAGGTATATCCCCGCCTGTTTCTCACAAAGGGACACACTAAATTTCCCTCCGCATTTTTGAACTGTATCAATCCTTCTGTGACCACATGTCCGTTTGTCACCACCTTGCTGAACAATTCAAATCCGTCTTCCAATCCCTTTCCCGGCTCATAAACTTCCGCTTCCACCTCAAGCGGTGCACGCAAATACTTCGTCATAATGCATCCCTCCTTCTCTACATAATTATACGTTTTTTTATGTGGAAAGGCAACCGGCTCCGCCGGATCCGGACTTTCCTTTCTCCGCCACGCTCTACCCGGCGATTTCCCCTACGATCTCACGGATACTCTTTCCACTGCAGTCGATGACCCTGTGGGCATATGATTCATACAACGGCACGCGTTCCCTGTAGAGATCCTGCAGTGTCTGCCCCGGTGCCAGCACTACGCCACGCTCATTCAAGTCTCCGAGTCTCTTCTCAATCTCATCATAAGGCAGACTCAGATAAACGACCGTCCCGATCTGGCGGAAATGTTCCATCGCCTCTTTGCCGTACACAGCGCTTCCACCGGTCGCGATCACTGACCGGTCCGTCCGGATCGAGGCATTGATCTCATTTTCCAGTTGCAAAAAGCCCTCGCCGCCAAGTTCACGGATAAGCTCATGCAGCAGTTTCCCCTCCCGCTCCTGGATCACCAGATCCGAATCCATAAAACGATATCCCATTTTCTTTGCCAGCACAACGCCAACAGTGCTTTTTCCCGCACCGGGCATGCCGGTTAAAATAATATTGCCCATATAACTCCTACTGAATGATTATGTTCGCGCAGTCCAGATCATTAGCCAGATCATACACTCTTCCTGTCTTGAGCCCGACTACCTTCGGCCGCAGAATAAACTTCTCATAGTTTTCCACAACGCTCGCTTTTTCCCCGTTGCTCAGTTCCACCGTCGAGCCTACCGGATATAGGATCACACTTCCCAGAAAAGCCCTCATCGCGTCGATATCCAGTTCCTCCGTCATCGCCATGATCATCTCCACCGCATCGCGGGGCGAGAATCCATGCTTATACGGTCGCTCCGTCACAAGCGCATCATAAATATCCGCAACCGATATGATCTTTGCAAAAGGGGAGATTCTCGACTCGTCCACACCCATCGGATAGCCTCTCCCATTGATCTTCTCATGATGCTGGAGTACCCCGAGCTTGATCCTGTCGGACAGGTCTTTGTTTTCTTTTAAAATTTGATAACCGTACGCTGAATGCTGTTTCATAATGGCAAATTCATCATCCGTCAGCCTCCCCGGCTTATTCAGGATCTCGTTCGGAATTTTGGACTTCCCGATATCATGAAGCAGGCCGGAAATGCCGATATCATATATTTCCTGCTGGGACATTTCCCGCTTCTTGGCAATGATCATCGCCATCGTAGCCACATCGACACTGTGCTTGAACGTATACTCATCACTGACTTTGAGCAGACCGATATCGACGGCCAGCGCATCATTCTCATAGATTGCCCTCATCAGATCATCCGCGATCGTCTTTGTCGCCGATGCCAGATCCGCGGAAGATGTGTTGGTAAACAGATAGGAAATTCCCTCGGCAACTCTCTCCCGGACGCTCTCGGTAAGCTGTACCTTATTGCGGTCGGCCACGCTGAGTTTCTCGATCTTCTTAAGCGTTTCGGGTGACACAGTCTCACCTTCCGCCATGATCAGACTCTCATCCACCTCTTCCTCACCCTCGCGGATATAGATACCTGTGATCCCCAACTTCCGGATCGCATCGATCAAATATTCATCCAGATAAGTTCCGCGTGCGATCAGGACGCGCCCTGTCCCGTCCGCAATCGTCTGATCGATCCTCATGCCGCTCTGCAGCACCCGTGTGGGTTTAAAATATCTCCTGACCATATTTATCCCCTCCGTCCCTTACTTATAACTTCCCGTTCTTTTCCGATTCGTTCCCTTTTTCAAGTCAATTCTATACAATTTAGGATGATTTGTCAAAAAAGACTTGACAAAAGACAACATATAATTGTATACTAGCAAAGCGGGTTGCAAAACAGCCCCAAAACATGGGATCTTAGCTCAGCTGGGAGAGCATCTGCCTTACAAGCAGAGGGTCATAGGTTCGAGCCCTATAGGTCCCATATATATGGCGAGATAGCTCAGCTGGCTAGAGCATACGGTTCATACCCGTAGTGTCGAGGGTTCAAGTCCCCCTCTCGCTACTGCTAAAACCCCCGAAACATTAACGTTTCGGGGGTTTTTATTTTTTATAAATTCTCGAATACGAATGTAAATTAAGCCACTTTTAAGCCACCAACACTTTATGCCTGATTGAAATAGCATGATATTTGACAAAATTGCTGTTCTGTAATATTCTATAAATGTGGAAAGCACCCACTCCAAAGTGGATGCTCCCAAGATTGGTTGTTTAAGTGTCTGTAAAGACACCGCCTATCCTGTTGGCAGACAGGATAGGCATTTTTATTTTCGCTTGTCTATGTAGGCAAGCAGTGTAATTAGAAATGTAGCAAACAGGACTAAGTCCTGAAATGAAAACAGTTCCATCCGCACCACCTCCCGTTCTCATTAGAATAAGCTCAGGAGGCTGCCACCCTGTCATGGGTACTTTCCGTATGGGTATTGTAGCATGGCGATATTTTCATGGCAAGGAGAAAAAACGATAATGTTTCGGGGGTTTTTTATATCTTATTACATTCTCTCCGGTGCGGAAAAGCCGAGCAGATCAATGCAGGTCTCCAGGACATCTCTGGTTAACATAAGTAATGCAATCCATCCCGCTTTCCTGTCAGCGTCCTCCTCGGACAGGATCTTCGTCTCATGATAGAATTTGTTGAATGCATTGGCTAGGTCGTAGATATAAGCACAGACCTTATGCGGCGCGATCTCTTCGTACGCTGCCTCCATCATGGTATTGAACTTTGTCAGTTCCAGCATCAGCGCCTTCTCGGACGGGCTCACCGCATCGCGGAGCGTAAGACCGTCAACACTTCCCCCCTGCTCTTTATACTTGGCGAGAATCGACTTGATACGCACGATGGTATACAGGATATACGGGCCGGTATCTCCCTCAAAGGAGCTGAATTTCTCGATATCAAAGATATAATCCTTGGAAGCCTGATTCGACAGATCCCCGTACTTCACGGCAGCAAGCGCCACCTGTTTTGCCGTCTGTTCTGCCTCCTCACCGCTGATCGATTCATTGGTGCTGATCTTCGTGAGCATCTCCGCATTGATATCGCTGATCAGACGCTCCAAACGCATAACACCGCCCTCTCTCGTCTTAAAGGGCTTGCCGTCCTTGCCGTTCATCGTACCAAAGCCAAGGAACGTCAGCTTTGTCTCCGGCTTCACCAGCTTCGTCTTCCTGGCACATCGGAATACCTGCTCAAAATAAAGCTCCTGGCGCTTGTCCACGACATAGATGATATGATCCGGATGGATCATCTCCATACGCTCCATGATCGTTGCGAGATCCGTCGTATTATACAGGGATGCCCCGTCGGATTTTAAGATCATGCAGGGCGGAATCTCCTTGGTGTCGGTATCCTCTTTTACGTCCACAACAAGAGCGCCCTCGCTCTCATGGGCGTAACCTTCTTTTTTCATATATTCCACCATGGAAGGAATCCTGTCATGAACGCTGGACTCACCCTTCCACAGATCAAACTCCACATTCAGGTTTGCATAGTTCTTCTTGAGATCGGATACGGACACATGGATAATGTGATCCCACAGTGCGCGATACCCTCTCACACCATTCTGCAGCTTGTAGGTCGCCTCCATCGCCTTTTCCTTGTAGGCAGGATCTTCCTTGGACTTGCCGCTCGCCGTAGGATAGATCTCCTCGAGTTCGGAGATGGTAAATGGAGCCTCCTTCGGATACTCTCCCGTATAGCTGTCATCAAAATACACAAGTTCCGGCTTTCTCTCCTTAAGTTCTGTGATGATCAATCCCATCTGCAGTCCCCAGTCGCCCAGATGGATATCACCGATCACCTTATGCCCCATATAACGCGCGATACGTTTGATGCTCTCACCGATGATCGCCGATCTCAAATGTCCCACATGGAGAGGTTTTGCCACATTGGGTCCGCCGTAATCGATGATGATCGTCTGCGGATCCTTCGCCTCCTCAAGGCCATACTTGTCCGCATCCGCCATTCCCTGCAGATATTCTGTCAGGAAGCTCTCCTTCACCTTCAGATTCAGGAAACCAGGTGCCACGGCATCCGCCTGTGCGAACACACTACTGCCCGCAAGCTTCTCCGCCACGGCTGTTGCAATCGCGATGGGAGCCATCTTATACCGTTTCGCTCCGGCCATCGCACCGTTGCACTGGAACTCACACAGATCAGGTCTGTTCGACACAGTCACCCGTCCGAGCTGCTCGTCATAGCCCGCTGCGGCGAATGCCTGCATCACCTCTTCCGAAATCCTGTCTAAAATCTTCTGCATTCTATTTTTCCTCCATCATTTCGATTATCTATCATTTTCCGTCTGTTATTCAAATCGGTCAAAATGTAAAGCATTATCATTATAACAGAATTAACCGGAAACTCAACGATAATCTCCCTGTTTCATATGCTTATTTTCGCTCATTTTCTCTTTTATCCCGCTCTGCCTTTGAATAAATGCATCCGCAATAGTCCTGTCTGTACAGATCGTACTGCTTTGACAATTCTATCGATCTCTTATAGCCGTCGCGTTTCTTGA
>JALFTO010000113.1 GCA_022779165.1 Lachnospiraceae bacterium
TTCGGATGCTGCTGTCACTGGATCCTCTGATCTCGCAGCTGTAAATCACATCATATAACGCGAGACGATGTTTTGCAAGGAAACGCTTCTTTTTCTCAATGCTCTTAAGCGTTCTCTTCTCCCCGAAGATGCGTAAAAGCATCCGCCAGAAACGGTTTCTGGGATGGCCGTAATAGAACCCCTGCTCCCTGGATTTCACAGAAGGGAGACTACCCAGAATCAACACTTCGGAATCCGCTCTGTAAAAAGGCGGGAACGGATGAACAACCTGTTCGTACTCTGCCATAATTTTTGTGCCATCCTTCCAAAATAGCCGTTTTCCGTTCTTTACAAGCATTTTACTTTATTTTATCATGAAAATGAAGTAAAACAACTGCAACCCACTGCGGTACGGATAAAGCGGGAGGCGCTTTATGAATACTCTGAAATCTTTTCAAAATAAAATCATTCTTCTCATAGCCGCAAGTCTTATCACAGCCGCTGCGCTTATCACCGCGATCGGCCTGCGCAATACGAGCAATATCCGGAAGGACGATGCCAGGCAGATTATGTCTCTCCTGTGCACGGAAAATGCCAATAAACTAAACGGTCATTTTCGAAACACAGAGCAAACCGTACACATTCTGTATGATTATACCATGAATAAACTGGAAAAAACAGATAGCATTTACAATCCTTCCAACGTAGACTCCGTACTCAAGGATGTCCGTATTATGTCTTTTGGAGCTGCAAGCAATCTGGAAGCTTCAGCGGCAGTCTATCTGCGTCTCAATCCGGACATATTCTCACCCACGACCGGCTTCTTCCTCACACCGGATACGAAGGGCTTCTTCCGGGATACAAAGCTCACGGATCTGAACGCTTATGATCCAACAGACATCAGCCATGTCGGCTGGTACTATCTCCCAAAAGCAAGCCGCAAGCCAATGTGGATGATGCCTTACTATAATAAGAACATCGGTGTATCTATGATTTCTTATGTTATTCCCATTTACCATGATGATACCTTCATGGGAATCATCGGCATGGATCTCGATCTGGATCAACTGGAAGCCATGATCAATGATAGCAATCTTCCGGCAAACGGCTATGCCTACCTGTCCGATCAGGACGGCAACATGATCTATGACACGATCGACCAGTCACAGGACAGTGACTGGATGACGTATTCTCAGGCACTGACAAACGGCATGACTCTGTCCGTGACATCACCCGTCGACGAGATCAATCCATCCTCCCCCGAGCTGTTCCGGGACATTATTCTGGCAGTCCTCGCCGTCATGATCGACACAGTAGGCCTCGCTGCCCTTCTGGCAGTCCGACTGAACAATACCCTCAGTGCCACATTGTCGGAATCCCAGCAATCCCAGCAGCTGGCCTACGAAGCGGCCAACAAGGCGAACAGCGCAAAGTCCGAATTTTTATCCAGAATGTCCCATGATATCAGAACGCCGCTCAACGGCATCAAAGGTATGATCGAGATCCTGCGAAAGAACAGACAGAATCCCGAAAAGGTGGACGACTGCATCGACAAAATCGATATCTCCGCCAGTCATCTGCTCTCGCTCTTAAATGACATTCTCGATCTACAGAAACTCGAGAGCGGCAAAATGGTCTTCTCCAGAGAGCCTTTCGACCTGAACCAATTGCTTGACAGCTGTATCGTGATCACACAGACACTCGCTGTCGAACAGAATCTCTCAATCTGTTTCGAAAAAACAGGGATCATTCACCCAAGTCTCTACGGAAGTCCTTCCCATCTGAGACAGATCTTTCTGAATGTACTGTCGAATGCCGTAAAGTACAACAAACCGCACGGTTCCATCACCATTCGTGCCGGAGAGCTACCCTGTGAGGATAACACTGCCCATTTCTGCTTCGAATTTGAAGATACCGGAATCGGCATGAACAAAGAATATCTGGAACACATATTTGATCCCTTTTCCCAGGAGAATCCGGGTTTCCGCACCACATACACCGGAAGCGGACTGGGAATGCCGATCATCAAAAATATTGTCGACCGCATGGGCGGAACCGTCACCGTCACAAGTGAAGAAGGCACAGGCACCAGTGTCCGTATTGAGCTCGCCTTTGAAATCTGCGAAGATACGTACAGCAAACCTGAAACTGTATCATCCCCTGCGGAATACAGCGGCTTGAAAGCGCTTGTGGCAGAAGATAACAGCATTAATATGGAAATCACAAAATATCTCCTGGAGGATGTCGGAATCACGGTGACCCCTGCAGGGAATGGTCGCGAGGCTCTCGACTTCTTTGCATCAAGTGCTCCCGGCACATACAGCCTGATCTTTATGGATATCATGATGCCGGTGATGGACGGACTCACTGCCGCAAAGGAAATCCGATCGCTTTCCAGACCGGATGCTGCGTCCGTTCCCATCATCGCCCTGACCGCCAACGCTTTCACGGAAAATATCAAGAAGTGCCGGGAAGCAGGGATGAATGACCATATCGCCAAACCGCTCGACATAAACAGGATCTATCGGATACTTGCACAATATATTACGCAACCGGAGGAGGATTCCCATGATGAATCATGATACAGATTATCTGGAAAATACAGGAGATCCCTCATTGAAAACAGCCGATCTCACTTTCAGCGAAGCGGTTGCTTTTATCGTGGGTTCCAATATCGGCTCCGGCATCCTCGGGCTTGCCTATACTGCGCGCTTTGCAGGCTGGCCCGTCCTGACTGTCTGGCTTGTCATCGCCGGTGTTTTCACCACCTTTTCCATGCTCTACCTTGCAGAAGTCTGCCTGCGCACCAAGGCTCCGCTGCAGCTTCCGGGTCTTGCCGAGAAGTATATCGGCAGAATCAGTGCGAGTCTGATCTATCTGGCTTTGTTCATCAACTGTATGAGCTGCATCATCATTTATTCCAACTATTCCGGCAGTTTTTTATTCACACTGTTTGGGATCCCACAGTGGATCGGCAGTCTGGTCTTCACAATTCCCTGTGTTCTTGTGATCTGGTTTGGTCTGAAGGCAGTTGGTATGTGGGAAAAGTTTGTATCCAGCGGAATGATCCTTCTGCTGATCATCCTCATTGCCGCATCGCTGTTATCAGCCAAATCCGATATTTCCCGCACCCTGTACACGAACTGGCACTACGGCATACCTCTGTTCAGCAATGCCGTTTTCTGCTATGTTGCGCAGTATGCGGTACCCGAACTCTCCCGCGGAATGCACCGCACACCGCATAAACTTCCGCTTGCCATCATCGTCGGCATGGTAATTACAGGCATTCTGCTGTCGGCAGCGCCTGCGGCAGTCCTTTCCTTAACAGGTGTCGAAGCAATCACACAGTACGTCCCTTATGACTGGGGCTATCTTCTCGGTCAGTGGGCATTCTATACCACCCATCTCTTTGCCTTGTGTGCCATGATGACCTCCTTCTGGACCGTGGGAGAATCTATGGTCACCGCAACGATCGATATGTTCCGGTTAAAAGATGAAAGGAATTTCTACACACGCTTCCTCGTCCTGTTTTGCATCATGGTTCCACCCTTCCTGCTGGCACGGACATATCTGACCGACTTTATTGATGCAATCGGATGGGCAGCACTCTTCGGCGACATTGTTCTGTCCATTTTCCCATGTTTTATGCTGATACGTGCGCGCAAAAAAGGGGATCAGCAGCCTGCGTGGAAATGCGGATGGTATTCCCATCCCGCAGTCATGATTCTGCTGATCCTCACTTATTGTCTCGTCTGCGGATATTGTGTGTTCTCTCTCTTTGGTCTTCTGCCTGTGCATTGACCCTGATGCTGCCATCGGTCACCTGCAGCGAATCTTCACATACAGCTTATGCATTTGCTGATGAAACTGTATTTTCCAAGCAGTTCCTCATGATGTGCGCCAATATACTCCAGATCCGGCTCCTGTGCGGCGAACTGCATCTTTTCCGCCATGTCGCCGAGTTCCATAAGCCCGAGCGTGCGGGAGACTCCCTTTAATCCATGGACCTGCACTGCATAATTCTTCCAGTCCTCTTTCTCGAACAGCCCGGAAAGTTTCTCATCTGTCCTCTCATTGGCAAAATCGTGAAGCAGTTCGATATAGAACTCCTCGCTTCCGCCACAATAGTCCAACGCCGTAGTCATATCCAGATCCGGCACGCACTTCTTAAGTCCCGCCAGTCCCGTCCCGGGTTCCATCTCCGGTGTTAAGGGATCCTCTGCCTGATCGCTCTTTTGTTCCGGATTCTCCTCCATGATCGTTCCACTCTGTTCCCGATCTGCAATTTCGTTCTCATACCGGATCTTATCTTTTGGAAGATAGCGCATCAGCATGTTTTCCAGCGCTTCTCCGCTGACCGGCTTGGAGAGATAGTCCGTAAACCCTTCCTCCAGGTATTTTCCACGCATTCCGGTCAGTGCATTGGCCGTCAGCATGATCACGGGAGTGTCTTTGTTGGGATTACTGTCCAGTTCCTGCATTTTGTGGAACGTTTCGATTCCGTCCATCACCGGCATCATATGATCCATAAAGATCACATCATACTGTGTGGAAGCCACCATCTCCAGACATTTCTGTCCGGAAGAAGCCAAACTCACGCAGACCTTGTTCCGCTTGAGCAGATTCTGAAATACCCGCAGATTCATCTCGACATCATCTACCACGAGAACGCGTGCCGTCTCGGCGCTGAATTTCCGGCTGTTATGCTTCATGCTCTTATCCACGCGCTGCTCATTGATATCAAAAGCTCCGAGCGGTGTGGCGTCTGCGATCTTCTGCGGCAGCTTCACGGCAAAGACAGAACCTTTCCCATAGGTGCTGTTTACTTCTATCGTGCCACCCATCAATTCTACAAGCTGTCTGGTAATCGCCATGCCGAGCCCGGTTCCCTCGATTCCCTGATTCCGCTTGAGATCAAATCGCTCAAATTTTCCGAACAGCTTCTGCAGGCTCTCCTCTCTTATTCCGATTCCGGTATCCTCGACCTGTATCAGAAGTGTAAACTGCCCTTCCGATGTCCGCTCTCCGCTCATCCGCAGGATCACCTGCCCACTCTCCGTATATTTCACGGCGTTTGACAGCAGATTGAGCATGATCTGGCGGATTCGGATCATATCGCCCACGAGACATACCGGCAATGTTTCATCACACTCCACACGAAACGCAAGTCCCTTATCCTCTGCCCGGTTCACTGTCATGTTGTAACCGTCAACAGCGAGAGACGCAATCTCATATTGTGCTGTGACAATCTCCATCTTGCCCGCTTCGATCTTTGAAATATCAAGGATATCATTGACGATCGACAAAAGTGCCGCCGCCGAGTTGGAAACGGCATCCGCATATTCCAGAATCTGATCATCCTCCGACTCACGCATGATCATCTCGTTCATTCCGATAATTGCATTGATGGGTGTCCGGATTTCATGGGACATCTGCGAGAGGAATTCCGACTTTGCGCGGTTTGCCGTCCTTGCCTCCATACACTTGGCGTATACCAGCTTTGACATATCGTCAACGCTCTTCTCCTGTTCCGCAAGCTCCTGCTCTCTGAACTCAATCATCTTCATAAAATACTTTAAGAACAGACTCGCGCCGCCAAACACCGTATAAAACAACGTCACCTCCACGATCGTGAGCGTTCCTTCCATCCCCGGGTAACCGGCAACCGCCATTCCAAGAATGAATACTAACGTGAGCGCAAGAATGTAATTATATAATTTATACTGTCTGTAAATGAGCGGCACAAAAATGTTGACCGTCAGCATGATAATAAACACACCGGCATCTTTGCACAATTCTCCCACCCACAGCGCGATCCCGCTGCATATGACGACTGTCAGGATTCCCCACAACATCGGATGTTCTTTTTCCCGTTTCATTTACAGCCGCACCCCCTTTGGCACAACGAACTGTATTCCCTGCGGCACGATCTCCGCTGTCAGTTCCCTGATCCCCGTGATCAGTTCTCCATCCTGATTGACAGACAGCTCTCCTCCATCCTCTCGCCGTATCTTGATGAAGCGGCTCCGTTCCGCATACGAATGCTTCTCAAGATAACTGTAATTCCCTTTGATCAAGGCCAGCAATATCGGAAAATACAGGATACTGTGACGCGAATAGACCAGTCTCAAATCAGCTCTGCCATCCACAGGATTCGCTTTCTCAACAAACCTCAGATTTCCTGCCAATACTCCTCCGTTTCCGAAGAAAATCTCCGCATAATTCCGGCAATGCTCTCCTGTTTCCGTTTCGACAACGTATTTTTTCAGTTGGATACCGATCAACGCCAAAAAAACGCTCAATGTGTACGAAACATTATCACCAAAAAAATTCAGGAAACGGAGCCTTCTATTTCTCTCGCCGACTCTGGTGTCAATCCCCAGTGAAAAAGTATTCAGCGTAACACCGCAATTGCTCCGTATGTAATCTACCGCGATCACATCACCATCAATCAATTCGCTGATTAAACGGAAACGTTCCTCATCTTTTCCGAATAACTTCAAAAAATCATTTGACAATCCGCACGGAAAAAAAGCAATCTCGACATTATCAAAATTGTCAAACCCGTTCAGCATGTTCCGCATGGTTCCGGAACCGCCGCAGCAATAAAATCTGAGCTTCTCATCATCGAAGATGTTCCTGATCTTTCTGACAAGCTCAGCTTCTTCTCCGGCATGTCCGATATTGAACACAAAATAATTGAAATCCGGTATCTCTTTCAGTTTTTTTCTTAAGCCATCCGCAAACGTTCTCTTTCCCGCATAGGGATTGATCAGGAAAATATGTACCATCGGATATCGCCCTCTCCCAAAACGCGTAGCACTCCCCTTTTTCAAGAATTTTATCAGAGGTTTTTTCTTTTGAAAATACATTTTTCCTCGAAAATCCTTAGAATATCCTTAATTTTAAAAAAAATGATGAAAAATTGTATATTTTTGACAGAAAAACCACATTCCGTTATAATATTTGCAACAGATAACATTCGATGATCCGGCTCATCATCAGAATTTTTTGTAAAAGAGGCAGCGCCATGGCTAAAACATTCTACGGGGATGATACCCGTCCCGAAATCGATCACCGTATCAACCGCTACACCCTGAGATGTCTGCGCATCATCCTGCTTGCAATGGTTCTGGTATGGGTTCTTAATATTCTTAACATATTTATCATCAATAACCTCTTATTATCCAGAGGATTTCTGATCGCTTCCGTTGTTATCGGCGCGGCTTTGATTTTCGGCCGGTTTGCAGATCTGCGTCAGTCATGGGCGAAATATGTCCTGATCCTTTTTACCATAACGGCAATCACAATTCTTGGAATCTGCATGACCTATCACGCAGTACTGCTCAGCATGCTTCCGTTGCTCATCGCGACACAGTACACAAACCGCCGCGTCCTGTACTATTCTTATGTGCTCACGATTATAAGCACCTTTGTGATCGTCATGGGCGGATATTTCTTTGGTCTGTGTGATGCCAACATGCTGCTCCTGACTACCGATCCTACCTCGCATTATCTGAATATGCTCCAAAACGGCCGGTATTTCGAATCTTATAATCTGCACCCCTGGCTCACACTGCCACTGTATTTCGCGTTTCCGAGATGCATTCTGCTCACGCTGGCGATTCCCATAATCCAGAAGATCACGGAAAATAT
>JALFTO010000115.1 GCA_022779165.1 Lachnospiraceae bacterium
CTGGACCTTTTTGGTCTCGGAGCTCTCCACGATCACACCGGTGCCTGCCAGCGGGAAACCGCTCGGGATCTTTTTCTCCTCTTCCTTGGCTGCCAGTGCTTCCTCGTTTGCCATTTTCTGATTGACAGTGTCGCTCAGAAGTGCTATCTTCTCATTCAATTCCGTATTCTCAGCCGTCAGCGCTTTATTTTCATCTGTCAGCTGCTGTACTTTCTTCTGCAGGGATTGTTCCGATTCCTGCGCCTTGTCGCGGACAGATGAGTGGTAAGCCGCCGCACATACGGCAATCACAAGGATCAATCCGATCACCGCAGAAAATACCTTAATGAACGTTGGTCCGAGACAAAGCGGCTTGATCCTGCCGTCCGGAGAATCGGACACGATCATAATTGTATAGTTAAATTTCTTCCTGTTATGCTTTTCGGATTCCAATTTGCTGTCACCTCCAGTTATACACCGCGTTTAGTATAACACAATATCGTTATCATTACAACTTTATCATAGCATCAGACAATCTCTCACACCCTCCGCAGCACTTCCTCCACAGAAAGTTCTCCGCCAAACAGATCCAAGGCGCTTCCGATCGTGACGTTCACGCGATCCTGACCTTCCTGTTTAATCATATCAATATCGGAATAATCGTGAACACCGCCGGCGTAGGTGGCGGGTATCGCGCTGTGCGCACCGAGGAGTCTGACGATCTCCCTCTCTATGCCCTGCGCCTTTCCCTCGACATCCACCGCGTGTACCAGAAATTCATCACAATACTCCGCAAAAAAATCAAGTGTGTCCGCAGTCAATTTCACGTCTGTGAACCGCTGCCATCTGTCTGTAACAATATAGTAATCCTCTCCGCGCTTGCGGCAGCTTAAATCGATCACCAGCTGTTCCTTGCCGATTTGTGCACTCAAGCTTTGCAGTCTGTCATACCGGATCTCTCCGCCCTCAAACACATAGGAGGTCACGATCACATGGGAGGCTCCCGCATCCAGATACTCCTCCGCGTTTTCCTGTGTGATTCCCCCGCCGATCTGCAGGCCTCCCGGAAATGCTCCGAGCGCAAGCAGCGCCTGACGCTTCGTCTCCTCAAAAAAATCGCTTCCTGATTTATTTAACAGGATCACATGACCGCCCGTTATATTTCGTTCCTTATAATAGCGGGCGAAATAATCTGCATTCTGCTCTGCCACAAAATTGTCTTTTGCAAAATCTCCCGCATCCCGCAGGCTTGATCCCACAATCTGCTTCACTTTCCCGTTATGAATGTCAATGCACGGCCGAAACTGCATAAAATCTTCTCCTAAACGAATCAAATTTAAATGTATAAAAAGATATTATCACAGAAACACTAATCACGAAAGAAATAACAGGTGAAAATCTGCAGCTTTCACATTCACTACTATTATTATCTTCAAGAAAAGGAGCAAGCATTATGAAAAAGTACACAAAAATGTTATCTGTCTGCCTTGTTCTCGTCCTCCTGTGCTGTGCACTCACAGCCTGCGGCGGCAATAACAACAATGGGAACAACGGCAACACAACCACACCGAACAACACGACCACAGACACAAACGCCGGAAACGGAAGCCCTGCCGGGACAGGCACAGGCACAACAACGGATACGAACGGCGTCACCAATGACACAAACGGTACTGTAAATGACAACAACACAAACACTGACAACCAGAACAGCGACAATAGCAACAGCGATAACGGTGGCAACGGTACCATCATTGAGGATGCCGGTGACACGGTAGGCGATGTGGTCAATGATGCGGCAAACGGCGTGAAGGATGCTGCGGACGGTGTCTCTGATGTGACGAATGATATCGTAGGCGGCGGAGACAACGATACCAACAGCAATAACCCGTAACACCGGTTGCCACACAGACGAGATCTGCTTTGCGAATCTCGCTTTGATCAGCGATTGTCACTATACCAAAAGAGCGCTCCCGTTTGACGCAGGAACGCTCTTTTTCATAATTCTATTTGATTTTTTCCACGATCGTACCGTCCTGATAAGCCTGCAGCAACAGTTCCAGATGACGGATGCTCTCTTTTAACTCCGTACCGATATCGGTGTCTGCCACACGCAGGCGCCTCATTGCCGTTTCGATCACGATGGAATCCGAAAAAATATCCGACTCCTTCTTGATCGCAGCCTCCTTGGATTCAAAGGTCTCATGCGCTACCAGACGCATGCCGTGTGAATTCGCCACCAGTGTGTATCCGGCGATTCCCGTCTTCCCCTGATATGCCTTAGAGAAGCCACCATCGATGATCAGAAGCTTGCCGCCACACTTGATGGGCGTTTCGCCTTTCTTAAGTTCCACGGGAACATGACCGTTGACGATGTGAGCTTTGTTCTCATCCAGACCAAACTCACGGATGATCTTATTCAGAACTTCCTCATTATCCATCAGCCGGTAATAACTGTTCTTGATCTCCTTGTGAGTCTCTTTATCCGTAACGAAATATCGCTCAAAGGTCGCCATCTTGTCTTTTCCGAATACCGGGGAATTCGGTCCTGCCCAGATATACCAGATGATATCCTGGCCTTTCTGTTTCTCGGCGGCATTTTTATTGTAAAATCCTTTTCTGGCGTAATGCTCCAGCACATCATACAGTGCCTTGCCACTGTACTCTTTGCCATAGACATTGACTTTCTTGAAATTTCCCTCTTCGTCCATGGGCACGCATCCGTGATACAAAAGGTTGGAGTTGTGCACCTTATACAGACCGCCCTTGGAAAACAGGAAACGGATATGGCGCTGAAGCTTCTCGCAATGCACAAACGCCTGACGCAGACGCTCCATCAGTTCTGCCTCTTCCTCCGTCAGTTCATAAGGGTGTTCGGGATCAACCGTCGGGAAATCAACATCATTCATGGGATAATCCCGATCCCCGATGCGCACGGTCTTCTTCTCATAATCGATCTTGTCTAAGAGAAGTCTGTCGTTCATCTCGAATTCCGGGTGCCGCAGGATCAACTGTCCCTCCAGTTTAAACTGGATAATCGAAATTGCCTTGTGCATCCGCATATCAAGACTCAAATCTTTCGTATTGTAATCCGTATTGTATTTGATGGCAAACGCATCACAGTTCGTGTATACGTAATTTTTCATCGCAAAGGTCACAAGCGGAATCAGATTGATGCCGTATCCATCCTCAAGCGTATCCAGATTGCCGTAGCGCGCCGACATACGGATCACCGTCGCGATACATGCAAGCTGACCGCTCGCAGCTCCCATCCAGACGACATCATGGTTGCCCCACTGCACATCCACAGAATGATAGGAACTTAAGGTGTCCATGATCACATGAGGACCGGGTCCCCTGTCATAGATATCCCCGACAATGTGAAGATGGTCGATGACCAGCCGCTGGATCAGATTGCCCAGCGCGATGATAAACTCCGGAGCCCTTCCGATGCGGATGATCGTATGGATGATCTCGTTGTAATAGGCCTCTTTGTCCTGAACCTCCGCCTTCTCCGTGATCAGCTCCTCGATAATGTATGCAAAATCCTTCGGAAGTGCTTTCCTCACCTTGGAACGGGTATACTTGGAAGATACTCTCTTGGTAATTTGAACCAGTCGGTGGAGTGTGATCTTGAACCAGTCTTCGATGTTTTCCTCGCTCTTTAACACCAGTTCCAGTTTTTCCTTCGGATAATAGATCAGCGTTGCCAGTCCGCGCTTATCCCTGTCACTTAAGGTATTCCCGAACTCCTCATCGATCTTGCTCCGCACGGAACCGGAACCGTTCTTCAATACATGGTTGAACTGTTCATACTCACCGTGAATATCTGTCAGGAAATGCTCCGTGCCCTTGGGCAGGTTCAGAATCGCCTGCAGATTGATGATCTCCGTGGAAGCCGCTGCGATGGTCGGATACTGCACCGCCAGCGTCTTTAAGTACATCAGTTCCATGTCTGTCAGATTTTCGCCTATCTTCTCACTCGCCATATTTCTCCCTCAGCCGGGGCGTCGAATGTTTTGCCCCAGGCAGCCTCACTGAACCACCTGACCCATATCATAGAGTCCGGCCGGCTTTCCGCTCAAGAATTTGGCTGCCTGCAAAGCGCCCTTGGCAAATACTTCGCGGGAGTATGCCCTGTGGGAAAGTGTGATCACCTCATCTGTACCGGCAAAGATCACGTCATGGTCTCCCACAATCGTGCCACCGCGCACAGCGGAAATACCGATCTCTTTCACCGGACGTTTCTCCCGTCTTGTACTTCTATCATAAACGTACTCGTAAGCATTGTCCAGTTCTTTGTTGATCACATCCGCCAGCGCGAGCGCCGTTCCGCTCGGCGCATCCAGCTTCTGATTATGGTGTTTCTCGACGATCTCAATATCAAATCCGGCCGCCGCGAGCACTCCTGTCGCCTCTTTCAGAAGCTTCATCAGAAGGTTCACGCCCAGGGACATATTGGCTGATTTTAAGATCGCCGTTTTGCCGGAAACCTCCTGTATTTTCTGAAGTTGCTCCTCGCTTAAGCCCGTCGTGCAGAGCACGCAGGGGATATTTTTCCCGACACAGTAATCGAGCAGTCCGTCCACCGCCTTCGCAGATGCAAAATCAATGACCACATCCGCAGGAACATCACATTTCGCGATATTGTCAAAAACGGGATAGCTGTTCTGAATATGATCGGACACATCGACTCCGGCCACGATCTCCACATCGGGATCCTTCCCGGCAAGCCCGGTGATCATCTGACCCATACGTCCGTTGCAGCCATGCATAATTACCTTTATCATTCTTGTTTCCTCTTTTCGATTTTATGTCAACCATTCACCAAATGAACCGGCATTTTGTTTTATCACAATGCAATCCTATTTCACCGGAACGCCGAATTCCACCATCGCTTTCTTCAGGCGCTCTGCATTGGCAGGCTCCATCTCGGTTAACGGTCTGCGCATCGGACCTGCTTCCATTCCCATCAGATTTAACGCCTTCTTGACCGGAATCGGATTCACCTCACAGAACAGCGCATCGATCAGCGCAGATGCCTTCAACTGGATATCCAGACTGCCCTGAAGATCGCCCTCAAAGAATTTTGCACACATATCATGTGTCTCCTTCGGCGCCACATTTGACAGCACGGAGATCACACCCATTCCGCCCACAGCAAGGAGGGGCACTACCTGATCATCATTTCCCGAATACAGATCCACACAACCGTCTGCTATTGCCATCAGCTTCACTACCTGTGAAATATTTCCGGATGCTTCCTTGACTCCGACGATATTCTCCACATCACGGCACAGCCTCACGATCGTTTCCGGCTGGATGTTCACACCGGTGCGCCCCGGAATATTATAAAGCAATGCCGGGATCTTGATGGAATCGGCGATCGCCTTAAAATGCCCGTACAATCCGTTCTGTGTCGCTTTGTTATAATAAGGCGATACCAACAGCACACCGTCTACGCCGGCCTTCTCCGCCTCAGTAGACAGATAAATCGCTGTCTCCGTGCAGTTGGAACCCGTTCCCGCAATAACGGGAACCCTGCCTGCCACCTTCTCAACACAGTAACGGATCACATCCAGATGTTCCTCGTGTGTCAATGTGGAAGCCTCTCCTGTCGTCCCGCAGACAACGATCGCGTCTGTGCTGTTCGTGATCTGAAATTCAATCAGCTCCGCAAACTTCTCATAATTTACCGTACCGTCCTGATGAAAGGGTGTTACAATTGCTACGCCTGCTCCTTTAAAAATTGCCATTTCTTTTTCCTCCTTCTCAAACTATCTTCCACTTTTCCATTCTGCGCCTACTGAGACTCAGATGAAACGCGCCTCTGCGCAAAAAAACCGGGTCCACGCTAGATGGACTCGGCTCATAATTCCAATTACCACGATAGCACTCCATCTAACCAGATGACAGTCATGCACCTCTTAAATGCATGCCCAGAAAGAAACCCTTCAGGGAGAGTTTCCCCTTCGGC